>MNTL01000021.1 GCA_001916965.1 Roseburia sp. CAG:10041_57
CAGTTCCCTGCCTAAAACATCATAATTCCTTGATGAGCTTCCCTGTCTGCCCTTTGTCTCTCCGCTTGATTTTTTATCAATCGTGCCTTTACCCAAAAGATCCGAAACATACTTGTGCGTACTCTGCTCATTTCCGCCAAGATAAATGAAAGTATCGCAATTGCCGGGGATTGTCTCCCAAGTATCTTTAAAAAGTGCCTTTAACTGGGCAAAGTTCTGAATGATGATAATACTTGAAATCTCCCTGCTTCGCATTGTCGATAACAATGAACAGAAGTCATCGGGCAATGCGACATTCGCAAATTCGTCTAACATAAAGGTAACGTGGATTGGCAGTCTGCCACCGCAGTTAAAGTCTGCCTGATAGTACAATTCCTGAAATATCTGTGTGTATAACATACCGATAATGAAGTTATAGGATTTATCACTATTGACTCCAATACCGATATCAGACAGGTTCAGTTCATCTTTGGAGAGCAGGCGTAAAACCTGCTTATTCTCAAGAAATGCAAGTCTTGAGTTTGCACTGATAATAATAGAACGAACTGTATCGCCCGCACCTCTCATACATTTGTTATACTGTTTGACCGCAGGGTGGTTTGCTCCAAGCGGCGAACTCTCCTCTAAAAACTTCATACGGACATCCAGCTTTGAAGCCTTTCCCGGTTCCTTGACCTCTGCTTCTCCAAGCAGCTGCCTGTAAGAACAACCCTTCCGCTTTCTCCCAGAACGGATCACTCGGTGTTGAGCCTTTTGGTGTAGTATTACTGATAAGATTGGTAATCAGCTTTACCACATCGGTTTCCTCTCTGATATAGGAAAACGGATTGTAACAGTCTGACTTATCCATTTCCAAAAGATTGATGACTTTTACATTGTACCCATTATCCTTTAACATCTGCCCGCAGCTTCTTAATATCTCGCCCTTCGGATCGGTACAGATAAACGAACAGCTATGGGGCATCTGCATAAGATTCGGTTTTACTTCATAAAAGGTCTTTCCTGCTCCGGAACCGCCACAGATAAGAATATTTCCATTGAGCTTCAGCCTCCTGAAATCCAGCGACATCTTCACATTCTGACTGAGTATTCGGTTGAAATTCTCGTCTTTATCCGCCAGTATCTTATTGACCTGCTTCGGATTTTCAAATCTTGCCGTACCATATTCTTTGCCGGGCATATAGTTTCTCTGGCTCGTGTAATACATAAGAATAGCCATTGCATAGATACCTAATGCAATGGCTACTGCTTTTACTGTATTTGAATTGTAATAGTTAGCAAAAGGAACTGCACACACTTCATTGAACCTGTTCATAAAGTCATTAAAGGCTATTCCCTCTACCCACGCTCCATTTATCAGATAACCAAGATACCCGGATAACACTGCACCCACCAAAATAAATATCAGTGACGGTTTCTTCTTCGTTGTCTGCATAGGCTGCTACCTCGCTTTTCTGGTAGTAACCGTTTTCTTCTTTGTGTTCTTTTTCTGTTCCTTCTGAACTTTTTCATATCGCTCCCTGACAGATGATTCCACCTTATCATAATGCGTATAAAGTTCGTCTCCCTTTTTCGTAGTTACCACACGGTTCTGCTCATCATAGAGTTTGTAATCCTTGCTGGTATCAAGGAATTGTTCTCCTTACGCAGCCACACATATCTGACATCCTTGCCCCAAGTCCCCGGAACTCTGGTCTTTACTGCGTGGTCATTTTCTTCTGCAATAAGTGTCTTGCTGATTGTGACATCTGACAGGTTCGTATTCTTTGAGGCGGATATTGCCCTCATTCTGTCCGCAAGGCTCTGATACCCTCTGATACGGTTGATGAAAGCCTCCTTATCCATCATTACCTTATGAGTACCGTCCTCACTCTTACCGCCAAGCACCCCGATTGTCTCAAGCTGTTTTATTACATTTTCTGCCTGCTCACCATTGATACTGA
The DNA here is from genome assembly GCA_001916965.1 of Roseburia sp. CAG:10041_57. Lineage (GTDB taxonomy): Bacteria > Bacillota > Clostridia > Lachnospirales > Lachnospiraceae > COE1. The sequence continues at coordinate 1,944 of MNTL01000021.1, forward strand.
AATTCTCCTTGACCTGATCCACACTGATAGCCTGTTTTTCCATAGCAAACATTCCCACTTTTTCAATGAGTCCGTCTATGGAGGAATTGACCTTATTCCCTTCTACCGTGTGGCTTTTCTCGTTTCCCTGCTGTTTCCTTAAAAAATCCATCAGCTTGCCGAGGGACTTTTCATCTCCATTCTTCAGATAGTCATCAAATGTGGCAATCCTGCCAAATTTCAGCTTCTGTATCATCATATTCACACGGGGAACTGCCTCTGTATGAAAGATAACCTCACTCATACCGTCTGCCTTGTTACAGTCCGGAAGAACCGAATATAAAATTCCATATTTCTTTGCCATTTTCTCAACTTTTCTCTTATCTTCCGTTTTAAACTGTAACACCTGCAAATCCCCGCCCTTTAAGAGCAGCTTTCTCATAGATGTCTTTCCCAATGACTTCTCATAATCAAGCATTCCCTTTAAAAAGTCGATTGCCTTCTGCATAGCGGCAATACCGCCACTGCCTACTTTCATAGCAATCTCTATTCCGTCATATGCGACACGGATAATCTGTACCGCTTCCTGAATTTCCTCTGCCATTATCGCACCTCCGCTTTCTCTCTTATTGTTGTTCTTATTTCTTCCGGCTTTGTATTGCGGATTTCCTCTGCTGATACATCAATGCCATACGCAGTTAAAATATCAGACAGATGACTGATTGCTTTTTCCTCCTCTATGCGGTACATCTCAAGTGCCACAAGCAGGTTTTCAGCCTGTTCCACCCACACAGGCTTCATATCATACTTTGACCTGTATGTGACCATAATCTCGTCTGACTCTGCCTTGTCTGTGGAATGTGCCAGAGCTTCAATCAGGGAAATCGTATCTTCCTTGTTTCCGCTTCGGAAAGCAAACTGCACTACAAAGTTCTTTTCTTCTTCCGTGAACTCGTGTTCCACACCGTTCATCCCTGTTACCGCCTCATTGACTACTGCTAAATTCATAAGTACCTCCTAATCTGCCATACTGTTTTCAAGCACGGCAATCTCAATAATCTCTTTCATCTTTTCCGCTGAAACATTATTATTGATAAGCTCCACAAGCTGCCCTTCCGTAAGTCCCTTTTCTATGGCACTCTTTATCTGGACAAGCTGTGCAGGCACAAGATCACCGCTTGCAACCAGCTTTACAATGTCGACTCTTGACTTCTTTTTGAATGAAAGTCTGGCAAAAAGTGCCGCAATACCGCCATTGGATTTTCTTTCTGTACGCTCAACCGGAAGGTGCTGGATTACACGCCCGGCAGAGTCCGTAACAGGTATCTGATAATACACAGGTATTCCATTGTACACAGGAGAAGGTATAGGCTGCGTATCTGCCAGTGTTTTTGCTGTCTCCTTATCATCATTGGCTTCCACCGCCTCTGACGGTTCTGCCTTTTCCTCTGTTTCCGTGGCTTTCTGTTGTTGTGAAGCCACACTCATAATCTTGTCCTCAAGAGATTCTATCCTGTCTCTCATACGCTCCATCTCCTTTTCCTTATGCTCAATGTTATCCCTTAATCGGGCAATCGTGCTGCTTGCCTTATTAAGTTCGTCCTGCTGGTGGCTGATAATGCCATCCTTGTCCTCATTTTCCTTTACGAGCCTTTCTGTGACTTCCTTATCTTCCTTTAATACCTCAACATCGGATAACTTTTTATTCAGGGCATCGTACCTTTCCTCCTGATAGTTGATTTTCTTCACTACCATTTCCATCTGTGCAATCAGCTCTTTCACATACTCCGAGTCCTGCGGATACTGCTCTTTTGCCTTTGATAACTGCACAAGAACTTCCTCATACAGTCTTCTCATCACAATGGGCTTTTCTCCCCTTGTCACAGCTTCCTGTATGGTTTCCACCGGAACTCCCTTTTCATAAAATTCCAGTGATACCTTCATCTGATTGCCGGAGAGTTTATTGTTGTGAAGAATATTAAAAAGTTCCTCTGGAATACCCTTATGCAGCCCTTCCGATAACACTTTCATCTGTCCGATGTTAAAATTCTTATCCAGATACTTTTCCGTCTGTTCCTGTGTAAGTCCGTCCTCAAGGTCGCTTTTTACAAGCCCGTACACCTCATCATCGAAATTCATTTCCTTTTTCAATGCCTCAATATATCTGGTAATCTGCATATTGCTTAATGGCTTGTCATTCAGATTTTGTTCCATATGCTCCTCCTAACTGCATTAAAAAAACAGCCTATCGTACTGGCTGCTCCTTTCTGTCTCTTATAATCTCCCTGTTGTATTCTGTCTTTTTTCCATCGGAAATACTGTCCGGAATAATGCTGTTTAATATTGCCTTACCCATATTCAGTTCCCGGAATACAACCTTTTCTTTCGCACACACCTGCGAATACTCATTCTTATAGTGCTTTCTTAAAGCCTGCACTTCCTCAAGTGAATATCCCTGTGCCTGTAATTCCTGCTCTAATGCCACCCACTTTCTATGCTCATCTTCAAAGAAGGTATCCCCAAGCCTGTATGACTGCTCTGCTGGCTTTAGAGTTTCCATCTCATCAGCCGCAGCAAAAAGTTCCCTGTTCCTTTCCCTTGCTTTATAAACCCGGCTCTTTTCTGCCGATGTCTCTTTTTTCTTATCCGTAAGAGAATCTATCGTCCCCACAAGTTCTTCCGCTGAATGGATATTATGCCTTGCAAGGAACAAATACTGCTCCTGCAGCTTGTGCATTTTACGGATATCCTCCTTGTACTTCCATACCTGACTGTATGGTCTTTTTTTAAGTTTCCCCACACGGTACAACTTCGCATAATACTTTTTCTGAAGTCCTGACAAGCCTGCCCTGCGGTATCTTTTAACTTTGCACTTTACAATGGAAACTTTCGGTATCTCCTGTTTACTCTTATAAAATGCAATATCCTCTTTTACAATCCTGTCCCGGATTGCTTCCTCACAGTACATATCCCCAAGAGATTTGCACCTTCTGAACCTTGTCATACCCTGTGGCTTGATTGCCAGATATTTTCCCTGCTTCATCTGGTATCCCTTTTCAGACAGCAGTTCGAGAAATTCCTCATAGTCTTTCGCCTGCAAAATACAGGCATCCGAGTCTCTTTTTATCATATCTGACCATACAAAATTGCCCTCCCTGTAATCACTCCAGTCCTTATAGCCTTCGTGCTGCCTCTCCTTCTTCTCATCATCTACATCAATAATGGAGAGTCCGTATTCCTGACACAGCCTGTTCGTGATAGGCTGGATATACTTTGCCCAGTCCCCTTTTTCGTAGCGGTACTTTTTACCGTCCACAAAGCTCACGCTGTTAAATACGATATGGGAATGAACGTGGGCTGTATTATCGTGTACCACAAACACCGCTTCGTATGACCTGCCAAGATATTCCTGCACAAATTTCTGTGTAATCTCAAATGCCGTATCCGGGTTCACTTCATTTTCCTTAAAGGAAAGTATGATATGATACCCCTGCCGCTTGTCAATCTTGCCAAACTTACGCTTGGTTTCCTTCATCTGTTCAAATGCGGTATCGACCTGACAGTTTATTGCACCCACCAGTCTGCCGTCCTGCGTTTTCTCAGGGTTAATCACATAATCAAGTGCCCTCTTTAAGTGTTTTCCGTAAAAATGTCCTCCACAGTCTTTCATATTAAGGATTTTACTGATTGCCAATCTGCACCACCGCCTCATTTACTTTCTGATTAAGTTTACGCATATAGGCAACAAGCTGTGTCTTATCCTCTTTGGAATAAAGTCCTGCATTGTTATTGAATACAATCTGATTGATATTGATTCCAATACGGTTCACTTCATTGATAAGCTCTTTTAAGAGTTTCCTGACTTCTGGGTAATCATTGGGTTTCTGGCTGATGAGCAGCCTTAAATAATCTGCTTCACACATTCCGCTCTCCCCTGCCTTTTTCGCAAGCATTTCTGCCTCCTGCGGCATAAGACGGAGCGTTTTTCTGATACAGTGGATTTTATCTGCCATACGCTCACCTTCCCCTCTTATCTGTACTGTAATCCTTTATTCCTTCTGCTATTGTGGCTGCCGCCTTATCCAAATCACCCTTGCCCTCAAGATTACTGATAAATGCTTCCACCAGTGCTGTCGCAACAGCGTCAATCTCTTTAGCGTGACGGGTTTTCTCAAATAATCGGTCTAACACCCTCTCGTCAGCCTTTAAGCTGTTATACTTTTCCTGAAATTCACAATATTCCTGAAAATCCTTCGGATCATCCTTCTTTGCCTCTGCGTGAAGTATCAAATCATAATTCCACTCACACACCTTATCAATTACATCGTCTATCGGATACGGCTCTATCTCTCCGTTTTCCTCTGCCATATCCTGCCTGTACATCTTCCCCTCTGCGTCCGTTCCGATTGCATAATCGTGTCCTTCCATATAATTAAGAAGAAGTGCAGCATCTTCTATCGAAGGGGTGATTTGCTTATCATATGCTTCTGCCCAGGCAATCAGTTCCTCCGGTTCTGAAAAAAGTGTTATTTTCCTGTTCTCTGCCACCTTGCACCTCCTTATCCGTGTTTCGTAGATATTCACTATGGCTCCAGTCACCGGTAAGTCCCCGGCGACTGCTAGATACGCATTAAATATAGAGTGGTGGCACTTTGTTCCACCACTTTTGAATAAAACCACCGCTTTTTACCACCATTTCCGGTAAAAACCACCACTTTATGCCACCACTTTTTATAATTTATATTCATAGGAAAAAACATCATCGGAAAGTGGTGGTACTTTGTTCTATCACTTTTTGAAAAAACCACCGCATTGTTCCACCACTTCCCGTAAAAAACACTGCTTTTTACCACCACTTTTTAAAGGCACTGTCCGGCTATATTCATCTGCTCCTTTTTCTCATTTGCAAGATTAAGTTTCGTAGCAACAAGCCATTCATTGTAATCCTTATAGCCTGCTGGTGGCGGACAGTCCTCAACCTCATAGCCCAGTCCATAGTATTTTTCCATAAGTTCTGCGGCTGCTTTCCTGCCTGGTGAGTCACCGTCAAGGCAAAAACGGATAAAAGAAATCTGCGGGTGTTCCACAAGAAAGGTTTCCAGTGGAGTGTCCGCCAGCATTCCAAGTGCCAGCTTGTTTGACTCATAATCGGCAAATATATCCACATAGCTCATAAGGTCGATTGCCGCCTCAAATACAACAAGCTCTGTGCTGTTTACATTCACCACATTAAATCCATAGTTCTTATCATTTCCCTCCACATCACACTTGAATGTTTTTCCCTGCTTATCAAATACACCACGCATACTTGCAAATCTGGTTACTCCATTCTTGTCATTTCCTTTAAAGACAATGTTGTGATAATGCCTGCTCTCATATATGAGATTTTCCTTTAAAAACAGTTCTATCACTGCCTTACTGATTCCACGCTCATTGTTAAGATAGGATATCAGATAGGAATTATCCCCTGCTGGCTGTGGCAGCACAAAAGGCTTTCTTTCCTGTGGCTGTTTCTTTGTAACCTGATGAACAAGCGGCTGCTTTCCCGTACTTTCAATTCTTCGGTATCCGGCAAAATCCAACAGCCAGAATACTGCTTCTTTTACACTCATTCCGCCAAATACACGCAGGAAATCTATCTGTGAGCCACCATTGTTTCCCTTATCAAACTGCCTTGACCACCTGTACCAATGGCTTCTGTCATAGATACGGATTGAGTCCATTTCCTTTAAGGTGTGATATTTTCCAATCCCCTTTACGGTATAACCGAGGCTTTCTGCAACAGCACAGAGATCTACGCTCTTTGCTATGGCAAGTTCCTCCTCTGTAAATCTTCCTTCCATACTCTCACCTTGCCTTTCCCTGCTCTGCCACAAGTGGTGACTTAATATCAAGGTTCCTGTAATCCGTACTGAGTGTAATTCTTGGATTATCAATCATTCCCTTTTCCTTGAAACTGAAAAAGGTACGGTTATCCCCTCCCACAATGATATGATCCAAAAGCGGGATACCAATAAGCTCACACAGCTTATTCATACGGTCTGTCATCATCGTGTCTGTCTTACTTGGAAATATATTTCCTGACGGGTGGCAGTGGATTAACATCATACTGGCAGCATTACTTAAAATACTTGACTTAAATAATTCTCTTGGGTGTGCCATTGCTTCATTCAGCGAACCAACACTTGCAAAATGCACATTGATAGGCTTTAGGTCGGAACGAAGATTAACAACACACACCACCTCCCTGTCGAACTGGCACATACATTCTCCCATTACGGCAGCTACTTCTTCCGGCTTGTTAAAGGACTGCTCCGAATAAATCGGAGCCTCCTTTACAAGC
>MNTL01000003.1 GCA_001916965.1 Roseburia sp. CAG:10041_57
TCGGTCAATCCAAAGCATACACGATGAAATAGTAAGTAATGTTCGTGAGAACTTACATTATCTCGATGTGAGCATATTTAATCACATTTTGAGTGGCAGACAAAGAGCATGCCAACACTTCTATTTATCAATGCCTGTGTAAGAGGTAAGGACTCAAGGACACTTGCCTTGTGTGAGAGGCTTTTGACAAGTATCAAAGAAGCGAATCAAAAGGATATGGCTTTTAAGATCGAAGAAATCAGACTTTCTACAGAGAATCTGATTCCTTTGAATTATGAGAGATTACAAAGAAGAGATGAGCTGCTGGCAAATGGCATATATGAGGACAGTATGTTTGACTATGCCAATGCTATGGCACAGGCAGATATGATCGTGATTGCAGCCCCTTACTGGGATATGTCTTTTCCGGCATCGCTCAAGATATTTTTGGAAGCAGCCAGCGTGGTTGGTATTACATTTGCCTACGCTGAGGATGGAACGCCTGTAGGATTATGTCAGGCACAGGATATGTACTACGTGACGACCAGCGGTGGTTATATAGGGGATTGCAATTTCGGATTCCAGTATGTGAATGCGTTGTGCAAACTATATGGAATACAACATTCCCACTTTGTCAGTGCGCAGGGGCTGGATATGGAAGGTGCTGATATCGAAGCGCTTCTGGAACAGGCAGTGATCGAGGAGGCATAAATGAAATGTAAAAAATGTGGGGCAGATCTGAAGCTTTCAGATGAAGTATGCCCTTACTGTGGTGCTGTCAATTATGCGGCAAAACGTCATATCAGGGATAGAAAATTCTATGCACAGGACTACCAGAGTACGCATAAACAGGTCAGTGATACAGATAGAAAATCGTCTTCCTATATGGTCAGAGGTATCACTTGCGGCGTGTTGGCTGTATTGGTGGTAGTGCTGCTTTTTGTAGGCTTTCATGCAGAAAGCAGGGCTTATCTGCGTAAGCAGGAATGGGCAGTTGACCACTATGATGAAGTAAAGGCGCAGATGGAGAATTATCTGGAAGCAGGAAAATATTACGAGTTCTACGCTTACTGTGATTCTTATCACCTTACAGGATGGACGGCGGGACCTTTTCTGGAATATTATCCGGTTATGGAAGGGGCGCAGATCTATTATTTTCTGAACAGTCATATCAATCAGTATTTGGCGGCTGATAATGTATATGACAGAAACGAACAATTGGAAGATATCTGTGGTCTGCTTCCAGAGTTCTATGATGTGTATTCCCTGCACTATAAGGCGAGGGATGTGGTCAGTGAGGAAGAGACAGCACGCAGATTACAGCCCATTTATGATGCCATGAATGCCAATCTGCAGACGTATTTTGGACTGACGAAAGAAGAGGCAGCCAATCTCAGTAATATGAAAAAGGATGATATGCTGCTGTTATTTGGAGAGAAAGCCAATGAAAAATAAAGTACAATGCAGCTCCTGTGGAGCAATGTTTGATGATGAGCTGGAGACTTGCCCATATTGTGGCGCCATACATCTGCGAGGGGCAGAAAAGGCATACATGAGGGATCTTGGCAGGATTCGGGATAATCTGGAAGATCTTCAGAATGTGAAGCATAAGGACAGTTGCAGGGAAGGCGTCTTTGTGGCGAAGCTTATCATAGGAACGATACTTACACTTCTTGCCCTTACACTGGCTGTTTATCTATACAGTGCAGTAGATGAGAGGGCGCAGGTACAGCAGCTAAAGGAAGCAATCATAAATGAAGAATGATGAGGAATTAAGCAGAGAATTTCAAAAGGAACATGGCAAAGCCATGGGAAAATACGATAGAGCGTATCAAAGTACGAAGAAAGAGGTCCTGGACAAGACGCATCATTTTGCACGAATATCCAGAAAGGGTATGCTGCTTGGGATAATTGGTTTTCTCATCATTCTCTATATCTTCGTTGCTTCTGCGCTTTCAGGAGGAAGTCTGGAGAAAATAATCAGAAGACATCAGGCAAGTAAGAATTATGATGCAGTGCGCAGCCAGATTCAGACGTATCTGGAGAATGGACAATACAGTGAACTGTTTGAGTATGGAGAATATTATCATCTGACAGATACGGAGAAGGGTGATTTTCAGGCTTACTATCCTGTTTTCTGGTGTGCCAATTCCTATGGATATGTGGAACAGGCGGTTCAGATGCTGACTGATTATGGGGATTATAAGGAAGACAGTGCATTGTATCTTTCAGAAAAGCTTGCCGATTTCTATCAGAGAACATATCTGGATCAATATAAGAAATATGAGGGTGCTATAAGTGATCAGAACAGAGAAAGTCTACAGCAGATGAGGGACAGAGTATCCGATCTTCTGGTGGAGAAGCTGCCTTTGACAAGAGAAGATGTGGAGCCATTTCCAGAAATGACTTCGGCACAGATCAATCAGATTATCATAGGAAGGCTATTGCAGAATGAAGATTAGAAACAAGCAGTCCGGGACGCTTTCTAAAATATTAAATATATGTATTGTATTACTCACATGTATCATAACGATAGAAGCCATGTTTATCGCAGATTATACGTTTGATCTGAGTAATAACGGTAAAAGGGCGATTGTATTTCTGCAATATATACAACAGCAGGAGTATGAGAAATGCCTGAATTATTATTATACAAATGAAGCACTGGGAGTAAAACCGGATGAAGACCTGCAGGAATGCTATGCAGTGGCACAGTACTATGAGGCGGCATATCAGTATCGGGTATATGTAGATCAGGGAAAGAATACACAGGCAGATAAAGCACACGAAAGAATGGAAGAAGCAGCATCCAGAATGGGAGAGCTGGCTCCAGTCAGAGACAGAATAGATAGAATATTGCAATAAAAAACAGGAGCTTATTTAAGCTCCTGTTGTAAGTTACAGATAATTATTTGGACTTTTTGCCGATGACAGGAAGCATACCTGCCTTTCTAAGAGCGGGACGAACTGCCATGTATACAACTACAGATACAATAGTAGATGTTACAGCATTAATGGATGTAGCAGCTACATTCCAAGCAAGAGTCAGCTCTGCAGCCGGTTTGCCAAGAATAAGCAGCTTGTAGAAATAACCGATCAGTGGATCAAAGATTACATTGAAGAGCAGACCGCCGATAGCTGCAAGGATAGTCCATTTCAGTACATGCCTGTTATCATTAGATGTAGAGATCTTACCACATTTGTGGGCAATCAGACCAGTAATCAGACCGATACAGAACTTTAAAAGGAATGTCTTAGGTGCATATACAATATAGACAGGGTCTAACAAATCACCAATGGTCATACCAATTGCGCCGCCAATGCCGCCATATACGCCGCCAAGAAGCAGAGCACCCAGAACGCAGACAGCATTACCAAGATGAATACTGGTAGCATCACCGCCGGGGAGTGTGATCTTAATCTGCAAGAAAGTAAATACGACATAAGAAAGTGCAGCCATCAGACCAGTCAAAGCAATTTTATAGACTTTGTTGTTTTTTTCATTCATAACATATACCTCGTTTCTTTATCATTTGATGCATTTTTTATGTTTGTACATAAGTATAGTGAAAAGTGACTTTTTAGAAATATACAATTTTAAATATATTTTAGTGTACAGTTTGAAAAGTCATATTTCATGCACAAAGAGGTTGATTTTTTCATGCAAATAAGATTAAATAGAGATATACAGCCATAAGAGAGAGTGGCCGGGGGATAGAAAGGGGTTAAGCAATATGAATAATTATGGTGACACAAGACAGACAGAGGCAGCATTGATTCCCAAAGGAACGATTATTAATGGTAATATAGAAATTACCGGTAAACTGGACATGTATGGTACAATGAATGGCGACATCCAGTCAACCGATAAGGTCAATATATATGGAAGTAATATAAATGGCAATATTAAGGCAAATGAACTGAATGCGAAGGATGCTTTTATAGAAGGCAAGATTGATTGCACAGAAGGAGTAGACGTCCGCGAGAATACCGTAGTATTGGGCGATATCAGTGCCAAGAATCTTATGGTAGATGGAGCAATCCAGGGTAAGCTGGATATTCAGGGAACGGTAACGCTGGGAGATAAAGCTATTGTAGACAGTGCTATCAAGGCAAAGTCCATTCAGGTAAGTAATGGTGCTGCGATTAATGGTTATTGCTCCCTGTGCTATGCAGATGTAACACCGAAGAATTTCTTCCCGGAGACAGAACCGGCTAAGACAGCAGGAACCAAGAGTACAGAGAAGACTCGCAAGAGTGCTGCTTCATAAGAGATACACGAAACATAGTTACATAGAACATAGAATAGAAGATAAGCCTGATGCAGTAACGTGTCAGGCTTTTTGCGTAGAGGAAGAAGGAAGAACGATGGCGGTATATAGTAAGGAGATGCACCAGACCAGTCAGGAGATTCTGGATTTCGCAGACCTGGTATTCAGCTTGTCATCTGGAAGTACGGATTTTGAGGCAATTCTGCCAAAGGCATATTCACAGGCAAGACAGCATATCGTGACACATCATGTAATGCGGGAAAAAGGCGTTATACAGGCATTGGTAGATGTGTATCCGCTGACACTGGCAGCGGGTGATCTGTCCCTGAAATGCGGCTATATCGGAACAGTCAGTGTACATCCGAAAGCCAGAAGCAAGGGTTATATGATTGAACTGATGGCTAAGGCACAGGAGGATATGCGCAGTCAGGGATATGATATGATTATTCTGGACGGCAACAGACATCGTTATCAGCATTATGGCTTTGAAAAAGCCGGTATGAAATACTGCTTTAATGTCACTTCTGACAGTATCCGTCATGCATGTTCAGCGGTTGCTGATCTGAAAACACCGGTGTTTCAACTGATCGAAAGTGCAGAAGATGATCTGTTGGACAGTATATATGAGATATATAGCAGAAGAAATGTGACAGCAAGAGAGAGAGACAGCTTCTATCCGTGTATGCAGAGCTGGGGAGCCGATCTCTATGCTGTTATGTTGGAAGAAAAGTGTGTTGGTTATCTTAATACTTCTGCGGATGGATCATCCCTGTATGAGATTGGACTTCTGGATGAGCAGCTTCTGCCCGCGGTTATCTATGCATATATGCAAGAGATGGATATAGACGAGCTGGGAATCAATGTTGGTATGGATGAGACTGCCAAACTTCCTCTGCTGGATCACGTCAGTGATTACTATACGGTGTCGATGTCACATCAGATTAGAATCCTTCAGTATGAAAGCGTCATTGCCTTTCTTCTGCATTGGAAAAGGCAGTATACATCATTACAGGAAGGTACTTTCGTATTGGGAATAAAAGAAGACCAGAATACGGAAACTATTAAGATAACGATTACGGAAAAGGACATCTGTGTGGAAAAGACGACAGAACCGGCACAGATTATGTATGATGGTTTAACGCTGGTAAAGGAACTAACCACCAGTTATTATTATATTGCAATGCAGAGTAAAGAAAGTGCGCTGTATCAGGCGCCACAGGGCTGGTTTCCGCTGCCGTTTTTCCTGCCGGAGGCAGATGCCTTTTAGCAGGCGCATAGAAAGGGAGATGATCTAATGGGCAAACTGGAAGATAATAAGAAAATAAAGAGAGAAGCCATACTGGATGCTGCCTTTCTTCTGTTTACGACCAAGGGGCTGACCAAGACCTCGGTGGCTGATATTACCTCAGCAGCAGGTGTGGCAAAAGGCACTTTTTACCTGTATTTTAAAGATAAGTATGACCTGAGAGATAAACTGATCGTCCATAAATCAAATGAAATCTTTCAGCGTGCAGAAGAAGAAACAAAGAGCCGGGAAATGGCAGATTTGGAAGAGCATATTATTGCCATGATTGACAATATCCTGAATCAGTTCGTGGAAGATACTACACTTCTGAACTTCATTGCCAAGAATCTCAGCTGGGGAATTTTTACAAACGCTGTCGCCGGGGCAACAGAAGAAAACAATTTCTATGAGCTCTATCATGCCATGTTTGAGAATTCCCCGGTCAAATATGAGAAACCTGAGATTATGATGTATATCATAATCGAAATGATCAGTTCCAGCTGTTACAGTTCTATTCTGAATGAGGAACCTGTCGGCATTGAGGAATTAAAACCATATCTTCTGCAGACAGTAAGACAGATTATGCGTTCACATAGACTGGACTGAGTATTAATCCATATATTTCCATGTATACATGTTCACGTTGCGGCATTTAGGACATGGTACATTGTACTGTTCAAAGATGAACATCTTGATCTTGTCTTCCGGCAGGTCTGTAGTTACGATACGGCTCTGGCCGCACTTGCACAGGAATAATATCTTGTGGTTGACTCTGGCTGCAAGGCTTTCGCCTCTCAGACTTAATGTCTTCTCAATGTATTTGATCTGTTCTTCGCTGTGTACACCACAAGTCTCCAATGCCCACTTGTACTCATCCCTGATAATATGTAAGGTCTCGGATGGGAGTGAAGAATAGTGCTGCTCTAATTTCTGTTCTGTAAACATAGTTATTTCCTTTCTGATTTGGTAATCTGCGAAGTGGAGGGTTACATGCATGGGACGAATTGCACAGCGTTAATAATTGCACCACAGGCACGCTCCCGCTACGCTGCAGCTCGTAGCGGTACATAAGTGTGCATGTGTCTTGCAGACGCATGCGCATTAAGTACCGACGGCTGCAGAGTGCCTGCTTATGCAATTGTTAACGCTGTGCAATTCTGTATATGGAAGATAACGTTTCGCAGTTACATGTTTTAAGTTAATGTGGACAATGTCTCTTATTAAAATAAGAGAACATTGTCTTTATTTGATGTTGTCTTTGCCGTATTTTGTTAAAGACTGATTATTATGAGGTGTATATACAGTTTCTTAATGTATAAACACAACAATTATATTTTAACATACATCAGGAGAATAATAAACGAGTATTCTGAATATATTTTTGCCATATTTTTAACTGTTTATGAGGCTGCAAGATGTCGATATATTTATATATGATATTGTATTGGCAGTGCAGCTAAAACCTGCACAATTCGTCCCATTCGTCCTTTTGCTTTCCATTCATAATTCCATGGAGAGGAGTTATATATCCATATTCGTCACACGGAGGTGGCTATTCTATGAACAGCAGAAGACTGGCAAGGCTTCTGCAGGCGGTTTCTTATGACATTCCTGACTGCGGGCATAGTGTACCCGCACGGGACATTTGTGAAAACAGAATATCCATAGAGGAAGCAATTGCGCTTTATTTGCAGACCGCAGCACAGATAGTTACACCGCCTGTCCGGCAGCCTGTAAGAAGAGATACAGCACAGCATTCACAGCCGGATGATGCGCAAGTGCAGGAGCCGGGCTACCTGATCGTAATGGAGGCGAACCGGATCGAGAGCCGATGCAGGAGAGATGCAAGAGAACAGATAGCATTCAGAAAGCAGAGAAGAAAGAGACAGGGAAGAGCAGGAGCAACATCCAGAAGCCTTCCAGTAGATGATGGATGGCAGCAGGCGAATGCTTATGACAGATTGGATGTGAACCGGACAGAGGGATATCTTCTCTATTCCTATGATAAACAGGGCACACACAGCATTCTTGGGCGGGATATCCGACCAGGCGGATATGGAGACAGGATTACAGATGGAGAATACAGGAATAAGGCATAAATTTACTCTTGTAAGAAACGTTACCGGGATGCTATAATGTTGCTATGAGCAGACGAATATACAGGATTAACATAGAGTTGAATAGACAAAAGACGTTTGATGCAGATCAGGCGTCTTTTTTTCATGCTTGTTAAATCCGTAACAACGTATTGTTATACATCACAATAATTACGATATAATGAGCGTTAGTGAGGGGGAACATGCTTGCATGCTCATCCCGAACGGCGAATGACGATCATGAACGAAGTTCATGATATAATAATACATATCTTATAAAATGGAGGAAATATGGATTTCGAGAGTTCTTATACACCTTATCTGTCAGAAGAAAAATTGAAGTACCTGCGTCTTTTAGCTGAGAAATATCCGTCCATACCCGCAGTGTGCAGGGAAATTATCAATTTAAAAGCTATTTTGAATCTGCCAAAGGGTACAGAGCATTTCATGAGTGACTTGCATGGAGAATATGAAGCCTTTTATCATATATTGAATAACGCTGCGGGAGTTATCAAGGAGAAGGTAGATATGATCTTTGGCAGCAGGTTATCTGCGCAGGAGAGACAGGAGATCTGTACACTGGTCTATTATCCTGTGGAGAAGATCAAGCTGTTAAAGGAGCAGAATGCGATTACCCCGTACTGGTACAAAATGACCCTGAAGAATCTGACGGAGCTGGCGAAGCTGCTTTCATCCAAATATACCCGTTCCAAGGTACGTAAGGCATTACCGCCGGAATTCAGTTATATTATAGATGAGTTGCTTCATGCGCAGTCAGATGAGGATAATAACCAGTATGTCTATCATGAGAAGATCATAGATACCATCATTGATATAGGAAGTGCAGATGCCTTTATTGAGGCGTATACCAAATTAATTAAAAGACTGGCAGTGGATCATCTGCATATCGTGGGTGATATTTTTGACAGAGGAAGTAATGCAGATAGAATTATTGAGCTGCTGATGAAGTATCACTCGCTGGATATCGAATGGGGAAACCATGATATTCTGTGGATGGGAGCGGCATGTGGCAGCGAAGCCTGCATTGCAAATGTGTTGAGAAATAATATCAAATACGGCAATATGGAGATTCTGGAGAATTCCTATGGAATCAGTCTTCGCTCCCTGATTCTTTTTGCAGAGAAGCTGTATCCCGATCTGACACCTATGAAGGCAGCGCTGAAAGCCATTTCCATTATTCTGTTCAAGCTGGAAGGGCAGATTATTATGCGCCACTCAGAATACAATATGGATGACCGCCTACTGCTGGATAAGATGGACCTTGGAAAAGGCACTGTATGCATAGAAGGACAGGAATATGATCTGAATGATACGTACTTTCCAACAATAGACTTTAAACAGCCATATGTATTGTCCGAAGAGGAACAAAAAGTGATGGAAGACCTGAGGGCTTCCTTCCGCAACAGCCATGTACTGCGCAATCATGTGGAATTCCTGTATGAAAAAGGCAGCATATACCGTGTATACAATGGGAATCTGCTGTTTCATGGTTGTATTCCACTGGATGAAAATGGCAATCTGGATGGAATTCAAATAGGAGAGAAGTTCTACTGTGGTAAGGAATATATGGATTATGCCCAGAGAGTAGCAAGACTTGCCTTTTATCAGGGAACAAGACCGGCACTGGATTTCATGTGGTATCTGTGGTGCGGTAAGAAATCTCCATTGTCCGGCAGGAATATCAAGACCTTTGAGAGGACTTTTGTAGAAGATAAGAGAGCCTGGGAAGAAGCAAAAGATCCGTACTATCGGTATTATCAGCAGGAAGATGTATGCGTGAGGATTCTTGGGGAGTTTGGCTTACATTCGTCCATGTCCCATATCATTAACGGACATACACCGATTAAGGTTTCAGATGGAGAATCCCCTGTAAAAGCCAACAATCGTCTCATTGTAATTGATGGCGGTTTCTGTAAAGCATACCAGAAGACAACAGGAATTGCAGGATATACACTAATTTATAATTCGCATGGTATGCGACTGAAAGCACATCAGCCTTTTGAAAGTATTGAGAAGGTATTAACTGAGAACAAAGACATAGAGTCCAGTTCAAACTTCTTTGAAATGGAGCCTGATCGTGTCATGATCAAGGATACGGATAATGGAAAGAAGATACTGGACAATATTCATGATCTGGAGCTTTTACTTGCAGCTTACAGACAGGGATCTATATAGTATAAAAACCGCTGGCTCATAGAGCCGGCGGTTTTTGAGAGTGGTATGTTTTATTGAAACTATGAAGAACGGGTTCTTAATAGTAACGATTGAATTAAAGTAAGGATTCGTATAACTTGGTGATGTCTTCTACGCTGGTTTCCTTAGGATTGCCAGGTCTGCATGCATCATCATATGCGGACTGTGCCAGGAAAGGAATATCTTCTCTCTTTACGATGTCCTTTAAGTCACCAGGAATTCCTACATCCTGAGAAAGCTGTTTTACAGCGTCTACAGCTGCTTTTCTGTATTCTTCCTGAGTCATGTCGTCAACACCCTTGACACCCATAGCTCTTGCGATTTCACGATATTTCTCACCAGTAGCTTCTGCATTGTATTCCATAACAGTAGGAAGGATGATAGCGTTGGCAATACCATGTGGTGTATCATAGAGAGCACCCAGAGGATGTGCCATAGAGTGAACGATACCAAGATCAAAGCAAAAGTAATGAAATTTGTATGAAAAATAACCATAAAAATATAAAACCGAACCACTAAAAAGTGATTCGGTCTATTGTGATTATTTCTCGTTTTTATATGCAAGTGCTGCTTCAACCAGTCCTCTGAATAAAGGATGTGGTCTGTTAGGACGGCTCTTTAATTCAGGATGTGCCTGTGTTGCAAGGAAGAAACGATGGGAAGGAATCTCTACCATTTCTACAATACGTCCATCAGGAGACAGACCGGAGAGCATCATGCCTTTATCTGTAAGGGCTGCACGGAAATCATTGTTAACTTCATAACGATGTCTGTGACGCTCATGAATAATCTCTTCTCCGTAGAGGGTATAAGCCTTGGAAGCCTTGTCCAGATGACATGGATAGGAACCAAGTCTTAAAGTACCGCCGATATCTTCTACACCATTCTGATCCGGCATCAGTGCGATAACTGGATGGGTGGTGTTGGGGTTGAGCTCAACGCTGTGTGCATCATTATATCCAACAACATTGCGGGCGTATTCTACGATAGAGAGCTGCATGCCCAGACATAATCCAAGGAATGGAATATTATTAGTACGTGCATAATGAATGGCATCAATCATACCTTCGATACCACGGTCGCCGAAACCACCCGGTACCAGAACGCCATCTACACCATTGAGAATATCTGCTACATTGTCTGCATTGACCTGCTCAGAATCTACCCAGCGGATATTGACAGTGGTATGCTGTGGAATACCGCCGTGCTTGAGGGCTTCTACGACACTGATATAAGCATCGTGGAGCTGTGTATATTTGCCGACCAGAGCAATCGTTACTTCGTGAGTTGCGGCGTAGAGGTCATCTACCATCTCCTTCCAGTCTGTAAGATCAGGTTCTGGACAATCCAGATGGAGACATTCACAGGCAACCTCAGCCAGATGTTCTTTCTCCATGGCAAGAGGTGCTTCATAGAGATACTTTACATCCAGATTCTGTAATACGTGAGAATTCGGTACATTACAGAACAGAGCAATCTTATCCTTGATACCCTGATCGAGAGGATGCTCGCTGCGACATACGATAATGTCAGGCTGGATACCCATTCCCTGCAGCTCTTTTACACTGGCCTGGGTAG
This sequence comes from Roseburia sp. CAG:10041_57, assembly GCA_001916965.1. Lineage (GTDB taxonomy): Bacteria > Bacillota > Clostridia > Lachnospirales > Lachnospiraceae > COE1. Next base: position 11,424 of record MNTL01000003.1, read on the forward strand.
GCTTGGTCTTCATTTCCTGAGAAGCACTCAGATAAGGAATCAGAGTTACATGAATCAGAATAGCATTTTCTCTGCCGACTTCATGCTGGAACTGACGAATAGATTCCAGGAAAGGCTGGCTTTCGATATCACCGACTGTACCACCGACTTCAATGATTGCAATACGCATATCCGGGTCTGTGAAATTGCGGTAGAAACGACTCTTGATTTCATTCGTAATGTGTGGAATGACCTGAACGGTACCTCCGCCATAATCGCCGCGGCGCTCCTTCTGTAATACACTCCAGTACACCTTACCGGTAGTCACATTGGAGTTCTTATCAAGACTTTCATCAATAAATCTTTCGTAATGACCCAGATCGAGGTCTGTTTCAGCACCGTCATCAGTGACGAATACTTCACCATGCTGAATCGGGTTCATGGTTCCGGGGTCGATATTGATATAAGGATCGAACTTCTGCATGGTCACTTTATAACCACGGGCTTTCAGAAGACGTCCAAGGGAGGCTGCAGTGATGCCTTTTCCTAATCCGGATACAACACCGCCTGTAACGAATACATACTTTACTGGCATAGCTTTGATTCCTTTCTATATTAATGGGTGGAAAAACCACGTTTTCTGTAATCACATCTAAGTATTATACAACGCTCAGATGTCAAAAATCTACTATTTTTTATAAAATATTAATAGTTCGAATTTTTATTTCAGAAAGAAAAAGTTGATTTATAAACTCTTACAACTTATAATTATAATTGAATACTTTCACTTGGGCAATACTTCTGAGTAGGGAAGTTGAAAGATGCGTTATAACGGTTATTGTGGCTGTTTGCGTGCAGCATGCACAACCGGGACGCGTGACTATAAAGTTTGCGAAAGGCATGGTTATTATACAATGGACAATAATCAGTTTAACCAGTACAACAACAATTCAGGCGGAAATGGCAATAATAATGGTGGTTCAGGCGGCAATGGTAATGGAAACGGAAGAGATCCTAAGAAACAGAATCTTCTGATTCTTCTGATTGCAGCACTGCTTTCCTTATTATGTATCAGCTATTTCATGAAGGCTTTTACAGGGGCTACAGACACGGAGATATCTTATAATCAGTTCATCTCCATGATTGAAGAAGGACAGGTCGAGAAGGTTAAGATCGAGTCCAACCAGATTACGATCTATCCTAAGAGTAAACAGACAGTATCCTTATTCTATATGCAGCCTACCATTACTTACCATACAGGTAAGATTGAGGATGATGATACACTGACACAGCGTCTTCTGGATGCCAATGTAGAAGTAAGCGGTTCTGTTCCTGACGGCTCCGGTATTATTTTATCTATTTTATCCTATATTCTGCCAATCCTGCTGATGTGGGGGCTTTTAAGCCTGCTGCTTCGCAAGATGACAGGTGGTGGCGGAGCTTTCAGCATGGGTAAGAGCAATGCCAAAGTATATGTACAGAAAGAAACAGGAATTACTTTTAAAGATGTAGCAGGTGAGGAAGAAGCCAAGGATTCCCTGAAAGAAATCGTAGATTTCCTGCATAATCCGGGTAAATATTCCAAGATCGGTGCGAAGCTTCCAAAGGGTGCACTGCTCGTAGGACCTCCCGGAACAGGTAAGACTCTGCTTGCAAAGGCAGTAGCAGGTGAGGCACATGTGCCATTCTTCTCCCTTGCAGGTTCTGATTTTATTGAATTATATGTAGGTGTAGGTGCTTCCCGTGTAAGAGATTTGTTTAAGGAGGCAGAGAAGAATGCACCATGTATTATCTTTATTGATGAGATTGATGCGATTGGTCGAAGCCGTGATTCCAAGTACGGCGGCGGTAATGAGGAACGTGAACAGACTCTGAACCAGCTGCTCTCCGAAATGGATGGTTTCGATGGTAAGAAGGGTATTATCGTTCTGGCAGCAACGAACAGACCGGAGATACTGGATAAGGCGCTGCTTCGTCCGGGACGTTTTGACAGAAGAGTTATCGTGGATAAACCAGACTTAAAGGGTCGTGTGGACATCCTGAAAGTACATGCAAAAGACGTACTGATGGATGAGACTGTAGATCTGGATGCCATTGCATTGGCTACCAGCGGTGCAGTAGGTTCTGACCTTGCCAATATGATTAACGAAGCTGCAATTAACGCAGTCAAGGAAGGCAGAGAATTTGTCAGCCAGAAGGACTTATTCAATGCGGTAGAAGTCGTATTGGTAGGTAAAGAGAAGAAAGACCGTATCATGAGCAAGGAAGAGCGTAAGATTGTATCCTATCATGAAGTAGGGCATGCGCTGATCAGTGCTTTGCAGAAGAATTCGGAACCGGTGCAGAAGATCACCATTGTTCCAAGAACCATGGGAGCACTCGGTTATGTCATGCATGTACCGGAAGATGAGAAATATCTGAATACACAGGCAGAATTACATGATATGATTGTGGGACTCCTTGGTGGACGTGCCGCGGAAGAAATCGTATTTGATACAGTAACCACAGGCGCTTCCAATGATATCGAGAAGGCAACCAGCATAGCCCGCTCCATGGTAACACGCTATGGTATGAGCAAGAAGTTTGGCCTGATGGGATTGGAGACAGTGGAGAGTCAGTATCTGGATGGCAGATCATCCCTGAACTGTGCTGATAATACCGCTTCCGAGATTGATAACGAAGTGATGCAGATTCTTAAGGACGCATATGAGGAAGCATTACAGATGCTTCGTGAGAATCGTGATGTTCTGGATAAGATCGCAGCTCACTTGATTGAGAAAGAGACCATTACCGGTAAGGAATTCATGAAGATTTACAGAGAAGCTAAGGGACTTCCTGAACCGGAAGAGAATAAAGAAGAGAAGAAAGAAGAAAATAAGGAAGAAAAGCCACAGGAGACTGCTATAGAGCAGGAAGCTCCAAAACAGACAGTTGTGGAAGAGGATGACGAGAAGGCTCCGACACCGGAAGAACTTCGCAGCCGTCCGACACAACAGGCGGTGAATCCTTATCTTCCCCGCAATGAGATTTCTTTTGCACCCAGACAGCCACAGCAGCAGGAATCAATGCCGCAGCAGCCGATGCAGGGTGATAATACCACAGAGCAGCAGAGTGCAGGAAATCAGTCGGGAACAGATACAGACAAAGAGAATTCACAATTCAGTTCCAGATGGAATCAGTAAATAAGAAGATATAGAAAAGCGAAAAATCACTGAATTTACAAAAGCAGTGATTTTTTGCTTTCAACGCAAAGTGCTTAGATAGAAGGAGACTTATAATGCCACAGGATTTTGACATAAAGGAAGAGCTTCATAAACTTCCAAACAAACCCGGCGTGTATATCATGCACGATAAGGACGATACGATTCTATATGTCGGCAAGGCAATCAACCTGCATAACCGTGTGCGTTCCTATTTCAAGGAAAATATCGGCAGGGGACCGCAGATTGACAAAATGGTGTCTCTCATTGCCCGGTTTGAATATATTGTAACGGACTCTGAACTGGAAGCACTGGTATTGGAGAATAACCTGATCAAGGAGAATCGCCCCAAGTACAATACCATGCTCAAGGATGATAAGACATATCCTTATATAAAAGTAACCGTAGGAGAAGAATATCCCCGTATTCTGCTGGTTCGGCAGATGAAGAAGGACAAGGCGAGGTACTTTGGACCTTTTACCAGTGGAGGAGTCAAAGAAACCATAGATCTGATTAATAAGCTTTACAAGCTTAGAACCTGTAACCGTAGACTTCCCGCAGATATTGGCAAAGAAAGACCTTGTCTGAACTATCACATCAATCAGTGTTGTGCGCCTTGTCAGGGATATGTATCCAGGGAAGAGTATGCAGCACAGATTGAGCAGGCGCTGGATTTCCTCAATGGCAAATATCAACCGGTCATCAAGGATCTGAAGGAAAAAATGCAGGCTGCTTCTGAAGCCATGGAGTATGAGGAAGCCATCAAATACCGTGATCTGATAGAAAATATCAAAAAGATCAGTGAAACACAGAAGATGTCTGATAATGTAGGGGAGGATAAGGATATCATTGCCCTTGCCATAGATGGTAATGAGACCGTAGTACAGGTCTTCTTCCTGCGAAATGGTAAACTCATTGGCAGAGAGCACTTCTATATGACACAGATAGAGGAACCTTCTATTGATAAAATATTAACAAGCTTCGTAAAACAGTTTTACGCAGGAACTCCTTTTATCCCAAGAGAGATTATGCTGCAGGAGTCAATAGAAGATATGGAGCTGGTGGAGAAATGGCTTACTGCCAAGAAGGGAAGCAGGGTTCATTTACGAGTGCCGCTGAAAGGCTCCAAGGAAAAGCTGGTTGACCTTGCAGCCAGAAATGCAGCCCTGGTACTGAGTCAGGACAGAGAACGTATCCGCAGGGAAGAGGGCAGAACCATTGGTGCAGTGAAGGAGATTGAAGATCTGCTGGGACTCAAGGGACTCTCCCGAATGGAGGCCTTTGATATTTCCAATACAAGCGGTTTCGCCAATGTCGGTTCTATGGTAGTCTATGAAAAAGGCAAGCCAAAACGCAGCGATTACCGTAAATTCAAGATGAAGACCGTAGCTGGCCCGGATGATTACGCCTGCATGCATGAGGTATTGACCAGACGATTCCAGCATGGACTGGATGAGAAACAGGAAATGCAGGAACAGAACATGGATGAGAATTTCGGCAGCTTTACGAAGTTTCCTGACCTTTTGCTCATGGATGGTGGACGGGGACAGGTAAATATTGCTTTGCAGGTATTGGATGAACTAGGGATAAATATTCCTGTATGTGGTATGGTAAAGGATGATAACCACCGAACCAGAGGATTGTATTTCCAGAATAAAGAGCTGCCCATAGACAGGAATTCAGAAGGCTTCAAGCTTATTACCCGTATTCAGGATGAAGCCCACCGCTTCGCTATCACGTATCACAGATCACTTCGAAGCAAGGCACAGGTGCATTCTGTACTGGATGAAATCAACGGTGTGGGACCCAGCCGCCGTAAGGCTTTGATGAAATATTTCAAGTCCATTGAAGAGCTGCAGCAGGCGCAGGTCAGCACCTTGCAGGAGGTTCCGGGAATCACGGTAAATGTGGCGGAGGAAATCTATCGCTTTTTCCATAAACAGAAGCAATAAAAAGTAGCAAAGCGAAGTTAAGTATGCTATGATTGAAACAAAGCAGTGCCTATGAAGAGAGGCAGTTTGTGTAAAAAGAAAGGTATGGGTATGGATATGGCAGTTAGTATTAAACAGTTAATTGATAAGCTGGAATTGCAGAATCTGACACCGGAAGTAGATATTACGGGGATCAAGGTGACTCAGCCGGATATCAACAGACCTGCGCTGCAGCTTGCGGGTTATTTTGAACATTATGATGAGACAAGACCACAGATCATCGGTTTTGTAGAGTATTCCTACATGGAGCACATGACAGAAGAGGATAAGAGAGAGGTCTATCCTAAAGTCCTTTCTGAGAAAACTCCCTGTATCGTATTTTGCAGAGACCTGCGTCCGGATGAGATATTTCTGGAAACCGCAGTGAAGAATAAAGTACCGGTGCTTCTGACACAGAAGTCTACTTCTGCTTTCATGGCAGAGATTATCAGATGGCTCAATGTCAAGCTGGCTCCATGCATTTCTGTACATGGTGTACTGGTCGATGTATATGGTGAAGGTGTCCTGATCACAGGTGAGAGTGGTATCGGTAAGAGCGAGGCTGCCCTGGAGCTGATCAAGAGAGGACACAGACTTGTATCTGATGACGTGGTAGAGATCCGAAAAGTCAGTGATGATACTCTGGTAGGTACAGCACCTGATATCACGAAGCATTTTATTGAGCTGAGAGGTATCGGTATTATAGATGTCAAGGCATTGTTCGGTGTATCCAGCGTTATGGATACGACCAATATCAGCCTTGTTATCCGTCTGGAAGACTGGGATAAAGAGAAGAAATACGACAGACTTGGTCTGGAAGAGAATTATACGGAATATCTTGGTAATAAAGTAGTATGCCATAATATTCCAATCAGACCCGGACGAAGCCTGGCAATCATCTGCGAGTGCGCAGCGGTCAACCACAGACAGAAGAAGATGGGCTATAATGCAGCACAGGAGCTGTATCAGCGTGTACAGAATTCATTAACAAGAAAAAGAGAAGAGGATGAGGAGTAATGAGTAAGTATTGTTTCGGTGTCGATGTAGGAGGCACAACTGTAAAGCTTGGTCTTTTTGACCTGGAAGGAAATGTGCAGGATAAGTGGGAGATTATTACCAGAACAGAAGAGAATGGCAAGAATATTCTCCCGGACGTAGCCAAATCCGTTTTGGACAAGATGGCAGAGAAGAATATTGCAAAAGACGAAGTAGCAGGTATCGGTATCGGTGTACCAGGACCTGTAAATGATAAAGGCGTTGTACTCAAGGCAGTCAACCTTGGCTGGGACATCATGGATGTAAAAGAAATTCTTGGTGGTCTGACAGGACTTGCTGTACAGGCTGGTAATGATGCAAATGTAGCAGCTCTTGGTGAGATGTGGCGCGGTGGTGGACAAGGCTTCGGGAACATGGTACTTGTTACACTTGGAACCGGTGTAGGCGGCGGCGTTATCCTTGGCGGTAAGATTCTGACAGGTGCTACCGGCGCAGCAGGTGAAATCGGTCATATTCATATAGAAGACAAAGAAGGAGATGCCTGCGGATGTGGCAATCATGGCTGTCTGGAACAGTATGCATCAGCAACAGGTATCGTAAGACTGGCGAAGAGAAGACTGGAAGCAGATACAAAGGACAGTGTACTCCGTCAGGGCGAAGTCAGTGCCAAGACTGTATTTGATGCAGTAAAAGCCGGTGATGAAGTAGCGTGTGAGATCGCAGAGCAGTTTGGACAATACCTTGGCAAAGGACTGGCAGCTATCGCAGCAGTCGTAAATCCAGAAGCCTTCGTTATCGGTGGTGGTGTATCTAAGGCAGGAGATATCTTATGCCAGTACATCACAAAATACTATGAGAAATATGCGTTCCATGGATGCATGAATGCGCAGTTCAAGCTTGCAACACTGGGAAATGACGCAGGAATCTATGGTGCTGCGAAGCTGGTACTGTAATATAATAGGTTGTAAAAATAAAAGATGACAGGTGAGATTTTGAAGCAGGAGATTATAACAGAATTAAAGCAATACCTTCCTACAGAAAGAATACTGGAACAGGAGCCGATGAGCCGTCATACAACATTTCGAGTAGGTGGACCGGCAAGGCTGTTCCTGGAGATAGCCACGCAAGAAGAATTGAAAAGTACGATTCAGCTGTTAAATGACGCAGGAGAGACTTACTATTTATTAGGAAATGGCAGCAATCTTCTGGTAAGTGACAAGGGGTATGACGGTATTATTCTGCATCTTGCCAAAGAATTTAACCATATCGAGATAAAAGATAATCATATCATGTACTGTGAGGCTGGAGCAACATTGGCGGCTATCGCCAGAGTTGCTCTTGCACAGTCACTGACAGGGTTTGAATTCGCTGCGGGGATTCCCGGGACTCTGGGTGGCGCAGTTGTGATGAATGCGGGCGCATATGACGGTGAAATGAAGCAGGTCATTACTTCTGTACGCCTGATGACTCCACAGGGAGAGATTGTAGAGAAGAGCTGTGAAGAGATGCATTTTGCATACCGACACAGCCTTTTGAAAGAAGAAGCTTATATTGTATTGGGAGCTTCCATACAGTTAGAGAAAGGGCAGCAGGAAGAGATACGTCTCAAGATGGAAGACCTGGCTGCCAGAAGAAAAGACAAACAGCCACTGGAATATCCAAGTGCCGGTTCTACCTTTAAAAGACCGGAAGGATATTTTGCAGCCAAACTGATACAGGATGCGGGGCTTCGAGGCTTTCAATGCGGTGGCGCACAGGTATCAGAGAAACATTGTGGCTTTGTTGTAAATAAGGGCAATGCCACAGCAACAGATATTTATATATTGATACAGGAAATACAGGCTAAAGTATGGAGCAGCTTTGGCGTAAAGATAGAGCCGGAAGTCATTATGCTGGGAGATTTTCAGTAGATCCGGTACAGGAACACAAACAGACATCATTTGCGAAAGAGATTGACAGAAAGGCTGGGGAGCTATGAGATTTGTAATTGTGACTGGTATGAGTGGAGGCGGTAAGAGTACCGCTATGAAAATGTTGGAGGATGCCGGGTTTTACTGTGCAGACAATATCCCGGTGGCATTGATCGACAAGTTCGTGGAACTGATCACAATGCCCAATTCTACAATACAGAATGTTGCTTTAGGACTGGATGTCAGGGCGGCACAGTCATTTGATGACGTGAATCAGGCAGTTGCAAGACTGAGAAAATCCAAGTATTCTTTTGAATTACTGTTTCTGGAGGCTTCTGACCAGGTACTTTTGAAAAGATATAAGGAAACCAGACGAATCCATCCTCTGTCTACAGATGGGGATCTGATGAAGGGTATTACCCAGGAGAGAGCCCTGCTTGCCAGCATCAGAGAGCAGGCTGACTATGTCATTGATACAACGAACCTGCTGACCAGAGAGTTAAAGGCGGAGCTGGATCGTATCTTTGTAAATAATGAGAAATATAACAGCCTTATGGTCAATGTGATTTCATTTGGCTTCAAACATGGAATACCACAGGATGCAGACCTTGTATTTGATGTAAGGTTTCTGCCGAATCCTTTCTATATAGATGAAATGAAACCTAAAACAGGACTGGATAAGGAAGTCCATGATTATGTCATGAGCTTTCAGGAAGCACATCAGTTTCTGGATAAGCTGACAGATATGATTACTTTCCTTATTCCCAATTATGTGAAAGAGGGCAAGAATCAGCTGGTAGTAGCTATTGGCTGTACCGGAGGACAGCACAGAAGTGTGACTCTGGCGATAGAGCTGTATAACAGATTGAGTAATCAGGGTGAATACGGGCTGACTCTGCGGCACAGGGATATAAAATAAGAGGTAGCCTATGTCATTTTCAGGAGAAGTGAAAGATGAACTGGTCAGACTCCTGCCGGAAGCAAGACACTGCGATATTGCAGAGCTGGCAGCGATTCTGGAGTATACCAAAGCTGTGAAATGTGACGAAAAGGGAGCGAAATATATTGAAATTCAGGAAGAAACTCCCTATGTTGCAAGAAAAGGCTTTACATTACTGAAGAAAACATTTAATATAGAAGGCAAAATGGACAATTTCGTGAATCTGTTCCGATACACGGAAGAAGACGTTGTGCAGAGAATATTGCAGGCGGTGAAGTACGAGGAGAAGAGCTTATGTGTCAATCCTCTGGTCATCAAAAGCCTGTGTTGTAAGCGTGCCTTTTTACGAGGTGCGTTTCTGGGCATTGGCTCCATGAGCAACCCGGAGAAAGGGTATCATCTGGAGTTCGTATGCGAAAACGATGAACAGGCAATGCAGATACAGGGAGCTTTGGCAGATTTTGATATTGAAGGCAAGGTCGTACAGAGAAAGCGCTACCTGGTAGTCTATATCAAGGAAAGCGAAGGCATTGTAGAATTACTTAATGTCATGGGCGCCCATCAGTCACTCATGAGTCTGGAGAATCTGCGGATCCTGAAAGATATGCGCAATTCCATTAATAGAAAAGTCAACTGCGAAGCTGCAAATATTACTAAAACTGTGAATGCAGCAACAAAACAAATAGAAGATATCATGTATATCAAGGAACATTATGGTTTTCATAATCTGTCCCACCAGCTGCGGGAAATCGCTGAGGTCAGACTTGATTATCCCGATGCGACACTAAAAGAGTTAGGTGAATATCTGAATCCCAAAGTAGGGAAGTCAGGAGTCAACCACAGGCTTAGAAAGCTGGGTGAGTTGGCAGACAGATTGCGAAAATAAAGGAGGAGAATATTATGATTCAGAAGTCAATGAAAGTCCAGTTGGACAATGGTCTGGAAGCAAGACCGGTAGCAGTATTCGTACAGGTAGCCAGCCAGTATGAAAGCACCATCTATGTGGAAGTGGATGATAAGAAAGTAAATGCAAAGAGTATCATGGGTATGATGAGTCTCGGACTTGATAACGGTGAGACACTTACAGTTGTTGCAGATGGTTCTGATGAATCCGCAGCTGTAGCACATATTGAAAGATTCCTGAGTGGACAGGATGCCTAAGAAAGTTCTTTTCATCGTGAATCCCCATGCCGGTAAAGGGCAGATCAGAAATCATCTGCTGGAGATCACAGATACTCTCGTCAAGGCTGACTGCGAGGTGACAGTATATACCACACAGAACCAGGGAGATGCGATACGTGTCACCAGAGAGAGAGACAAGTCCTATCAGTTAGTTGTATGCAGCGGAGGAGACGGCACCTTAGACGAGATAGTGACCGGCATGATGCAATCCGGGTTCAAGACCACTGTAGGATATATTCCTGCAGGAAGTACCAATGATTTTGCAAACAGCCTGAAACTTCCATCTCAAATGAAGAAAGCAGCCGATATCGTGGCAGCAGGACATACATTTGCCTGTGATGTCGGAGTGTTTAATCATGATGTATTTGTATATATTGCTGCCTTTGGCCTGTTTACTGAAGTTTCCTATGGAACACCGCAGGAAATGAAGAACGCACTGGGGCATATGGCATACATTCTGGAAGGCATGAAACACCTGCAGAATGTGAAATCCTACCATATAAAGGTAAGCTATGATGACACTGTCATTGAGGACGATTTCATCTTTGGAATGATTACCAATTCCTATTCTGTAGGAGGATTCAAGAATATTACCGGCAGAAATGTGGCACTTAACGACGGACTCTTTGAAGTCACATTGATCAAGCGACCCAATAATCCTATCGAACTGAATTCCATCCTGACGGCATTGATTAGTGAGAGAGTAGACACCGCTTATATGTATTGCTTCAAGACAGCATCCCTTACCATAGAGTCTGGTGAAGAGATAGCATGGACACTGGATGGGGAATACGGCGGTAACCATACCAAGGTAGAGCTGTCCAATAAACAGCAGGCAGTGGATATTATTGTGAAAGAATAGTGTGAAAAAACCATATATGGTAGTTTTTCACACGGCAAATTTGTACCTGCGGTCCAAATTTGCAAGTTACAGAAATATATTACAAGCGCACAGGATATTTGTATCTTGTGCTTTTTTTGAGTTAAAATTATAACGTTAAAAAATAAACAATTTAGTTTACAACCCAGGGAAAACGGTTTATAATGTATTTTGTCAGGGACAATTGCGTTCCAATGATAAAGAGGCAAGCAGTAACTATTAATTCTGCAAAGAATTATGGAGAGTTATGGCAAGTAATGAAAATGGAGGTTTGGAATTATGTTAGTTTCAGCTACAGAAATGCTTAAAAAAGCAAAAGCAGGTCATTATGCAGTAGGTCATTTCAACATCAACAACCTTGAATGGACAAAAGCCATTCTGTTAACCGCACAGGAATTAAACAGCCCTGTAATCTTAGGCGTATCAGAAGGTGCCGGCAAGTACATGACAGGCTTTGATACAGTTGCCGCTATGGTTAAGGCAATGGATAAATCACTCGGAATCACAGTACCAGTTGCATTACATCTGGATCATGGTACTTATGACGGATGCTACAAGTGCATCAAGGCTGGTTTCACATCTATCATGTTTGATGGTTCTCACTATGATATCGATGAGAACATCGCAAAGACTAAGGAATTAGTAGCAGTTGCTCATGCAATGGGCATGTCCATCGAAGCAGAAGTTGGTTCTATCGGTGGTGAAGAAGACGGCGTTATCGGTATGGGCGAGTGCGCAGATCCTAACGAGTGTAAGCAGATTGCAGATCTTGGTGTAGATATGTTAGCAGCAGGTATCGGTAACATCCATGGTAAATATCCTGCAAACTGGAAGGGATTAAGCTTCGAGACTCTGGATGCAATCCAGCAGAAGACAGGTGTTATGCCTCTTGTACTTCATGGTGGTACAGGTATCCCTGCAGAGATGGTTAAGAAAGCTATCACACTTGGCGTAGCTAAGGTTAACGTTAATACAGAATGCCAGTTAGCATTCCAGGAAGCTACACGTAAGTACATCGAAGCTGGTAAGGACTTAGAAGGTAAGGGATTCGATCCTCGTAAACTCTTAAATCCTGGCTTCGAAGCTATCAAGGCTACAGTAAAAGAGAAGATGGAACTCTTCGGATCTGTTGGCAAGGCAGAATAATTGAGAGAATACACGGCTTGGCTGTGAAAAAAGAAGACCTGATAGAGGGGAGAAATCCTTTCTGTCAGGTTTTTTATATGCTTGAAAATATTGTAGAAAATAAAAAAATCCCCCTAAAAAGGGAGGATGCCAAGTAATCTCTGATTACTTGGCATTATTATGAAAAAGTTATTATAAGTAATGTTATTATCACTTTTTAATTTAAGGTGGATGTCTGTTACATCCTCCTTTGCATCGCTGCATCTTATGATTATAGTATAGGGGAGTTTCGTGTCTAAATCGTGTTGATATTTTGAACAATTCTGAAAAGAATTATGAACAGAATATGAATAAGAAGCTTGGACATTTCTGCTGTTTATTTTAGAAAAGTACCATAGTTTTGTCTGTCATCAATTATGTAATCAATTTTTACACAGTTCTCATACTCTTTTATCTGGAAGACGAACCAGAGGTGTGACCAGAAATTTAAAACACGATATTTGGAAGGAATATACTTCAATCGGGCACATCCGATGAGGGGAGTGGATTCCAAATAAGAGATTTTCTCATCATAAGCATCCAATAGTCGCAATGCACACTCTTCTCCGTTGTCTCTGGCACAACGGAATGTGTATTCTTCCAGAACAGCATTTGCCGCAGGAGAAATATCAACTTTATACATAAGTTTTCTCCTTTAGTGCTGCACGGAGCTTAGCAGAAGCACTGTGGGCATCCATGTCAGGTGCGCCGGCACGCCTTAATTCTTCAATTTCAATTAATTTCTCCCTAAGTTCCAATTGTTTTTCACGCTGATCATAAGTGGCTATATCCATAACAACCAGATCGCCTTCACCGTTTTTAGTTAAAAAAACAGGTTCACCGGTTTCTTTGCATAGGGCAGCTATCTCTGTGTAATTTTGACGAATAGCAGCGGATGGTCTGATTAGTGTTTGCATAGCAGAACTCCTTTCATGACAATATTTTATATTAATTCTAATGCTATTATACTATTAAATGATGAAAAAGACAAATAAAATAAGGAAGTTCTGCTGACCAAGATGGAAAATATCATATAAAACTGTTATAATGATGTCTGGGTCAAAAGCCCCCGACTTTGATGCCTACGGATTGCTCCGCGCTACGGGTATTGGAGAGTGAAAGTAAATATGTATGCGTAAGCAGACCACGCAGATTCGGTAAATCTATAGCAGCTAAAATGTTGGTCGCATATTATAGTAAGGGATGTGATTCCAAAGATCTTTTTAAAAATTTGTCCATTAGCAAGCAGCCTTCTTTTGCTAAATATATGAATCAATATGATGTAATCAGATTAGACATACAGTGGATGTACAGTGTATCTGAAAATTAAGTGCTACTGATAGGGTTTATTCAGGATGAAGTAATCTATGAATTAAAGGAGTTATCCAGAGTATATAAAAGATAAGGAACATTCTCAGGCAATAGCACTTTCGGATATTTTTCATGGAACAAAAAGAAAATTTGTTATCATTATAGATGAGTGGGACTGTGTATTCCGTGAAGAAAAGAAGCATGAATGTGAGATAGAACAGTACAAAGTGAAAAAATGTTAAAAATCAGAAAAATAAAAATACAAAATTCGTTAAAAATCATATGAATGAAATTTGAAAATTCGTGATATAATGAAGTAAAATTACTTGCTTGCAAGTGTAATTTTACGAAATGTATTGAGTGAGCTATGCTCACGATAAAAAAAAGCAGTGTATATTTATGGAGGATCACCCTATGATTTTTAAACGAAAAATATATGATAAATTACTGGAATGGAAAAAAATGTCTGGTGGAACATCAGCAGTTATGCTGGAAGGAGCCAGACGAATAGGCAAAAGTACAATAGCTGAAAACTTTGCACAGAATGAATATAAGGATTACTTTATCATTGATTTTGCCAAAGCAAATAAAGATATAAAAAATAACTTCGCAGAGAACATAGGCAATCTTGATGTTTTCTTTCGAAATTTATTCCTGCTGATGGGAAAGGCTTTGCCAGAGCATGAAGCTGTAATTATATTTGATGAAGTACAGCTTTTTCCATTAGCAAGGCAGGCTATTAAGTATCTTGTAGCAGATGGAAGATATGATTATATTGAAACAGGATCACTGATTTCAATCAAGAAGAATGTACAGGATATTCTTATACCATCAGAAGAATATAAGCTTAAAATGTATCCTATGGATTTTGAAGAGTTCTTATGGGCCAATCAGGATACAGTGACAGCACCGGCAATTCGGGAAGCATTTGCAGCCAGAACGGCCATGGGAGAAGCAATTCATCGTAAAATAATGAAGAATTTTCGGACTTATATGGCTGTTGGAGGTATGCCACAGGCAGTAGAAGCATTTGTAAGCGGAAAAGATTATACACAAATAGATTTTATAAAAAGAAATATTCTGGCATTGTATGAGGATGATCTGCGAAAATATGATCAGGATAATAAAGAAAAAGCTTCAGTAATTTACAAAACAATACCCGAACAGCTTGAAAACCATAATTCACATTTCAAATTTTCTCTTGTAGATAAAAATGCAAGATATGTGAACTATATGGAGGCGGTTAATTTTGTCGCAGAATCTATGATAGGAAATGAATGTATTAACATTACTGCACCGGAAATTGCAATGGAAGCTTATGCAGACCGCAGCAATTTTAAATTGTATATGGGAGATACAGGACTGCTCGTAACTCAGATACTACAAAGCAGCGAAGATACAGAAATGAGTATCTATAAATCATTGATTTTTGATAATCTGGGCATTAATCAGGGAATGATATTGGAAAATATGGTTGGACAAATGCTAAGAGCCAACGGATATTCCCTTTATTTCCATGAATTTTTATATCATTCCAAGGATTCTGCAAAAGAAAAAAAGTATGAAATTGATTTTGTAATTGTACGAAAAAAGAAAATATGTCCAATAGAAGTGAAATCATCAGGCTATCGAAGCCATGCATCATTTGACGCATTGATTCAAAAATATCCTATCAAAATGGAAGACAGATATATTATTTACGGAAAAGATTTGAAATATGAAGACGGTGTGACGTATATTCCATTTTATATGACTTTGTGTCTATAATAATCCTTGGTATAAAAATTCAGAAAAATTCAAAATTCTATCGCAATTTACATAATAATGTGATAGAATACTTATAAGTAAAGGGAACATTCCAAAGATATACTGGGGAGTATGAAGGAATCAGAAGACGTAGAAGAATGACTTTGTATGCAGGCAGCAGCTATTGACCGGAATAGCACTATAGAGACAGTGTATCTAAGGAAGTGGATAAGTGCCACTTCCTTTTGCGTTAGAAAGAACCACATTTTTGCTTTGAGTGGCTCTGATCGGCTGCGCAAAGGGAAGATTTACAAGGAATGTACGATATAAGGGGATATATATGAGAAAGGCACAGAAAAAGGATATTCTGGACATGATCCAGACACTTCATGAAGCACATGAGGAAATCAAGAATCATATCGACAGAAACAATACCGTATCTGCACAGGATCTGCTGGCACAATGCCAGGAGTGCGCAGTCAGCATAGGGAATGCTATTGAGACAATGGAAAAAGAAGATTGCATTACCATTCCCTATATACAGGATTATTGCGACCTCGTTTATCAAATCTATGAGGCATTGCAGAATAACACAGACAGCAATGCCAATAAAATCTACAAGAATCTAAAAAAACAGCTCCTTCGAATTGAAAACAGTGTAAAGAACGACATTCCTGTCCGCAAGGAAGTTGTCTTCTTCCCATATAAAGCATCCATGTGGGATTCTCTGGAAAGTGTCTATCTGGCAGCTAAAGAAGACCCAGAATGTGATGCTTATTGCGTACCGATTCCATATTATGACAGAAACCCGGATAGAAGCCTTGGACAAATGCATTATGAAGGTAATGAATATCCAAAGAATATTGAAGTAATAGACTGGCAGAGTTATAACTTCGAAGAAAGAAAACCGGATGTAATCTATATCCATAATCCCTATGATGACTGGAACCTGGTAACATGTGTACACCCAAGATATTTTAGCAGTAATTTAAAAAAATATACGGAAAAACTGGTGTATATACCGTATTTTGTATTGCAGGAAATTGAACCGGATGATCAGGGTACTATTGACCAGATGAAGCACTTTATCTGGACTCCCGGAGTTATCAATGCAGATAAGGTAATTGTACAGTCTGAAAAGATGAAGCAAATCTATGTAAATGAATATCTGAAAGCAGCACAGGAAAATGGACTGCAGGGAAATCATTTAGATAGAAAATATCTGGAAGAAAAAATCCTTGGGATGGGATCTCCGAAAATTGATAAGGTATTAAATACAAAGAAGGAAGATCTCGAGATACCAGAAGAATGGTTAAAAATAATAAAAAAGCCAGATGGAAGTCGGAAGAAGATCATTTTTTATAATACCGGTATTGCAGCGCTCTTGAAAAACAATGAGAAAATGCTGGAAAAGATGAAGGATGTATTTCGAATCTTTAAGGAAAATAAGGATGAAGTAGCATTATTGTGGAGACCACATCCATTGATTAAAAGTACAGTATCATCCATGAGGCCACAACTGTGGGTGGAATATGAGAAGCTTGTAAAGTGGTATAAAGAAGAAGGTTGGGGGATTTATGATGATACAAGTGATGTGGATAGAGCAGTGGTATTGAGCGATGGATATTATGGAGATTTTAGTAGTGTAGTACAGGTGTATCAGAAGACAGGGAAACCGGTAATGATACAGAATGCGGATGTTTTAGAGTATTTAGAATAAAGATTAGCTATTTCATGAGTGAATTAGTAAATGGGGAATAAATAATGAGTGATGAAAAAATTCTGGTGACACAATCGTCAATGCCACCATATGAAGAATACATAGAAGCGATAAAGCCATTATGGGATAGCCACTGGCTTACTAATATGGGAAAGTATCACAAAGAGCTAGAAGAAAAATTAAGAGAATATTTGGGTGTTCCAGAATTATCATTAATGGTAAATGGACATATGGCTCTGGAAATGGCAATACAGGCGTTTAATTTTCCAGAAGGATCCGAGGTTATTACCACACCATTTACGTTTATTTCAACAACACATGCGATTGTGAGAAATCGTTTAAAACCTGTTTTTTGCGATGTAAAGATTTCAGATGGAACAATAGACGAAACAAAGATAGAGGATTTGATTACAGAACACACAGTAGCAATTGTACCAGTACATGTATATGGCAATGTATGTAATATTGAAGAAATACAGAGAATTGCCGACAAGTATAATTTGAAAGTAATCTATGATGCAGCACATGCTTTTGGCGTGAAATATAAGGGAAAAGGGATAGGCTGTTATGGAGATGCATCCATATTCAGCTTTCATGCAACTAAAGTATTCAATACGATAGAAGGTGGAGCAGTAACATTTTCAGATCATAAATTATATGAAAAACTATATAATCTAAAGAATTTTGGCATACGAGGAGAGGAACTTGTAGCTGATGTAGGAGCAAATGCCAAAATGAATGAATTTTGCGCAATTATGGGATTGTGCAATTTGAATCATTTAGAAGATGTATTAGCTAATAGAAAAGAGAGATATGAATATTATAAGGAAAAATTAAGGGATGTAAAAGGTATTCGCTTTTTTGATAGAAATAGTGAAGCCACATCAAATTATGCATATTTTCCAATTTTAATAGAAAATGAGCATGGGTGTACTAGAGATGAACTGTATGGTAAACTCCGAAAAAAAAATATTTATCCAAGAAAATATTTTTATCCAATAACTTCAGATCAGGCCTGCTTTAGAAATAAATATAAAAATGATGAACTGGATTGTGCAAGGGAACTTTCTAAAAAAGTACTTGTATTGCCATTTTTTGAAAAAATAGAAGAAAAACAAATTAATAATATTGTAAATATAGTGCGAGGATGATGGAAAATGAAAATATTTGTGACAGGTTTGTGTACGCTACATTGGGGAAGATTACAATACGGTAACATTGGAAATTATTACATTATTGAACCATTATTTCGCGAGTTACATAGAGTATTTCGCGAAGCAGAAATTATTACTACTTTTCAAATGACAGAAGACTTTTGCAAAGCAGAAAAGATTACGGTTCTTCCTATGGAATGGTATTACAGTTGGAAAGAACAAGACTTAGAAAATGCAAAAAATGAGTATGAATTGGCTAAGAATTTTAAACAAAATAGTATTGGTAAATTTACACCATTTATGAACACAGTTTTAGAATCCTCATTGCTGATTAATGTTTCAGGAGATATGTGGGGAGATAATGCTGAACATGTTGGAAAAGATAGATTTGAAGTTGATTTGTATAAAATGCGCACAGCACAGCTTTTGGGAGTAAAGACAGTTTTATTTGCAGGAACACCGGGGCCATTTTATACATGCAAAAATATTGATTTTGCCAAGGAAGTTTACAGTCATTTTGATTTGATAATTAATAGAGAACCCACTTCTACCCAAAACTTAAAGAAATGGAATTTTGAATCTGAAAATGTAAAAGACTTTGCCTGCCCTGCATTTTTATATACACCCGATTTGACAGAAATGGAAAACGATAGGGTGAATCAGTTAATTGATAAAATAACATATCAAAATAAAAAAAAGATTGGATTTACCATTGGAGGATTTAATTTGCCAGTAGGACCATATGATATGTGGCCCAGAGAAGATTGGCAATATGAAATATTTGCAAAGACAATAGAACATATAATTAATAATTATGATGCGACTGTAATATTGATTTCGCATACAAATGGTTTTGAACTTCCGCCAAATTTTAGATTAATAAATGGAAGAGATTATCCTATATTAAAACAGTTAAGAGACGTGGTTATAAAAAGAGAAAAAATTAGGAATCAAGATGATATTATACTACTGGATGGACCATATCTCCCGAAGATTACAAAGAGCATTATAGGAAAATTTGATATGATGGTAACAGGAAGAGTGCATGCATCTGTAGCAGCAATCAGTCAAAATGTTCCTACTGTGTTTATTAATTATGAAGGAAGTTTCATACCCAGTACAAAAATGTATGGATTTGCTAATTTGGCTGGCGTGGGTGAACTGGTATGTGAACCCAAAGATTTAGAAAAAATAAAACATACAATAGATTATTGTATCAATAACCTGTCTGAAATACATGAACGATTAGAAAAAAATATTCCAAATATAAAAGCATTGGCTCGAAATGCTTTTGATGAAATGAAACTGTTGTGCGAGTAGGGAGGAACTATTATGAGACTGGGAATTATGCAGCCGTATTTTTTTCCTTATTTAGGATATATTTCATTAATTAAGCATGTAGATAAATTTATTCTGTTGGATGATGTACAATTTATTCGTCATGGGTGGATTGAGAGAAACAGGATATTGAAACCCAATGGTGGCTGGCAGTACATATCAGTTCCACTTAAAAAACATGAACAAAAAACATTTATAAAAGATATAGAAATAAATAATTCTTTAGAGTGGGGGAAAAAAATATTAGCCCAATTAGAGCATTATAGAAAGGCACCCTATTACTATGAAGTAATTAAAATGATACAGGATATATTTGGAACACCATATGTCTCAATTACGGATTTAGATAAGGCAGCATTAGATAAAATAGAACATTATTTACGCATTGATACCCCGATAGAAGTATTTCGAGATATGAATTTAGAAATTGAACAGGTATGTAGTGCTGATGAATGGGCGTTAAATATATGCAAAGCAATTCCAACTGCTGATGAATATTGGAATCCACCAGGTGGTAAAGAATTTTTTGACGTTCAAAAGTATCAAAAAAACCATATCAATTTGTATTTTCAAAAAATTGATTTATATAAGTATCCACAAAAAGGTAATGATTTTGAGCCGGGATTATCAATTATAGATGTGATGATGTTTAATTCACCTGAAAAAATTAATCAAATGTTAGATAGGTATACATTGTATGAATGATATAACAATTGAACATGTTCAACCACCGAGTGACAGTAAGAGGTTAGAAAAAATACTTTGGGAGTTGGATGACGATATCATACCTAAGTTATCGGAAAGAGTAAATATAGAAGAGTATGCAAAAAAGTTATCAGCAAATGCAGAAGTATTCTATGTTAAGCATGGCGATATAGATATAGGAAATTGTGCTGTTTACATGAATAATGAGGAAACAGGATTTATTAGCTCTATAGCAATAAAAAAAGAATGGCAAAATAAAGGAATTGGGAAACAAGTATGGAATCTAGTTTGTAGTATAGCAAAATGCAAACATATTAAATACATTGAACTATGTGTTAGCAAAAAAAACAGTAATGCACAAAAATTTTATAAGAGAAATAGTTTCTATGAAATAGAAATGGATAACAAATGGATAAAAATGAAAATGGACATATAGCATAAAAGTGGGAGACTGAGAATTTATGAATATACTACTAAAAAGAACGGTTTTAAATGTCACGACATATTGCAATTTAAAATGTAAGCATTGCCTTGCATTTATTCCATATTATAAAAATCCCAACAACTTGAGTCTTGAGGATGCAAAAAAAATTATGGAATCATATTTTGAAATTGTTGATTCTGTAGAACATTTTACAATAACTGGCGGGGAACCTTTGCTAAATCCACAAGTAAAGGAAATTTGTGAAGAGACAACAAAATATCTGGACAGAATAACAGAAAATTTGGATTTTGTAACAAATGGTACAATTGAATTACCAGACGGTTTATTAGAAGTATTTGGACAAAATAAAAAGATGCGAGTCATACTTAGCAATTATGGAAATGATTTATCTAAAAAGTTTGAATTAAATGAACAAAAACTCAATGAAAGAAATATTAACTATAGAGTATCAAAGTTTTATGGGGATTCATTGTATTATGATGGATGGATTGACTTCACAGATCAATCCTTAAAATGGAAAACGGAGCAGGAACGAAATAATAATGCAAAAGGATGCCTTCATAGAGTGGGAAAGTATTTTATTATTAACGATGCAGAACTCCATAGTTGTTCAAGATCATACTGGAGAATGAAAAACAATATTATTCCCAAAGTGCTAGGAGAGTACGTTCCTTTAATTGATGAAGCATATTCAATTGAAGAAAAGAAAAAGTATTTGATTGAAATGTGTAATAAACAAAGTAGTAGTTCATGTGCGTATTGTGTTGGATTTAGAAATGACGTCCCGAGGGTGTATCCGGCACAACAATTGAAAAGTTGAACAGAAAATATAATTTTTATTTAAACTTTAGTAATATGTTAAACAATGATTGAGGGTTTATATTGTGACGGTGTGGATAAAAAACTTTGAAAACATAATTCCAGTAGATACAATAGTTCCATGGATAAAATCAGATGTTGTTATACAATCTCTTAGAGATTTTAATGCTATCAGGGCAGATGATGTCGTCATTGTATCAAAGTTAGATAAAGAGCTAAAAAAGGAAGATTATTATAATTATAATATTTTGGAGTATGAAGAATGTATTCCGAAATTTTTATTATACATTAAGAAAGAATTTCAACAAAACTATGATTATTATTTTCTATCAAATGCTTTAAAAACAGCGAAAGAGAATAACTGCGAAACGATAATTACTGGTTCGTCCTATGGCTTGTTTGGAATTGACAGTACATACTTACCCTGTAATTGTGTAAATTTATCATTGGCATCGCAAGATTTATATTATTCTATAAGGGGAATAAAAGATGTAATGGCTACAAATAAGAATATTCAAAATATAGTAATATGTTGTGGACATTACTTCCCCTTTTCAGATTTATCTAGAGCTCAAAGCGAAGCAGAATTAATGAGAATATCAAAAGTATATTATAGAATTTGGAATGATATTCATAATAGCTTTTTGTGTCCGCCTTCTAATACAATATTGCCATATAGTAAAATTTTTGATATGAAAAATGCTACTGAGCTATATGCAATAAGCCAACTGTGTAAAAATGACTATTTTCATAAGGGTAGGACTAGAGAGATGTATGCTACAAAAGAATGAGATGACAAAACAAAGAGTTGGATTGAATTATCTGAAGAGGAAAGAATAAAAGCTGGAGAAAGACGGGCTAAGGCACATAATAAGATAATTTATAGAAAAGGTACATTAAAAGAAAATATAAAATTATTAAGGGAATTTTGCATTTATTGTTTAACAAATGAAGTTAATTTGTGTTTTGTAGTAACACCTGCATCAAAATATTATAGGGATATGATTAACCCAGAATTTAAAGAAATCTTTTATAATATATTAAATGATATGCCGATGAAAGTAAAGGTATTAGATTTGTATGACAATGATAAATTATTTACTAATTTTGATTTTAATGATATGGATCATTTAGGAGACCAAGGTGCAAAAAAATTATCAGAAGCTATAAACAAAATAATATAATAATATAGAGTATAAAGGAAGAATAGAAGGAAAGAGCGAAATATGGAGACTTTAATTGCCAGAGATTGCATTTATAAAAATGGAAAAATATATTTTTTTAGTGAAATAGAGCTTATTCCAACTGTTATTGATGTAAATGATAATAGTGTCACTTTACTAAAAGTAAAAAACAGTAATGATTTTCGGAGAATTCAATTTGATTTAGTTACTGAATTAAATGGGAAAATGTATGCACTTGAAAAATCGGGAAAATATATATGTGAATATGATATTCAAACTGAGAGAGTAAGGTATATACAGATTGACTGTGATAGAAAGTCTGATGCAAATTTTGCCTTAATATATTCAGAAAATAGTTGCATTTATATATTTGATCGAACTAAAGAATTAACAATTTATAATATTCAAAGTGATGAAATTATGAAAGTATTATACCCAACAATTGATGATGAGATTATGACAGGATGTAAATCTGAGGAGCAAATTTTTTTATTTACAAAGGAAGGAAAGAATATTCTTGTATATGACACAAAAACAAAAAAATGGGAAAATATTTATACAGATTGGCTGCCCCTAAATATTATTCATGCTGTCGAGGATGATGGAAAAATCTATGTTTTGAGTGAGGATGGCACTGTTGTTAGATGGAATAAAGAAAATGAAATAACCATAATAGAAAAAGCGCAAGAGTGGTACAATTCTGAAAAGGCAGCTTGTAGATTATGTATAACACATACTAAAATTGTTGTTCTTCCTTCTTTAAGTGAGGATATTTTGGTATTGGGCAAGCATGACTTTTCAATGGAGGTAATGCAGACGTATCCAAAAGAATTTAAATATAAAAATTACAAGTGTGCAAAATATTATGGTTATTCTGAAAATACAGACAGTTGCTACTTTGCTTGTAGAGCAAGTCATTATATTCTAAAAATTGATAAACATAAAAATGTTTTTACATGGATAAGATCTCAAATTAGTAAAGAGAAGCTTTTCGAATATCAAATAAAAAAAGAAGTTATTCAGGAAAGAACAAAATATTTGGAATTCTATTTAGAATATGTAAAAAACAAAACAAAGTAATTTTATACTAAAGGTTCATGTAAAAAATAAATTAGATATAGGTAGCTATACTATATAGGGGAATAGCAAAATGAATAAAAAGAAAGTATCTATTTGGTGTACAACATATAATCATTGTAATTATATTAAGAGAACGCTAGATAGTTTTTTAATGCAACATACAACATTTAATTATGAGGTAATCATATATGATGATGCATCTACAGATGGAACAACACAAATAATACAGGAATATGCAAAAAACCATCCAGATAATATTAAACTTTTAATAATGAAAGAGAATAAATATGAAGTAACTAAGAAAAATTTTAAGTGGAAAAATGATTTGATGTTAGGTGTTTCTGAAGGAGAATATATTGCATTCTGTGAAGGTGATGATTATTGGATAGATGAAAATAAATTGCAAATTCAAGTAGATTATATGGATAAACATAAAGAGTGTGCTTGTACAGGACATGGCGCAATACAGGCTGGAGAAGAAGGACTTCCAATAGTGATAATGCAGGAAGGTGAAGAGAGAGATTTGTCTCCAAAGGAATTAATTATTAGAAAAGGAAATATCATGATTCCGACTGCATCATTAATGTATAGAAGAGATGTTTTGCGTATGGAAGATTTTTTTTATCAAGTAGGTATAGGAGATTATCCTACTCAATTATATAGTTTGCTAAAAGGAACATTTCATTACTTCCCTAGGAATATGTCAGTTTATAGATATCAATGTTCGGGTTCCTGGACTGCTACAATGAGAAAAGATAGGGAAAAAATTTTTGAACATTATTTAAAAATGATGATTTTTTCAAAGAAATACGATAGCTATACAAAAAAAAAATATCATTTGTTTTTAGAACAAAGAATATATTTGTATATGAATAATTTAATATCATTTTGGAAAGACAGTTCTAAGAAGGAATTTGAAAATGTTTGTAGCAAATATGAAAGCATTGATACTTTGGGATGGGTTGAAGAAATTAAGAAATGGTATTTAATGTTTTATGGAGATAAATTTGAGGATAAGAAATTAAACGACTTTGTATCGTTTTCTTCATCTGTGTATATTTGGGGAACAGGCGTATACAGTAAAGTATTGGAAAAATATATTGATAATTCAAAAATAAGTGGATATATTGTTTCAGAAAATAAAAAGGGACAAGAACAACATCATAATAAACCGGTATATACGTTTGAGCAAATAAAGGGAAAAAATGTGAATTTTGTAATTGCAATGAACTATGATAATTATAATGCAATTCAAAAAAAAATAAGAGACTTTTCTACGTATTATCCCTTTATAATTCAATCATTTTAGAGGTGGAAATATGTATATAATAATTGCTATTATCAGTTTTAGTTTTGGCTATTTTTGTTCTTATTGCATGGAAAAGAAAAAAAATGTAAAACGTGAAAAAAATAATTCTGGAATTAGAAAGAACGAAGAGGTATTAAACCAATGGCTTGTATTTAAACAAGCAGGAATTGGCTTAGATAAAATTTTAAAAGACCAAAAAATAAAAACTGTTGCTATATATGGAATGGGAATTATGGGGCGTCATGTTTTAAGAGAGTTGATTAACAGTGACATTGTAATAAAATATGGATTAGATAATAAAAGAATGACACCAATTAATGGGATACCAGTTAAATCTTTACGGGAAGAACTTGAGATTCCAGACTTAATTATAAATTCAGTATTAAAGATGCCTGATAAAGAGAATATAGAGAAAGAAATACAAGAGGTAGTTGGATGTAAAGTGATTTCGCTAGATACTTTGTTATTTAATTATTCTTATCTATATAAAGAAAATTAGATATGAGGAGGATATAATGCGAGAGCTACTTATAGATGTAATAGGAAATAAATTTGGTGAAGGTGTAAAAAGAGAGTATCAGTATAGAATGGCATACCAGCATTTGGATAGTTATGTAAAGTATAAAAATACTGACAATACTATTTTAATGAAAAACACTAAAGTAAAACTAAATCAGACAATTTGGATATGTTGGTTACAGGGAATGGATAATGCACCAATTATTGTAAGAAAGTGTTATGAATCAATAAAAAGAAATGTACCCGATGCTTTTGATATAAAGGTAATTACAGAAAAGACGATTGATGATTACGTTAGTTTTCCCTCATTTATTTATGAAAAAGTTAAGAAAGGCATCATATCTAAAACACATTTTTCAGACATTATTAGAACGGAACTTTTGTATCAGTATGGTGGATGTTGGATTGATGCTACAGTTTTTTGCAGCAGAAAAATTCCAGACTATATGTTAAGTGGAGAATTGTTTTTCTTTAAGTGGTCTATAATGGATATCTCGGTACTCCCAGGTTCTAGTTGGTGGATATATGCAAAACAAAATAATAAAATAGTACGAGAAGTTAGAAATGTTTTGTATGCATACTGGAAAAATGAAAGTAAACTTATAAATTATTATTTATATCATATTATCTTAGCTAAGATTATAAATAGTGATGCAACAAACAGAATTCTATATAATGATATAATATATTGTAATAACAGTACACCACAGATTTTGTACAGTTTGTTAGCAGAACAATTTAATGAAGAACGTTGGGAAATCTTGGATGAACAAACTCCGGTACACAAATTGTCTTACAAAAGAAATTTTATAAGGGGTGATATAGAAAGCTTTTTTGTCGCTCTTATGAAGGGAAAATTGGATACGGGGGAGTATAAAGTATGATGAATAGTGTTGGCGAACAGATAGGTGGCGTAAAATTAAATTATTCATATTATAGTGGTAGGGATATTTATTCAGATGGAATGATTGAAGACACTATTTTAGATGCATGTATAAATGAAAAACAAGAAGAGTTATTAAAGATTAGTCATGATTGGGCAGTTTTATACCATTTATCTTCAATAAGAGAAAATATTATAGAATGGTATCCTATATCTAAAGAAGAAAAGGTATTGGAGATAGGTTCTGGTTGCGGTGCTATTACGGGTGCATTAAGTAAAAAGGCAGAAAAAGTTACTTGTGTAGATTTATCCCGCAAGAGAAGTCTTATTAATGCATACAGGCATAAAGATGCTAAAAATATAGAAATAATTGTTGGAAATTTCCAAGACATAGAACCTGATTTAGAAAAATATGATGTAATAACCCTAATTGGTGTTTGGGAATATTCAGAATTATACTTAGATTCTAAAGAACCATTTGATGAAATGTTGCAGCTCGCAAAAAAACATTTAACTGAAAATGGGAGAATAATCATTGCAATCGAAAATAAAATGGGACTGAAATATTGGAATGGTGCGCAAGAGGATCACACTGGAAAACAGTATAGTGGTCTAAATGATTATATAGATGATAAAAATAGACATGTAAGAACTTTTTCAAAACCTGAAATCGAAAAAATGTTAACGAAGAATGGATTAGATAAGTATCAATTTTATTATCCACTGCCAGATTATAAATTGCCGGATTGTATATATTCAGATGAATATTTGCCACAAGTTGGAGAAATAAGATTGTTTGGAAAAAATTATATGTTGCCACGATTATACAATTTTAATGATGCTATAGTAGGTGATCAAATTTGCTCTGATGGAATGTTTCCATATTTATCCAACTCTTATTTAATTGTATGTGATAATTATGAAAAAAATCCGATTCAGTTTGTAAAATATAATCGGGAGAGATGTGAGGAGTATCGCATTAAAACAATAATAAATTTTGATGAGCAGGAAAATAAAACAGTTATAAAACAAAGTTTAAATAGCAAAGCAGACAGGCATATATCCAATTTAGGCAAGAATAGCTTAAGCTGGAGTTACCAGTATAAAAGCATTGAGTGCGTGGGAGGGGAGATTGTTAATAACAAATTTATTTCTCCGTTTGCAGATGGAGTATCAATAGACAAATGGATGTATCAATTCAAAAATAGTCCATTGAAATTTGTAGCTGAATTAAAAAAGATTATTGAGAAATTTTTGATGCCTGATGAAAGGTATCTTAGTGAAAAAGGAGTTACTCCTGATTTTACAAAAGTATTTGGAGATATTCCATTAGGAACATTTACAAGTTTGAATGTTACAAACATTGATTTAATTGCTTCAAATCTTAAAATTATAAACGATACTACTATGATTGCATTTGATTCAGAGTGGGTATTTAATTTTCCGATTCCTTACAGGTATGTAACTTGGAGATTGTGTAGGGATATATATGATCAATATAAAGCATATTTAAAAAATACTTATTGCAAGAACGATTTTATAAAAGAAATGGGATTATCAGATGCTGATAATGAGATATTTTCATACATGGAAGGTTCATTTAATTCCTATGTTATGGGGTATGCAGGACAAGAACGTTATCGACAAAATTATCGAAAGACAGAAATGATGCAGAACATAGTTTATTATTAATTTGTATAGAAAAAAGTTGTTTTGGAGTTTATGTAATATGAAGATAATTGCAATGTACCTTCCTCAATTTCATACTGTAAAAGAAAATAATGAATGGTGGGGGGAAGGTTTTACAGATTGGGTTAGTGCCCGTAATGCTATAAAATTGTTTGAGAATCATTATCAACCGCATATACCATTCAATGAATATTATTATGATTTACTTCAAAAAGAAACTATGCTCTGGCAGGCAAATCTTATGAAGCAATATGGTATAGATGGTGCATGTATGTATCATTATTGGTTTAAAGATGGCAGACAGATTTTAGAAAAACCAGCAGAAAACTTGTTAAGATGGCAAGATGTTGATATGCCATATTGTTTTTGTTGGGCTAATGAAACGTGGGCTCGCTCATGGACAAAAATGGAAAATGTAAATGTGTGGACTGATTTATGTGAAGATAAAAAAGGTAAACAGGAAAATGCCATTTTATTAGAACAAAAATACGGTGAAGAAAAAGAATGGAAAAATCATTTTGATTATCTAAATCAATTTTTCTTGGATGATCGTTATATAAAATTAGATGGGAAACCAGTATTTATTATATACAAAGCAAGTATGATTTCGTGTTTAAATGAAATGATTTTGTACTGGCAGGATTGTGCCCAAAAAGCTGGTTGGCCTGGAATATATATTATTGGTGGCGATTGCAAAGGAGAATGTAGGGTAGATGCAGAGTTTATCAGAGAGCCAGGAAGTGAGTTAGGTGTATTCGAAAAAGAAATGCAGACTAATGGTGTGACTCAAATTGATTATGCAAAATTATGGAAGTGTATTTTAGATAACCAACAGAGTGGAAAAAGGAAAACATATTACAGTGGAATAGTAGGTTATGATGATACTCCTAGAAGGGGAAAACGTGGGATTGTGCTTACTAATAATACACCAGAGCTATTTGAAAAATATTTGATTCAATTATTAGCCAAAAGTGAACGTGAAAGAAACGAAATGGTTTTTATCAACGCATGGAATGAATGGGGAGAAGGCATGCATTTAGAACCCGATCAAAAATATAAATATGAGTATTTAATTGCATTAAAAGAGGCAAAAAGTACCTATTTAGATTACGTTGACATTGGAGAAAAGCCAAGTATTTCTAAAAAAAATATGATGATAAAACAACGAGCTGACAAATATGAATTGTATATGAATGCTTTAGATGAATGGCTGCGACTGGCAGAAAATGATATATGTATTGGAACTTATTTTATCAATAGAAATATTAAGAAAATAGGGATCTATGGATACAGTATGTTTGCAAAACACCTTATTGTGCAGATGAAAGATACAGATGTTGAGATATCTTTTTTAGTGGATAAGCAAAAAGATAAATTAAATATTGATATACCTGTTTTTTTGCCGGAAGAAACATTACCGAAACATGATATACTGGTCGTTACATCTTTTTTTTATTATGATGAAATAAAGAAAGAATTAGGGGACAAATATAAAATGATTTCTTTACAGGAAGTAATTTTCAATTGTTAAAAAGAAGATAAATTTTAGGGGGGAAAATGATATCTTTAGCATTTTTGAAATATCATAGAATTGCAACAAAGACAAATCGTAGTAGAAAACTTTTTTAATAATTGTTGTCAGGTAACATCTTTTTGTGGCAGACCAGTTTATGAACCAAGTGCTGAAAATATGAAAGGTATTTTTACAATCATTGCTACGGCAGAAAACACGTTCCTTGCTATTTCAGAACAATTAAGGAATATGGAATTGAGTGAATTTGAAGACTTTATTTTTTATCCGTTAATTGATCGGAAAATGGTATTGCTTCACGGAAACTGTCATATGAGTATTGTAAAAGAATACTTAGAGTCGTGTGAATATTTTAATAAAGAATATTATATTTATTATAATCCATTAATATGTAACAATACAGAACATAAAATTCGGAAAGAAGTATTAAAAAATTGTGATGTATGGATTCATGAAGACATTCAGGAAAACAATGCATATGGAATATATTTATCTGATAAATATATTCGTCAGATAATCAATTCAAAAGTTTTGGATATTACAATACCTCATTTATACGGTTTGGGAAAAGCATTTTTTCCTCAAGTAGAGTATAATAAAAATAATCCGCCTCTAAGTAATGGGGTAAATACCAATGGTATGTTTCCACATGCAGATATTGTAATAGATAAATGTAAGAAAAAAGGAATGAATGTAGAAGAAATATGTAAATTTGTGCAAGGCGACAATGCAATTGATGAAAAATATATTATGACCAATTTTAATATGTATATGAAAAAAATAAAAGAACGAGAAGTATGTTGGGATATTAAAATATATGATTTTATCGTCAATCATTATAGGAAGGAAAAACTATTTTTTGATATTGGACATCCAACTAATACTATTATAAAAGAAATATCTATTCGTATATTAGAAAAACTTAATATATCTAATATCAATATAGTAGCCAAAAGTCAAATGGATGCTCATGAAACTCCAATTTATCCTTGTGTTCAAAAGTGTTTATCAATGCAGTGGAAAGATATAGAATTAAAAAAAAGCGGAGTTGGAAGACTGACAGAACATATGGATCTTACTGAATATGTGAAAGAATACATTTGGTGGTGTTATGGTTATGAAATTTAGGTGTGAAGGATAATCCAAGCATAATGGGGGAAAAATGAAGAAAATATCTGTCATTATTCCTATATATAATGCAGAAATGTATATAGAGGAATGCATAGAAAGTGTAAGGAAACAAACAATACAGGATTTGGAAATAGTTTGTGTTGATGATGGTTCATTAGATGATTCGGAATCTATAATTCAAAAAATTGCAAGTAAAGATTTGCGTATTAAATTGATTCGACAGAAAAATCAAGGTGCTGGAAATGCAAGAAATAATGGATTAAAAAATGCAACGGGGAAGTACGTTGCATTTTTGGATGCAGATGATTATTTTTATGACATAGATGCTTTGAAGAAGATGGTAGAACGTTGTGAAAAGGATAAAGTTAATGTATGTGGCAGCTTTAGCAAAAGAAATGATAATAACAGAATAATGGAGTTAAATTTCTGGGGCGAAGATCGAAATATGATTTCGGATAAAATATTTGAGTATGGCTTGTATCAAATAGATTATGGTTTTACTTCTTTTATTTATAATAGAGAATTCCTTATTTCAAATAATATTTTTTTTCCAGATATTTCTCGATATGAAGATCCTGTTTTTATGGTCAAAGCACTCCATGCAGCGGGCAATTTTGCGATGGCTGATACTTATCTTTACTGTTATCGCATTCCAGCTATGGTGTCTCGATATAATACGCAAAAGGTAATAGAAATGTTACAGGGAATAACAGATAATTTACAATATGCAAGAGATCATAAATTAAATATACTTTTTCAAAGAACTTTAGACAGACTAGAATACGAATGCTGTGATTGCATTCTTCATAATCTAAAAAGTAATGATATTATAATACTTACTAAGTTATTATATATGAATCAAATTATACAAGATTATTTTGAAAATAATACCTATATCATTAGACCACTAAGAAAAATGCAGGAAAAAGTGGTAAATACCATGGATAATTATGAAGAGTATTTGCAAAGTGTACTAGAAAAAAATGACAAAATTTATATATATGGTGCGGGAAAATATGGGAAAGCATTTTTGAAATATTTACAACAAAAGGGACAAGATAAGAAAGTGGAATGCATAGTTATATCTTCTGGACCAAATGAAAAAGAGAAGGTATGTAATATGCCGGTTGTATCTGTGTATGATATAGAAAAAAATAATCTTAATTGCGTTAAGATTCTAATAGCAGTAGGTGGAATCGCACAAAAGGAAATTATAAAAACATTGACAGACTTAGGATGCAAACAATTTGAAACATTAGATAGCATCTTTTTAAGCAAGTTGTAATAAGAGAAAAAATACGAGGGAGTAACCAGAAATGGAGAAGTAAATGCAATTAGAGTGTACAACAATGGGTGGGTTATTTGAACTCATGAAAAAGAAAAATATAGTTTGTTGGGGAATAGGAAATTATTTTCAGGCTTTTGTTGATTCATGTAATGGAAAAGTAAATTTATCTTGTATTTCGTACTTGATTGATAATAATGTAGAGTCACATAATAAAAAGTATAGAATACAAAAGAAAGAGATTTCGGTAGGTTCTTTTGCAAATTATTTATCATGTAGGGGAAATAATGATGTGATTGTGATTACTACGGTACATTATAATGAAATAATTAATCAAATTCTAGATATAGATGAAACAATTGATTATATTGTCTATCCTTTGATTAGGCATGAAAAAAAAACAGATAATTTTTGTATAAAACGTAGTTCTGAGAAGTTGATTCCAGCTAAAATACATTATTGCTGGTTTGGAAGAGGGACACTACCGGCAAAAGACCAAATGTATATTGAGGGATGGAAAAAATTATGCCCAAAATGCGAAATAATATGTTGGAATGAAGATAACTTTGATATTAATTGTAATGCTTATGTTAAGTATGCATATGAACATAAAAAATGGGCTTTTGTAGCAGATTACGCCAGAATGTATGTTCTGCATGAATATGGAGGCATTTACTTAGATACGGATGTTGAACTATTAAAAAATTTGGATGATTTCAGATATCAGTATGCATATATGGGAATGGAAGAATCGGGATGTGTAGCATCAGGTCTGGGGATGGGAACGGTTGCAAAAAATCCTATTTTAAAAGAGATTTTGGAAACATATGATGCCATTACGTTACGTGATATTGAGGGCTGGAGTAAATGGAAAGTTAATGCTGACTGGGAGTCAAATATTTTGCGAAAATATGGTTTCTTGGCTAATAATCAGTATCAGATTGTGCAGAATATTGCGATTTTTCCAAGTGAATTTTTTTCACCAGTTTTAGTTGGCCATAACAAGATTGATATAAGCAAGAATACTTATTCTATCCATCACTATCATTATTCATGGCTTGATGAAAAAGAACGAAATATAATATGGAATGGGGAGAAATAGAATGGAAGGTCAAATTTCAAAGGATGTATTATCTAAGATGCAAGTGATATATGCAAATCTAAGAGATGAAAAATCTAAACGCATATATATGGACAAATTATTGTATGCAGTTTCAAACGATATAAAATATGTCTATCAATTGTTGGAAGATTCTTTTGAAAATTTTGGAGAACATTTAAATTATCTGAAAAATAAAAAAGAAGTAATCATTTATGGTGCTGGGATTAATTGTGAAATGGCAGTATATGCTTGCAAAAAAAAGAATATTTCTGTGAATTATTTGTGTGATAGAGATTCTAATAAACAAGGTAATCAACTGTGGGGAATTGAAGTTATTTCACCGGAGAGGTTAATAAATGAGCATAAGGAAGCAACTATTTTGATAAGTACTACTACATTTTATGATGAAGTGATGAATTACTTACGTAAGTATTTTTCAAAAGATAATATTATTTCATTTGCAGGGAAAGAACAGATGGAAGTAATAAAAATGCAATATTTTGATGAGGTAATCAAGTTAAAGGATGGAGAAATATTTGTTGATGGTGGGTGTTTTGATTTTGAAACAAGTAAACTGTTGCTAGAACAATGCAAAGTAGAAAAAATATATGCCTTTGAGCCTGATTTAATCAATTTGCCTAAAGTTGAGAAGCAAGTAGAGAATATGCAACTTAAAAATGTAGATATTATTCCGGCAGGAATGTGGAATTGTAAGGATATATTGCGTTTTCAATCTCAGGGAACCATTAAGTCTAAGTTGGATGAAAGAGGAGATGTAGAAGTAAATGTGGTCGCTGTTGATGATGTAATCAATGATAAAGTAACATTTATAAAAATGGATATTGAAGGTTCAGAATTAAAGGCATTGCAGGGAGCAAAAAATACAATAAAAAAATATAAGCCTAATCTTGCAATTTGTATTTATCATAAACCTGAGGATATTATTGATATTCCTGATTATCTTCATTCTCTTGTGCCAGAGTACAAATTTTATATTAGGCACTACTCCATGAATTCTGCTGAGACGGTTTTATACGCAGTAATATAAGGAGATTATTGAATGAACATGGAAAATCCGTTAATCAGTATTATTATTCCCATTTATAATTCAGAGAAATATTTGAAGAAAGGTTTAGATTCTTGTATTAAGCAGACCTATGATAATATCGAGATTATTTGTGTAGATGATGCTTCAACAGATGGAAGTAAAGAGTTTGTAGAAAACTATGTGAAGAAATATCCTGAAAAAGTGGTACAGATTTGTCTTAAAAAGAATGTAGGACAGGGGGGGGCTAGAAATGCTGGAATAGAAGCAGCAAAAGGAAAATACATATGCTTTTTGGATAGTGATGATTATTTAGATACAAATTTATGTAAGGATGTATTTGAAGCGGTAAAGGATACAAATGCTGATTTTGTCTATTTTGATTTTTATAAAGTGAATGCAAACGAAATATATCCAGTGGAATTAATATCACAAGAGGATATTCCATATTGGCACCATAATACGGGATGTGCAGTGTGGCTTCAAGTGATTAAAAAAGAGATATTGATTCATAATCATTTACTTTCACCTGAAAAAATGAGAGCAGCAGATGATGCAATTACTCCATTATGGAAGTTCTATGCCTCAAAGAAAATAAAATTACTAAAGCCTTATTATTACTATGTTAATCGTGATGACTCTTTGGTTAATTCTACAACTGTGGATAAAGTAATTACACCTATTGAACAGGTAATCCCATATAGAAATCAGAAGTTTTACGAAAGAAATTTAGAGATTCTATGTAAAAAAGAAATAGATATTCTAATGGCAAAAGACATTGTAAATACACTCAAGAGGATGCTTCAGTTAGAAATGTTTCTTTCAAAACAGCAAATGGTACAGTTAAGAGAAAAAACAAAGATTCCCAATGACTATAGAATGGATGAATATTATTTTATCTTTGATTTTAATCAGGCTGAATTGAGAATGTTAGATTACTTTTTATATGAACCGGAACAGTTTTTCTCACATTATCAAAGCTATCAGACATATTTGCAGGAAGCCATGGATTTGGGATATTGCCATGGGATTGAAGAAAAACTGATGAAGGCGTTGCAGAAAAATTATCTAAAAAAAGAAAAAAAAGTGGCTGTATGGGGATTAAATGATAGAGCGCTTGCATTATATACTACATTTAAACGTATGGGTTATCAGGTATGCCTGTTTGATGATAATAGAAGACAATCTGATGTAGGTGGAAAAAAAATAGAGGTATACAGTGATGATGAATTAAAAAATCTGTGTGTTGACGTAATATTTACTTCAACCTATTTCTTATTCAAAAAAACACAAGCTCATGTTCGTAAAGTAAATGAAAAAGTAAAGGTATTAAATGGATTAGAGTTCATTTCACATTTGGTATCGAAGTAGTGGCGTTTGAAATGAGGACAAAACATGTGTGGTATATGTGGATATATAACTAAAACAATATTTGATAATAAGATTCTAAGAGAAATGAATGACACGTTAGTTCATAGAGGCCCCGATGACTATGGAGAGGAAATATATAAGTTTGATCAGGAAAAATGCATTGGCTTAGCTCATAGAAGATTATCAATTATGGATTTATCTCCCTTAGGACATCAACCAATGCATTCTAATGATAAGAATGTCATAGTTATATTTAACGGAGAAATATACAATTTTAATGAACTAAAAAAAGAATTAAATGAGTATCATTTTTATTCTGATTGTGATACGGAGGTTATTATTGCTGCCTATCAAAAATGGGGAGTTCATTTTGTTGATAAACTGAATGGTATGTTTGCAATTGCTTTGTTCGATGTTAAGCAAAAAAAATTATTTCTATTACGTGATCGTATTGGAAAGAAGCCACTGTATTATTATTATCATGATGAAGAATTAGTATGGGCATCAGAACTTAAAGCGATTATGAAATATCCCGGTTTCTCTAAGGAAATTAACTATGGTGTTATTGGAAGATATTTACAGAAAATGTATATTAATGCTCCGGATACTATTTTTTTAAATACTTTCAAATTAGAACCAGGTGGGGTGCTTGAATATTGTAATGGGAAAATAACTACATGGAAATACTGGGATGTTGCAAGAGTATATATAGAAAAAAGAAAAGAGTTGATTACTGATTATAAAGAGGCAAAGGTTGAGCTCGAAAAAATAATTACAAATGCGATTATCAGAAGATTAAATGCAGACGTTCCAATAGGCGCCTTTTTGAGTGGTGGTATTGATTCCAGCTTGGTTTGTGCGATTGCACAAAAAAAGTTAAACCATCCATTGAAAACATTTTCCATAGGATTTGATGATTCAAGAATTAATGAAATGGAATATGCTAATGAAATATCGAAAATACTAGGAACAGATCATACAGAATATAAATTTGGAGAAATGGATTTACTTAATTTAATAGATTCTATTCCAATATACTACGATGAACCGAATGGTGATAATTCTCAGATTCCTACAATGTTAGTTTCACAGCTTGCAAGGAAAAGTGTTACTGTAGCAATAACAGGAGATGGAGGAGATGAGATTTTTGGAGGATATAATATTTATTCTACTTTGCAGAAAGCTCAGAACAGATTGAATGAATCTGACAAGAGCGCAATAAATCAATTATGCCATAAAAATAACATATTACTGGAAGAAAAAATATTAGCTGAATTTAAGGATGAGAATACAAGAACGCAAGTAGGAATTCAAAATTATATTGATTATATTGCAAACTTATTAGATAAACCATGCGTAGAATACTATTTTCCGTGGGAGAAAAGATATGAAGAAAAAGATTGGTCCCAGAGGAGAATGTTACTTGATTTAGATACCTATCTACCAGATGATATCTTAGCTAAAGTTGATAGGGCATCTATGAAATATGCATTGGAGTGCAGATGTCCATTACTAGATCAAGAAGTTTTAGAATATTCTTTTAGATTACCTATAAGTTATAAAGATAATAATGGCAATCAAAAGAGGATATTAAAGGATTTAGTATATCAATATATTCCCAAGAAAATGTTAGATAGACCTAAAATGGGTTTTGGAATGCCAATGTATAGATGGCTAAGCGGTCCATTAAAAGAAAGAATCATTGATTATTCTTCTGAAAGCTTTTTGAGAAGACAAGGTATTTTTAATGGTGAGAACTTGATACCAGCACTTAGGGACTATTTACAGAACGGTGAAGAAAGTCTAAACAAGGGAAAAAATTATACCAATATTTTTTGGTCATACTTTGTTTTTCAAATGTGGTACGAAAAATATATGAATTGAGAGAATGAAATAAAATTATATTTAGAAGTGTTGATGAAGTAACGGGACTAAAAATGTAGTATATATTAATAGATGAGGATTACTGAGGATATATTGTATCTAGAAGTGGGGGATATAATTGTGTATAGAGGGTTAATCTGGGGGACAGGAAAAACTTTTAGTGATAATATTAATTGTATAAATTATTATGAACATTTAGGAGAAATACAAATAGTTGGAGTAACTTCAAAAAATAACCTATTAGGGAATATAATGGGATATTCGTTTGTTGAAAAAGAAAATATAAAAGAAACAGCATTTGATATTATTATTGTAATGGCTGATAAATGTGTTTTCCAAGAGATTAGAGGAGAAGCGATGAGGATTGGAATTCCTGATTCAGTTGTAATCTCATATAAGATATTTAGATTACCTAAAATAAATATAAAAAAATATTTAGAAATAAAAAAGAATCCCCCGACTATATTTGTGAATAACTGTTGGGGAGGATTAACATATCACCAGTTGGGCTTAGAATTTTATTCTCCGTTTATTAACATGTTTGAGAGTGATGTTGATTATTTAAAGTTTTTGCATAATCCCAGAAAATATATAGATAGTCAATTGGAGTATATTGAAGATGAGTATGAAGTAAATTTGAAAAGAATGTATCCTGTATGCAAGTGTGATGATATTATTTTACATTTTAATCACTATCTTTCTTTTGAAGAAGCAAATAGGTGCTGGGAAAGAAGAAAATCAAGAATTAATTGGGATAATCTTTTTGTGGCAATGATAACTTCAAATGAAGAAAGCGCAATAAGTTTTTCAAAATTACAATACATGAAGAAGATATGTTTTGTACCATTCGATTTAAAGATGCCATCACTTGAATGTATCAATCTAAATTTCAATACAGATAATTCTTCTAATACTTTTAAGAGTATAATTAATGGTATGGCAATTGGTACGAATCTTTATTATGACCCTGTTGAGCTATTGAATAGTGGCAATATTAAAAGATTATGAAAAATGGATTGCAGTTATGCTGTGTGGACTTAACAGGTGCAACCCCCGTTCGAATTACAGACTGGCAGAACAGATACTGGAAAAGGGTGGCTGTATGATTATAGAAAATCTGCAATTTTGCGGTTATAACCGCAAAACACAATTGATAACATACATCAGGGTACAATATAATTGCGGAGGCGATTTATATAATTAATAAAAGGCAATACTTTTTCAGCAAAGTCTATTATACGAGGGGAACATGGGAATGAATCTATACAATAACGAAATATATCAACAGGATATAGAATCAGCATGGAAGCTGGGTAATTTTAATAAGTTAGAAGGCAGCAGAATTTTAATCACTGGTGCTACAGGCATGATTGCATCGGTGATTATTGACATTCTTATGCATTACAATAATATCATAAATAATTCTTCCCGGGGTATCCATATCCTTGCTATCAGCCGTAATGAGGAAAAGGCTAGGGAGCGTTTTGCTCCCTATTGGGATAGTGACTTTTTCACCTACTTTTCCCATGATATATCACAACCTTTACCGGAGTTAGGGGATATTGACTATATTCTCCATGCGGCAAGCAATACGCATCCAAGGGCTTACGCAACTGATCCGATTGGTACAATTACGACCAATGTATCAGGTACATATGAGCTTTTATCCTATGCTGCAGAGCATTATTGCAGGCGTTTTCTGTGTTTTTCCTCTGTGGAAATCTATGGAGAGAACAGAAAAGATGTGGACAAGTTTGGGGAATCTTACCTGGGATATATTGACTGTAATACTGTCAGGGCTGGCTACCCGGAGAGTAAACGTCTTTCAGAAGCTTTGTGTAATGCTTTTGAGGCGCAGAAGGAACAGGATTTTGTAATCGGGCGTTTCTCAAGGGTGTATGGACCGACCATGGGGATAGACGATTCTAAGGCAATTGCCCAGTTTATCAGGAAAGCGGCAGCAGGTGAGGACATTGTACTGAAGAGTGATGGAAATCAGTTATATTCTTATACCTATGTGGTAGATGCAGCAGTGGCTGCTTTATATTTATTATTATATGGAAAAAGCGGTGAAGCCTATAATGTTGCGGATGAGAATTCCGAAATAACATTAAAGGATCTTGCCGGAATTCTTGCAGAGGCAGCTGGTTCACGGGTGGTATTTGAATTACCGGATGCAGTGGAGCAGGCAGGATATTCTACTGCTACGAAAGCACTTCTGGATACGAAGAAGATCAACGAGTTGGGCTGGAGAGCCAAAACTCCTATAAAAGAGGGACTGGAGAAGACGGTTCAGATATTAAGGGACTGTAGATAAAAGGCAGCATAAGGGGGAAATGGCGTGAATATAGCAGTATTGTTAGCAGGTGGTGTAGACCCTGCTTTTAAGATGGATATACCCAAGCAGTTCGTGAATGTGTATAATAAACCAATCATTGTATATACGATGCAGAAGTTCCAGAGCCACCCGGAGGTAGATGCGATTATGATTGCGTGTCTAAAGGGCTGGGAGAACATGGTGCAGGCGTATGCGAAGCAGTTTCGTATTGATAAGTTAAAGTGGGTCATTACAGGTGGTGTGTCAGGACAGAACACTTCAAGACTGGCAGCAGATGAGCTGATGCATAGTTGTAAAGAGGACGATATTGTGATTATTCATGATGCGATTCGTCCACTTGTGTCCGATGAGATTATTTCAGACAGTATCCGCTCCTGCAAAAGGCAGGGAATGGGGATATCTGCGGTGACGTCCATGGATAATGTGATGCTGACAGATGATGGAATCTGCGGTCTGCGTTCGATTTCCAGATATGCATTTCGAAGGATACAGACACCGCAGACATATCGCCTGGGAGACTTGCAGAAGTATCATAAAGAAGCAATAGAGCAGGGAATTTTGAATGAAAATGATACTAACAATATGGTATCAAAATTAGGACAGAAGGTCTATTTATCCAAGGGATCTGATTTAAATATCAAGATCAATACAGTAGAAGATGTAGAGATGTTCAAGTCTTTATACAATATGGGCAATAGAGATAGGCAGGAGTAAGGTCAAGGAGGACACCTATGAACGTAGCATTGATTTTAGCAGGAGGAAGTGGAAGCAGGACGGAACAGTCTGTTCCGAAACAGTTTCTGGCAATTTATGATAAGCCTATTATTATTTATACATTAGAGGCTTTTCAGAATCATCCTGATGTGGATGCAATGATTGTGTCCTGCATAGATGGTTGGCTGGATGTACTGGATGGATATGCGCGGGCATATGGGATTACGAAGTTAAAGTGGATTGTTGAAGGCGGTGAGAATGGACAGGCATCTGCAAGAAAGGCGTTGTTGGAATTAGAGTCCCATTGCAGCAAGGACGATATCGTGATTATTCATGATGCAGTACGCCCTTTGATATCTCAGGAGATTATAACAGATTGTATTGCAAAAGCCAAAGAATATGGTTCAGGGCTTTCGGCTGTCAGATGTCAGGAAACGATCATGCGCACAGAAGATGGTGAGAGTGGTAGTGATGGTATTGACAGAAATGATATCATGAGGGTACAGACACCACAGGCGTACCAATATGGCAAGGCATTATGGGCACATAAAGAAGCTTTGAACAGAGGAATTACAAATGCAGTGTATACGAATACATTAATGTTGGAATTGGGAGCAGAATTGCACTTTTCTTTAGGATCAAATAAGAATATTAAGATTACAACGTTAGAAGATATAGATATTTTTAAGGCATTGTATTCCACAAAGAGAGATGCCTGGCTGAGAAGTAAAAAAGAGACAAAATAAGGTTTGTCATAATTGACAAATCTTATTTTATATCCTAATATAACGTATATACGATAAATAAACGTAAAATATAAACAAAACTTATCGTAAGTTGTAACAAAGGAGGAAAAATGGTATTATGATAGAAGAACAAATACCGAGAAAAATCGCTGAAACCGGTTTGAAAATGAAACGTAAGGTAAAAGACAGTGTTTTTACAAAACTATTTGCAGAACAAGGTTATGTAGTAGAGTTGTATGAGGCATTGAGTGGTAAGAGTGCAAAGAAAAATCCTGAGATTGAGGTCATTACTTTGGAAACGGTTCTGATGAATGGCTATTATAATGATTTGGGATTTGTTGCAGATGGCAGATTCATGTATCTTGTAGAGGCGCAATCAGACTGGTCGCCTAATATAGTCTTACGAGTGCTTTTCTATTATGTACGTACTTGTGAAGAATATTTAAGCAGGCGAAAAATTAGCGTACATGAATCCAAAGTCATCCATTTACCCAAACCAGAATTATATATTATATATACAGGTAGTGAACATTTGGGGATAGAACAGCTGTCTTTTGCAGAAACTTATTTTTCGGGAAACAGCCCGATAGATTTAAGAGTAAAGATAATTCGTGACGGATGTGGAAATGATATTATTCATCAATATGTGAGATTCACACAGATATGTGCGGAAGTCAGACAGGAATATGGTGCAAGCTGGGGGGGCAACCAGGCAAAGGAGATCATTCAGCGTTGTAAGCAAGAGAATATACTTGTAAGATTTTTAGAGCAGAGAGAGAAAGAGGTAATTGGTATGATGACAACAGATGTAGAATATGTTAATTGGATGAATAGTAAGTGGAAGGAAAACTATCAGCAGGGCATGGAACAAGGTAGGGAGCAGGGAATTCAATTGAAACAGGAAAGAGTTGCCAAGGAAATGCTGGCTGATCATATGCCTATGGATTTGATTATGAAATATTCTGAACTTTCAGAAGAGAGAATTCTGGAGCTAAAAAAGGATCTGGAGCAGGCAGGAGAATTATAATACTATGCTGATAAGTGAAAGAATCTACAAGTACATGGAAGAAAAGGGAATCTCTCAACTGGAATTTGCAAAGAAAACCGGTATTTCCCAAAGTACGGTCAGTGACTGGAAACGTAAAAAGACCAATCCTTCTGCGGATAAAATCATGATTATATGCGAAGTACTTGGTATTTCTCCATACGAATTGTTACAGGGAACGGACAATCAGAAATTAAAAGAATACCAGCAACCGAATTATATAATGATAGACAGGGATTCTAAGGAATACAGGCTGATAGAAGCATACCAGAATCTGAGCATAAGTGCACAGAAGCGTCTGGAGGGCTATCTGGATGCGATAAATGACAAAATGTAATTTAAAAGTGTAGCAGGAGCGATAATATGGGAATATATTTGAATCGTGGGAATGAACTTTTTTTACAGGCGGTCAATTCAGAGATTTATGTAGATAAATCTGAATTGATCTCATATACTAATAGGATTTTGCGGACGCAGCAGAAATATGTATGTATTAGCCGTCCAAGGCGTTTTGGTAAATCCATGGCAGTAGATATGCTTGTGGCGTATTATAGCCGGGGATGTGATTCTAAAAAGTTATTTCAGAATTTGAAAATAGCTCAGAATGAA
Source organism: Roseburia sp. CAG:10041_57 (assembly GCA_001916965.1). Taxonomy (GTDB): domain Bacteria; phylum Bacillota; class Clostridia; order Lachnospirales; family Lachnospiraceae; genus COE1. The sequence goes on from MNTL01000003.1 coordinate 54,348, forward strand.
ACCTTTCTCAGATATTTGAATCAATATGATGTGATTTCATTAAATATGCAGGAGTTTATGAGCCAGTGTCAGAGTATGGATGATATGTTATCGCTGCTGCAGAGATCGGTTCTTTGGGAATTGCTTGGAGAGTATCCTGATTATAGATATTTTGACCAGAATAATTTAGTACGGACTATGCAGGATATTTACCAGAACACAAAACGACCATTTATAGTCATTATTGATGAATGGGATTGCATATTTAGAGAATACAGTAATAAAAAAGAGGATCAGGACAGATATTTGGATTTTCTGAGAGGATTATTGAAAGATAAAGAGTATATTTACCTTGCGTATATGACAGGTATTCTTCCGATAAAAAAATATGGGACACATTCAGCACTTAATATGTTTAATGAATTTTCGATGACAAATCCTGGCATTTTAGCAGAATTTGTCGGGTTTACAGAGCAGGAAGTGGAGAAGTTATGTCAGAAATATAATAGAAATCTGGAAGAACTGAAAGAATGGTATGACGGATATCATTTTGACAAGGAAGATTCTGTATATAATCCGCGTTCCGTAGTGCAGGCAGTATTATCTGGTATTTGTGATACATACTGGAATCGTACAGAGACATTTGAAGCGTTGCGTATGTATATAGATATGAATTATGAAGGACTAAAAGATGATGTCTTGAGTATGCTTGCAGGAGAAAAGGTGCCAGTTAATACAGGAAGTTTCGTGAATGACATGGTTTCTCTGCATAATGAAGATGATGTCCTTACGTTGCTGATTCATTTGGGATATTTGGGCTATGACTTTGATCATGAAAGTGTATTTATACCTAATAATGAGATAAAAAAGGAATTTGCTACAGCAATTTCCACATCAGATTGGGGAGAGGTTTCCAAGGCACTGAAGCATTCGGCGGATACCTTAAATGCTATATGGAATAAAAGAAATGCAGAGGTAAAAGAAGGAATAGAGCAAGCACATTTTGAAACATCTCATATACAATATAATGATGAAAATGCTTTAAGTTATACAATTTCCTTGGCACTATATTCAGCGAGAAATTATTATACAGTATATCGGGAATTCCCATCAGGAAAAGGTTTTGCGGATATGGTATATTTGCCCAGAAAGAAATTTATGGATAAGCCTGCATTGGTAGTGGAATTAAAATGGGACAAATCAGCCCAGGGGGCAGTAGCACAGATTAAAAACAAACAATACTGTAAAAGTTTGCAGGAATATGAAGGAAATATTTTATTAGTAGGTATTAATTATGATAAAGATACTAGGGAACATGAATGTATTATCGAAGATTGCAGTAAATAAAAAGAGAAGTGCATTAGCACTTCTCCGGTTCCTCATAATCAACACCAAATGTATCAACAGTTACTTTCTTCATAATCTGTTTCTTGAGTGGTCTGTCGGAGTAATCAGTCTGTGTGGTGGCAATTTTGTTTACGATATCCTGTCCTTCGATAACTTTACCGAAAGCTGCATATGCGCCGTCTAAGTGAGGAGCATTCTTATGCATAATGAAGAACTGGCTGCCTGCTGAGTCTGGCATCATGCTTCTTGCCATAGATAAAACACCCTCTGTGTGCTTTAAGTCATTGGCGAAGCCATTCTGTGCGAATTCACCTTTGATGGAATAGCCAGGACCGCCCATGCCTGTTCCGTCAGGACATCCACCCTGGATCATGAAGCCGTTGATGACTCTGTGGAAGATTAATCCGTCATAGTAGCCTTTCTTTACGAGGCTGATGAAGTTCTTTACTGTGTTAGGGGCGATTTCAGGATAAAGCTCTGCTTTGATGATGTCGCCATTTTCCATTTCAATTGTAACAATGGGATTCTGTGCCATAGTATATTCTCCTTTATTCATTGATGGCAGCAGATTAAAAATGGAATCTGCTGCAGCTAACCATATTGTAGTTGAATTTCTTATATTCATCAAGTTAAAATTATATAACTTTGGTGGTAATGATATTTTGTTAGAGTGTGAAAGAGAGCGCTTGATTATGGATATAATGCTAAACCGATTATTTATATATCTGCCCTATTTACAGCAGGAGCTGGGACAGGACGATTATCAGGGGAAACTAGATTATTTACAGCATACAATGGCGCAGTTTCACATTTTGGTTTCTCAGATGCTTTCTATATCTGAGATAGGTGGAGCCCCGGTTGTTCTCACGGATGACCCGCAATTAGCCTTTTACTGTGTATCGCAGCAGATTCCTTGTTGTATTGTACTGGATTCTGGAAGCCGGGATGCCAGCCTGCCCAGTGGCGTATATTGCGTAGAGTCTCTGGAGGATATAGATGGTGAATATCTGGAGCGTATTTATAGGCGGACTAAGGGGATACCTTGGAATATTGTGGAGACGGAGCATCTGCTGATCAGGGAGATTATACCGGAGGATGTTCCAAGGCTGTATGAATTGTATTCGGATGACTCTATTACGAAATATATGGATAATCTGTATTCAGACCCGGAGCAGGAGCTTAGTTATACCAGAGATTATATCCAGAACATTTATGGTTTCTATGGCTATGGGATGTGGATCATTACGTTAAAAGACACAGGCGTGGTGATTGGCAGGGCTGGCTTGGAATATAAGGAAGGCTATGACGGGCTGGAGCTTGGATTTATGCTGGGAGCAGAGTATCAACATCATGGGTATGCATACGAGGCATGCAGTACCATTCTTGAGTATGGCAGAGAGTGGCTTGGACAGGATGCTTTCAGAGCAATCGTACATAAGGAGAATTTGCCATCAAGGCATTTATGTGAGAGACTGGGATTTCAACTTAGTGAATCATTTGCAGAGGTGGAGAAAGATTTTGTAGAATATAGGCTTGGCTGAAAATAACATGAAAAAATTCTAAAAAAACATTTGACACCATCCCTATTCTGTGTATAATAAAAGACAGAACAAGGGCGTTCGAGAATACAATGTATTCGCGAATGCTTTTTTTGTACGAATAAACGGAAAAATTATTCGTAGGCAGATATAAGAAATATGAGGAGGTTAGCAGGATGAAGAAGTTGGAGATTATCATCAGACCTGAGAAACTGGAAGATTTGAAGGCTATATTGGAAGAATCTAACGTAAATGGTCTGAATATTGCAAACATTATGGGTTACGGCAATCAGAAGGGTGTTGTGAAGAGATACCGTGGTGCAGAATATCGTGTCAATCTTTTGCCGAAGATCAAGGTTGAGACGGTTGTATCTGATGAAGTATCAGAAGCTTTGATTGATAAGATTGTAAAAGAGATTAATACCGGTAACTATGGTGATGGTAAGATTTTCGTTTATGATGTTCAGGACGCTGTCAGAATCCGTACAGGCGAGCGTGGACAGGAGGCTCTGTAGTTTCTTCCCGATTGCTGTATTTCATAAATGCGCAGCAATCCGCAGATTCTACATAAACAATTGAAAAATGAAAAAATTTATTTATGTGTATTATCAAAGGAGATAATCAACAGGCGTAGCAGCAGCTGCAGACGGCCGGTTATTATCTCCTTTTTCTATTGATAAGAATGTTTATCATGGCAATACACAGATAAAGGAGGAGAAAGTTATGTTTTTATTAACAGAAGCATCTGAAGATGCCCTTAATGCGGTGAACAGCATTATCTTTGGTTCTCACGGTGTATGGTTCCTGATCGGTGCGGCATTGGTATTCTTTATGCAGGCAGGTTTTGCAATGTGCGAGGCTGGTTTTACCAGAGCCAAGAATGCCGGTAACATTATTATGAAGAACCTGATGGACTTTTGTCTTGGTACTGTTGCTTTTATTCTGGTTGGTTATAACCTGTTATGTGGTGTAGGTAATAACTTCGTTGGCTGGGGCTTGAATGTATTTGATTTCGACAATACTGACTGGTATGGTTTCGTGTTCAACCTGGTATTCTGTGCGACAGCAGCTACAATCGTATCCGGTGCCATGGCAGAGCGTACAAAATTCATTTCCTACTGTATTTATTCTTTTGTAATCAGCTTATTCGTATACCCTATCGAGGCTCACTGGGTATGGGGCGGTCAGGCATGGCTGACTAACATGGGATTCGTTGATTTCGCAGGTTCCTGTGTCATCCATATGGTAGGTGGTTTTACTGGTCTGATTGGTGCCGCTATGTTAGGACCCCGTATTGGTAAATATGATAAGAATGGCAAGTCCGTTCCTATTCTTGGACATAACATTGTAGTAGCAGCCCTTGGTGTATTCATTCTGTGGTTTGGCTGGTATGGTTTCAACGGTGCCGCAGCAGCAGATGGTGATGCACTTGGTAAGATTTTTGCAACAACAACAATTGCACCTGCTTTTGCAACATGTACAGCAATGATCTTTACCTGGATCAAGAATGGTGCTCCTGATGTGTCCATGTCTTTAAACGGTTCTCTGGCAGGTCTGGTTGCCATTACAGCCGGATGTAACAACGTAGATATCCCAGGTGCAGCTATTATCGGTATTGTGGCAGGTATTCTGGTATGTGTAGGTGTATACTTCATTGAAAATACATTAAAGATTGATGATCCTGTTGGTGCTGTAGCAGTTCATTTCTGCAACGGCTTGTGGGGTACTTTGGCAGTAGGTCTTTTCGGTGTAGTAGAAGATGGTAATACTACAAAGGGTCTTTTCTATGGCGGTGGTTTCCGTCAGCTTGGTATTCAGGCTCTGGCTGTTATCGTAATTCTTGCTTGGACAGCAGTCATGATGACAATTGTATTCTTCGTTATCAAGAAGACAGTAGGACTTAGAGTATCTGAAAAGGAAGAGATCGAAGGTCTTGATCCTACAGAACATGCATTGGAATCTGCTTATCCTGACTTCCAGTCTGCTAACTATAATAAATAAATTAGTGCTGATTCTTTTTCCCTTAGTTGAATAATACATAGAAAAGACGTGATATTTGTAGAGTATCACGTCTTTTTTCTTATACAAAAGTATTTCTAATGTCAGATGCAGAAAGCTACGACTTTCTGCGGGTATTCTTTATATGATTGTTTCAATTGCTACATTTTTCTGGGCAGACAGGTTCATAATGTCCTGATAATATTGCTTCTGCAGATCAATGATCTGATTATCAGAGGTCTGGATAACAGGTCTTGAAAAATTATCCTGATTAATAAAGATTACGTTGCCTTCCATACCGTTCGTCAATGTGACACGGTGATTCAGATAAGAATTGGCAACATTTTCAAGGAAAGTCAGGATGTATTTCATCTCATATTTCTGAATGCCTTCGTCTTCAAAGGCTTTGATAACTGAGAATGGACACATGGCGCGGCGGTAAACACGTTCACTGGTCATGGCATCAAATATATCTGCAATGGTGACGATTTTGGCAAACTTGTCAATTTCAGGACCTTTTAATCCATAGGGATAACCACTGCCATCACATTTCTCATGATGCATCAGCGCGGCATTCTTTACATGCTGTGGAATATTATCGTATTTATTCAGTAAATGAAAACCCTCTATGGTATGAGTCTTAATAATTTCAAATTCATCCCTGGTCAGCTTACCGGGCTTGCGTAAGACTCCGGTTGGCAGAAGAAATTTACCTACATCGTGGAAAAGACCACAGGCGGTTGCCATAGTCTGATCAGCCTCGGAGAAATGAAGCCACTTTGATAAAATGTTGCAGATTAATGCAACATCCAGGCTGTGATTGTATACAGAATCATCTACGTTTCGCATATTGAGGAGCATATCAAATACATTGATATAAGAATTCCCCTGATGCATCATTTGCATGGTCTCTTCCAAAAGACCATTGACGTAGAAGGGTTCATTGCGGTAAAGTGATTTCATCAGATTATCGCGGAAATGTTCTGCACATCTGTTGAAATCCTGCTGAAAATGCTGGAACTGAAGGCTGCTGCGTATCTTTTCCTTGTTGGTCTGAACGGCGTCGGCATCCAGGACTTTGGATAAGGTCATAGGAGTATTAAGCTCGTTGACAACAGTATCTTCAATATGTACATAATAGACGGAATAGGACTCCAGTCTTGATATGATATTTTCTGTCAGTACGACACCCTTTGGGACAATCATTTTCAAGTCATAGGTGAGGATGTCTTCAGCGGTTACCATACCGGGACGTAAGTCGGTAACGGGTATCTGCTTCATGTTTTTGTCACCTTTCTCTACAATTTTATAATTATATCTTAATTCTTTTGGTAAAAAAAGTCAAATATATGGAGGATAATTTAGTGAAAAAGTATACTGGTATACATAAAATGTCAGACAATAAATTTTTGAACCTTTTCAAATTGGATGCACTAACAGATGCAGGAAGAAAGTTTGATTACTATTTCGTATCAAGGCGTAAAGAAAAAGAACTGAAGATCTATACCAAAGACAGCCTGGCAGAAGGCGTGGTAATCTATCCGATTCTCAAGGAAGACCAGGATAAGATCGTGATGATCCGGCAATACCGCTACCCGCTGGATGATTATCTCTATGAACTGCCTGCAGGATTGATTGATGAAGGAGAGACGCCAGAAGAAGCAGCAATCCGTGAGATGCTGGAAGAGACAGGACTTACCTTCACCGTATACGAAGATGGGGAACCAGCCTACAGACGTCCCTTCTTCATGGGAGCAGGCTTTACGGATGAAAGCTGCAATGCCGTATTTGGTTATGCTACAGGTCAGATCAACCAGGCTCATATGGAAGATACCGAAACAATACAAGTCCTCCTTGTTGACAAAAAGGAAGCCGCACGCATCCTGAGAGAAGAAAAAGTATCCCTGCGTGCAGCCTACCTTCTCATGAACTTCCTACGAAGCGAGAAATCCCATCCATTCTCCTTCCTGCACACACAGTCATAATGCATAAACAGTGCATTACATGTTGAAAATGAAAAATAAAATGCAAAATAAATGCACGCCATATTGACACGCCGGTGTGCATTTATTATACTCAAAATTACAGAAGTAGATAATTTATGAAGTAACCATAAATCACATTATCGCAAGATACAGAATTGTACAGCTTCCCCAAATGCATAAGCAGCACAATTCGTCCCTTGCCCTATACTATACACATTCAAAAGAGGAGGATGGTCAGTGAAGAGAGTTACGATTCAGGACATAGCCAAAGAAATGGGATTGAGCAGAAATACAGTAGCCAAAGCATTAAGCAATGGCAATGTATCTCCAGAAACCAGACAGGCAGTCGTACAGAAAGCCTGTCAGATGGGATATGCCAAGCTGGATGATGCACTGGTAGAAGAAGTCATGCATCAGAAAAGAAAAACCGGAGGAGGGACAATACTTGTATTGTTCAACCGTTGGCAGTCCCTGTTCTGGAATACCACACTGGCAGGTATCAGTGATGGAGCCAAGCAGGAAGGCTATCGCATGCAGCTCTATATTGTGAACGAGGATGATCTGGATGGAGAAGAAGTGCTGGAGCAGTTAGAGGATGATGTACAGGGTATCATTTTCCTGTGTATTTTTCCAATCCGATTTGTAAAAGGCATTGCCAGGGCGGGACTACCCATGACCTTCTTTAATACGCCGGTGGATGCACAGGAATACATTGCACTTGGTGATGTATACAATCTGGAAGGCTTCTATTCCATGAACAGATTGACAGGATACTGCATTGATGTAAAGAAATGCACAAGCTTTGCATTTATTGGATTTGCAGAAGGCTCCAGAGTTGTACAGGCAAGATTGCTTGGTTTTATGAGCGCCTGTAGAAAGAGGGGGATAGAACCGGATCAGAAAATGCTGTTCACCCATCCTTCCAATGATGTGTATTATGGGTACAGCATGGTAGAAGAGGCAATCGACCAGATGCCTTATATGCCGGATGCGATTATCTGTGAGAATGATGATATAGCCAAGTATACGGCAACTGTATTGTTGAGGAAGAATCCGGCACTTGCTGAGAGAACAATCATTACAGGATTTGATCATACGATAGAAGAAGACTTTTTCAAAAAAGATATTCTGACCGTAGATGTAAGAATAGAAGCACTGGGTAGAAGACTGGTGAAATCTGTAGTGGACAGGATCAAGAATCCTGATTTGGATAATACATTCGTAACCTTGGCGACTTACCCATTATTAGGTTAGAGCAAGAAAGGTGTGGTGAAGTACATGCAGAAACAGACATTGAACGGAATGTGGACGATGCATCCGGTGTGCAAAGAAGAAGATACCTATATGAAAGCCTATGGATTGGAGGACTCCTATCAGGCTTGGATTCCCGGCTCCGTATTGTCCACGTTATTGGATGCAGGGGCGATAGAAGACCCCTATTACAGACAGAATGAATACACAGCCAGAGACCTATTCTGGCAGGATTATATATTTGAACGCAGTTTTGAAGTGACACAGGAACTGTTGAATCAGGATGTGATACAACTGGTCTGCTATGGGATAGATACACTGGCTGACTTATATATAAATGACACACATGTCATTTATATGAACAATATGCACAGAACCTGGAGAATCCCTGTAAAGGAATATCTGCATGAGGGCAGCAATTCCATACGCTTTTATTTTAAATCTACACTTCGCTATATAGAAGAGAGAGAAGCGTCAGCACCGGCAGATAAGAAGATTACGATAGAGGCAAGTGGAGCGATTGCAGGTAATCAGTATATCAGAAAGGCACATTCCATGTTTGGGTGGGACTGGGGCGCTCAGTTACCGGATGCAGGCATCTTCCGTGATATTGAGATACAGGCTTATTGTACAGCCAGAATTGATGAAGTGAAATATCAGCAGGAACATGCGCAAGGCCAGGTCACATTACAGGTAGAAGCAGTGCTTGAATGTGCAGACTATATTGGAAAATGTTCCATAGGAAAAGCTTCCGGAGAAGAAGCATCTCATGAAGAAACTATCTATGAAAAGACCTCCATGGAAGTGTGCGTGTATGATCCGCAGGGACATCTTCTGGACAAACATATCATGACAACAAAAGATAATGTGACATATGTGTCAGAATTTATCATACAGAATCCGCAGTTGTGGTGGGTAAATGGACTGGGTGAACATCCGCTGTATACAGTAGAGACCAGACTGCTTACACAGGGAGAAGAAGCACAGACAAGCACAGACCGTATTGGACTTCGGACTTTTACCGTGAGCAGAGCTAAGGATCAATGGGGCGAGGAGTTCGCATTCATGATCAATGGAGTAAAATTCTTTGCCATGGGAGCGGATTATATTCCGGAGGATTGTGTATACAACAGAATTACCAGAGAGAGGATGGAATATCTGGCACGCAGCTCAGTAAAAGCCCATTATAATTGTCTGAGAGTATGGGGTGGCGGTTATTATCCGTCAGATGAGTTCTATGATCTGTGTGATGAGTACGGCATTATTGTATGGCAGGATCTGATGTATGCCTGCAATGTATATGATGTAACACAGGAATTTGAGGACAGCATTGCGGCAGAGACAGTAGATAATGCAAAACGGCTGCGTCATCATGCAAGCCTGGGATTATGGTGCGGCAACAATGAAATCGAATCTGCATGGGCATACTGGGGCAATTATCAGACCCAGAGCCAGTATTTACGTGCTGATTATATTAAACAATTCGAATATATCCTGCCAAAGGCACTGAAAAAGGCAGACGACCAGACCTTTTTCTGGCCTTCTTCTCCTTCATCAGGTGGATGCTTTGATGAACCGGGAGCTGAGAACCGTGGAGATACCCATTACTGGGAAGTATGGCATGGGCAGAAGCCATTTTCTGATTATCAGAAGTATTTCTTCCGATTCTGCTCGGAGTTTGGGTTCCAGTCTTTTCCATCAGAAAAGACAGTATATTCCTATACAGAACCGCAGGATAGGAATATCTTCTCACCGGTTATGGAGAGCCATCAGAAGAATGATGCTGCCAATGGCAAAATGCTGTACTATCTGGCAGAGAACTTCCGCTATCCTAAGGACTTTGAAAGCCTGTTATACGTAACACAGGTACTTCAGGCGGTAGCAATCAAATCAGGTGTGGAGCACTGGAGACGTAACCGCGGTAGATGCATGGGAACCTTGTACTGGCAGATCAATGATAACTGGCCCGTGGCATCCTGGTCCAGTATTGATTATTACGGCAGATGGAAAGCGCTTCATTATATGGCATGCAGATTCTATGAACCGGTAGCCGGGAGTATTGTCAGAATTGCGGATACAGATACTGCCGAGCGCAACGGTGGAGAACATTTCAGTGCAGTAGCAGCCCATGTGCAGAATGAGACTGCACAGCCAGTAGGTGTAACTGTGACTATGACTCTGAAGACCTTCGATTTCAAAGTCATAACGACTGCTACACAGCATGTAGTTGTGCCAGCCTTTGGCGTAAGTAAAGCTCTGGAAGAAGACTATAGCAGCCATGTACAGAGACAGCCACGAATCCTGATCACACCATCAGCTAAACGCGTAGAAGATGATACACATCACTATTACGATAAGAAAGACGTTTTCGTGGAAGTAGTCTTCACCTATGAAGATGGCAGAGTACAGATCGAAAGCGATACCCTTGTGCCATACAAACACGTAGAACTGCCACAATCCAGCATACATGCAGAAGTAGCAGGCAGCGCAGACACTTATACCATCGCCCTGCAAAGCAATGTGTATACCCCATTTGTCGAAGTAGATTTCACCGATGCCGATGTAATCCTGTCCGACAATATCATCAACCTAACCGATGATAAACCACGTGTAATATCCTTTACAACTGAGGACATTATAAATGGTAACTTTACCGATGCCACAGACGTCAAAAACCGCCTGCGCATCCGTTCCCTGCGTGATACCTATTAAATAACATACTTAGGGTAACTATACAGAATTGTACCGCTTTTACAAATGCATAAACAGGCACTTGAAAAACGCAGCGAGAGCGTGCCTGTGTTGCATTGTAAAAGCGGCACAATTCGTCACTCGAACCTTAACCTATCACTCGACCTATTAAAAAGAAAGGCAAAGCATGAACGTTACATATTTTGAGAAAGAAAGAATTTTTAAGTTAGACACCCCAAACACCAGCTATTTACTCGGCATCGTAGATGAAGAAAACTTCATCGGACACATCTATTACGGCAAAAGACTGCAAGGACATGACATTGCTTACCGTATGCGTACCCAGGAAGCCCCATTTGTACCAAGCCAGAATAACAGAGAGCGCTGCTCCTTCTATGACTGCTTCCCATTTGAATATCCTACAGCAGGACTGGGAGATTACAGAGAAAGCTGCCTGTCTGTTCGTACCATGGGTGGCTATTCGGGATGTAACCTGTCCTATGTTTCCCATAGAATTCTGGAGGGCAAACCACAGCTGGAAGGACTTCCTGCTACCTTTGCAGACAAAGAAACAGCTGCAACACTGGAACTTACTTGCGTAGACAATCACATTGGTATGAAAGTTCTGTTATATTATACGGCATTTTGTGACACAGATGTCATTACCAGAAGCGTTAAGATCATAAATGAAGGTACGCAAGCCTTCTATCTCACCAAGGTATTATCTGCATGTCTGGATATGGATAATCAGGATTATGAGATGATCAGTCTTCATGGAAGCTGGGCAAGAGAACGCCACATTCAGAGAAAGAAAGTAGGATATGGTATTCAGAAGGTCAGCTCATTCAGAGGAGAATCCAGTCATCAGGATCATCCATTCCTGGCACTGGTAAGTCCAAGCACGACACAGGAGATGGGGGAAGTATATGCGATGAATTTCGTATATTCTGGTAATTTCCAGGCGCAGGCTGAGGTGTCACAGTTTGACAGTATCCGTATGTCCATGGGAATCCATCCTGAGAATTTCTGCTGGAAGCTGGAGCGGGGAGAGTCTTTCCAGGCACCGGAGGTTGTTATGGTATATTCCTCACAGGGACTGGATGGCATGACGACTGCATTCCACCATCTGTATAAGAGACATCTGATTCGTGGTGAATACAAGGATAAGAAACGTCCGATTCTGATCAATAACTGGGAAGCTACTTACTTTAATTTTACAACAGAGAAGCTTCTTAGCATTGCAAAAGAGGCTTCCGGGCTTGGTATCGAAATGCTGGTCATGGATGATGGCTGGTTTGGAGCAAGAAGCAGTGATAACTGTGCGCTGGGAGACTGGCAGGTCAATGAAGAGAAATTACCGGGTGGATTAAAATATCTGGTAGATGAAGTAAATAAGCTTGGCATGAAGTTTGGTATCTGGTTTGAGCCGGAGATGATATCTCCTGATTCTAATCTGTATCGCGCCCATCCTGACTGGGCAATTGCAATCCCAGGCAGAGTTGCAACAGAATCCAGACAGCAGTATGTACTGGATCTGTCCAGACAGGAAGTGGTAGATTACGTATATGAATGTGTGGCTAAGATACTGCGCAGTGCCAATATTGAGTATGTAAAATGGGATATGAACCGCCAGTTGACAGATCTGGGAAGTATAGATCTTCCGGCTGACAGACAGGGGGAACTGTATCACAGATATGTTCTGGCTGTGTATGCATTACAGGAGAGATTGACGAAGGAGTTTCCACACCTTTTACTGGAGAACTGTTCTGGAGGCGGAGCACGTTTTGATCCTGGTATGCTGTATTTTGGCCCGCAGATCTGGTGCTCAGACGATACAGATGCCATAGAGAGACTGGAGATTCAGGAAGGAACTTCTCTGATTTATCCGTTATCTACCATGGGTGCACATGTATCTGACTGTCCAAACCACACAGTTGGCAGAGTGACACCCTTTGAGACGAGAGGGATTGTAGCGCTGGCAGGAACATTTGGTTATGAGCTGGATGTTACGAAGATTGCACAGGAAGAGAGAGACATGATCCCCGGACAGGTTGCCATGTACCATAAATACAATGATCTGGTAAGAGAAGGGGAATATTACCGTATCGCTTCTTACTCCCAGAATCACAAGTATGACTGCTGGGAAGTTGTAAGCCAGGATCAGAAGGAGGCATTGGTTACATTTGTGCAGGTTCTGAATCGTGCTAATTTCAAGTCCAGAAACATTAAGTTAAAAGGACTTAAAAAGGATGTAGTCTACAAGCTGGAAGAAGAAGACATCTGCTATTCGGGAGAAGCTTTGATGTATGCCGGTATACAGATTCCTAATCCATGGGGAGATTTCCAGGCAAAACTGCTGCATTTTACAGCTGTAGAAAGTGACGTTAAATAAGGTTGACAAATCTGTTAGATTAAATTATATTAAAAATAAGCTAAAAAAGAATAAACCCAGATGGGAGGGAAAGAAATGGTCAAAGCAGTAAAGCTGGCAGATATTGCAGAAAAGCTGAATGTCAGTGTTGTAACAGTGTCAAAAGCTTTGTCCGGACAGAAAGGCGTCAGCGAAGAACTACGTGAAAAAATCAAAGATCTGGCAGATGAGATGGGATATGTGCCAATTCATTCTAACCAGAAGAATAAGAATAACTCCTATACAATAGGAGTTATCAGTCTGGAGAGTTATTTTGCTAAATTTGCATCATTTTACTGGAAAATGTATCAGGAGCTTGCAACGAGAGCGGTAAAGAAGAACTGCTTTACAATGCTTGAAGTCATTAACACGCATGCAGAGCAGACTCTGGAGCCGCCTAAGCTTCTGGAGGAAGAAAGAGTAGATGGTGTTATCATTATAGGCAGACCCAGACAGGAATATTTGAAGATGCTGTATCGTTATAAGAAATTCCCAATGGTGTTTATGGATTTTTACGATGACAATGAAGAAGTCATAGATTCGGTCATATCTGCAAGCTTTAACGGGGCTTACACAATGACAAATTATCTGTTTGGTCTTGGTCATACCAGGATAGCATATGTCGGTACGCTTATGTATACGGAAAGTATCACGGACAGATATTTTGGATATTGTAAGGCTCTTATGGAACATCATGTTCCTGTTCGTGAAGACTGGATTGTGAAGGACCGGGACGAAGAGAACGGTATCATAGGTCTGGAACATAAATTTGTCCTGCCTAAGGAAATGCCCACAGCATTTGTGTGCAATAATGATGTCAGTGCCTATGCCCTGATTAAGGCTTTGGAAGAGAATGGATACCGTGTGCCGGAGGATGTGTCGGTAGTGGGATATGATGATTATCTGTATCCGGAATTTGGTGATTCCAGAATTACGACATATGCCGTAGATATGGGTGAGATGTCCAAGATCGCATTGCAATGTCTTATCCGGAAGATAGAGAATACCACTTATACAGAGAATCTGCACATTGTACCGGGTAAACTGGTCGTGAGAGAAACTGCGAAAAAACTGGATAAATAGAAGATGAGGAATACCTCCTGACTTTTAAGTAAGCAGGAGGTATTTTTTTAGTTAAAAAAATGAAAAAGTAATATAAAAAACTAAAAAAGCTAAAAAATAGAAACTTATGTAAATGGAGATATGTATATATAAAAAGAATTTATAGAATATATTTATCGTTAGTTAGTATAGGTAAAAACAGACCAAAAAATAACATTTGTTAAAGTGTACAAAAATTAATCATTTAAGTTGTGAAAATAGGAAAAAGTGTAGATGCGGACATGAAATACTGTTGACTTAAAGTAAATTAAGTAGTAAACTAAAAACAAGTTAAACAATTAACTTAAAAATGAATTAAAATTCTAAAGGGAGGAAACAAAAATGAAGTTAAGAAAATTAACAGCATTGGGTATGGCAGCCGTAATGACTATGTCTTTAGCAGCATGCGGCAGCAGCAATTCAACCAACACAGAAGCACCAGCAGCAACAACAGACACAGCAACAGATGCAGCAGCTTCTACAACAGCAGAAGCAGCAGCTGACACAGAGGAAGCAGCTGTTCCTACATATGCATCTATTAAATTAGGTGAGGACTACACAGATCTGACAGCTTCCATCAGCTTCATGCATCATAAGACAGACCGTGAAGAAGACGGTACAATGGCTAAGTTGATTGAAGAGTTCAACAAGGTATACCCTAACATCACAGTAACAACAGAAGGTATCACAGATTATGCAGAGACAGCGCTTCTTCGTCTTCCTACAGAGGATTGGGGCGACATCATGTTCATCCCTTCTGTAGATGCAAAGGATCTGTCAACATACTTCTATCCTTACGGAACAGTAGATGAGATGTCTGAGCTTGTAAACTTTGCAGATCAGTGGAAGGCAGATGGTCTTTGCTACGGCGTAGGTTACATGGGAAATGCACAGGGTATTCTGTACAACAAGGCAGTATTTGAGAAGGCTGGTATCACAGAACTTCCTAAGACTCCGGATGAGTTCATTGCTGACTTACAGTTAATTAAGGATAATACAGATGCAATTCCTCTGTATACAAACTATGCAGCAGGCTGGACAATGGGTGGCCAGTGGGATGCTTACCTTGGCGCTATCACAACAGGTGATGAGACATGGTTAAACCAGAAATTCGTTCATACAGCAGAGCCTTTCAAGGATAATGGAGATGGAACAGGTGCTTATGCACTTTACAAGATGCTGTATGATGCAGTTGCTAACGGCTTAACAGAGGATGACTACTCTACAACAGACTGGGAAGGCTGCAAGCCTATGATCAACAACGGCGAGATTGGTACTATGGTACTTGGCTCCTGGGCAGTTGCACAGATGAAGGCAGCCGGTGACAATGGAGATGATATTGGATATATGCCATTCCCTATGACAATTAATGGCAAGCAGTATACAACAGCAGGTCCTGACTACTGCTACGGTATCAATGTACATGCTTCTGATGAGAACAAGACAGCAGCTATGGTATTCATCAAGTGGATGGTTGAAGAATCCGGCTGGTGTGATCTTGAAGGTGGCTACCCTATCTCCAAGACAGCTCCTACATCCTTCACATTTGATAATGTAGAGGTTGTATCTAATGTAACAGCATTAGATGGCGAAGAAGACCTGATGAACGAAATGAACGCTGAGTCTGAATTAAACTTCAACGCAGGCGGTGACTTAAAGGTTCAGAAGATCGTAGAAGAAGCAGCTAACGGCGGTTCCTTCGATGATATTATGGCTGACTGGACACAGAAGTGGAACGATGCCCAGGATACTCTTGGAATCGAAGTTAAGTACTAATCTTTACAGGCAGCAAAGGGGAAAGCCCTTGTAAATAATTTCCCCTGATTATGAGCCGGGGGTATATACTCCCGGCTCATTTTCTGAGTAACTGTGTGTTACGTTCATGTTTTTGAGGAGAGAAAAGGAGGAGGTTGCGCTATGGCATCATCCCAGACGAAAAAACCATTTAATCTACACAAGTGGCTGAGAAGCAGAAAAGGACAGCAGGCTGTAATCATTGTGCTTTTCATGATTGTTCCATTAACTTTATTACTTTTATTTACTTACTATCCTTTCGCAGAAATGTTCAAGTTCAGCTTCTATAAAATGAAGTATGTCGGCGAAAGAAAATTCGTAGGATTAAGAAATTACAAAGAAGTCTTTACCAGAGACGACTGTTTCAGATCATTGTGGTTGTCCTTATATTATATGGGTGGTGCTGTAATCCAGCTTGCCCTGGCATTATATCTGGCAACAATTCTTAGTTTTAAGGTAAAGGGAGGAGATTTCTTCAAAGGATGTATGTTCTTCCCATTTCTGATCAATGGTATTGCAATTGGTTTCATATTCAAATTCTTCTATACCAGAGGCTTCGTATTGGATACGGTGCTTGGCTGGATAGGCTTTAATCAGGAAAATCTTCCGTACTGGCTCAAGGATACCAGTATCAACAATTTCTCTCTGGTTGCGACCAGTGTGTGGAAATATTTCGGACAGAACATGGTACTCTTCGTAGGTGCTATGATGTCAGTTGATTCTGAGTTATATGAAGCAGCCATGTTAGACGGTGCAAATAAATGGCAGCAGTTCAAATACATTATGCTGCCGAGTATCAAGACAATCGTTATGTTAAACCTTATCATGTCAATTTCAGGTTCTTTAAGTGCATTCGAGCCTCCATACGTTGTTATGTCCGGTGGTGCAAACGGAACTGCTACATACTTTGTAAAGATGCATGAAATTGCACATACAAGCCAGAAGGTTGGTCTTGCATCTGCTATGGCTATTGTATTATTGATTATTATCATGATCGTGACATTACTGCAGAATCTCTTCTTCAAATATGTATTCAAGGATGCAGCAGATGAAGATAAGAATGCAGGTGCCAGAAGAGAAAAGAAGCTTGCACGTATCAGAGCAAAGGAGGCGGCAAAAGCATGACAGTCAGCCAGAAAATCAAACATTATTTATGGATATTTATCGAATATTTCTCATTAATATTCTTCTCCTTTGTAGCACTGCTTCCGGTAGTATCCTGTGTTATTACAGCATTTAAGACAGAAACAGAATATCAGAATACAAATGTTATGACATTACCGGAGAGCTGGTTGAATTTTGATAATTTTATCCAGGCATTTAATAAGGCAAACATGGGAAGGGCATTTATAAATTCCTTCATCGTACTGGTATTTGTTGTATTTGGTTCCGTTATGGTAGGTTCCATGTTAGCGTATGTACTGAACAGATTTACATTCCCCGGAAATGGACTGATCAGAAGCCTTTTTCTGTTTGCTACATTACTTCCCGGTATCGCAATGCAGGTTGCTACTTACCAGTTAATGTATCAGATTGGATTTATCAACCACTTATATGGTTACATTATTCTTTCCATGGGTACTGACGTAATCTCCATTTACATTTTCATTCAGTTCTTCGAGAATATCCCGACTTCGCTGGATGAGTCAGCATATATGGATGGAGCTTCCTACTTCACGATCTTCTTTAAGATTCTGTTCCCTCTGCTGAAACCGGCTATCGTAACAGTTATGATCTTAAAGGGTGTAGGTACTTATAATGAATACTATAATGCCAGCCTTTATTTAAGTGATCCCAAGTTAAAGACAATTGCCATTTCCCTGTATACCTTCGTAGGACCTCTGGGAAGTAAATATAACCTGATCTGTGCAGGTGTTATCATCAGCCTGATTCCTGCCCTGGTCGTATTCCTGATTTTCCAGAAGCAGATTTACAGCGGATTAACTGCTGGTGCTGTAAAGGGTTAATCTAAAGAGGTGGGAGAGAAATGAGAGTAGAAGAAATCAGAGAACATCTGACCAACGATATCATCCCTTTCTGGAAACATTTAAGGGATGATGAAAACGGTGGTTATTACGGATGGATGGACTATGAACATAAGCTGGATAAGAGGGCAGTAAAAGGCTGTATTCTTAACAGCCGTATCACATGGTTCTTTGCCAATGCCTATACTTTATTAAAAGATGAGAGCCTGTTAGACGAAGCTCGCCACGGCTTTGAATTTTTAAAAAATCATTGCTGGGATAAGGAAAATGGCGGCGTGTTCTGGTCTGTAAAATACGATGGAACACCGGAAGAAACAATCAAGCATACCTATAATCAGGCTTTTTCCATCTATGCACTTTCTTCTTATTATGAAGCAAGCGGAGATAAGGAAGCTCTGGATATGGCTTATCAGCTTTATGGTCTGATTGAGAATAAGATGCGTGATGAGCTGGGATATAAAGAAGCTTTTGATGAGACT
Organism: Roseburia sp. CAG:10041_57; assembly: GCA_001916965.1. GTDB lineage: Bacteria > Bacillota > Clostridia > Lachnospirales > Lachnospiraceae > COE1. The sequence continues at coordinate 72,906 of MNTL01000003.1, forward strand.
TTTCATGAGATTGATAATGATAAGCTTTCAGAAAATGGTGTTATGGCAATGAAGACCATGAATACACTGCTTCATGTATTTGAAGCATACACAGAGCTCTATCGTGTCGATCATAAGCAGGAAGTAAAAGAGCATCTGATGTGGATGATGGATTTGATTGCCGATAAGATTTATAATCCAAAGCTCCACAGACAGGAAGTTTTCTTTGATGATAAATGGAACAGCATTATTGACCTGCATTCCTATGGACACGATATTGAGACAGCCTGGCTGGTTGACAGAAGTGTAGAAGTCATTGGAGAAAAGGCATACGCTGATAAGATGACACCGATTACGCTTGATCTGGCAAGACAGGTCTATGAGGTAGCATTTGATGGTCATTCCATGGCAAATGAATGTGATAAGGGTGTTGTAGATACCAACCGTGTATGGTGGGTGCAGGCAGAGACAGTAGTAGGTTTCTTAAATGCAGCTTCCAAGTGTGGTAAGAGTACGATTGAAGGTCAGAAATATCTCAAAGCTGCGGATGCAGAATGGGAGTTCATTAAGAAATATGTAATTGACCACAGAGATGGTTATGAAGCCGGAAGAGAATGGTACTGGCTTGTCAATGAAGATGGCAGACCATACACAGACAGACCTATCGTAGAGCCGTGGAAATGCCCATATCATAACGGCAGGATGTGTTTTGAAGTAATCAAACGTTTGCAGAGTACAAAATAAAACGGAGGAAATGTTGATGTTTCAAGAGAAATATAAGGAAATCATGGAGCGTTACGAAGCAGTCGTAACACGTAAGAATGAAAAAACAGATTTTTATAACGGTATCTATGACCGCTACAAATATCCGGTTCTTACAAGAGATCATATTCCACCTTTCTGGAAATTTGATCTGAATCCAAAGACCAATCCATATTTTATGGAAAGACTGGGTGTAAATGCCGTATTTAACTCAGGTGCAATTGAACTGAACGGCAAATTCTATCTGGTAGCCCGTGTAGAAGGCAATGACAGAAAGTCTTTCTTTGCGGTAGCAGAGAGTGATAACGGTATTGATGGGTTCCGTTTCTGGGATTATCCAATACTGTTAGATGATGTATGCCCAGAAGAGACGAATGTATATGATATGCGTCTTACCAAACATGAAGATGGTTATATTTATGGCGTATTCTGCTCAGAAAGCAAGGATAACAGTGTGAATGACCTTTCCGCAGCGGTTGCAGCGGCAGGTATCGTCAGAACCAAAGACTTAAAGAAGTGGGAGAGACTGGATAATCTTAAAACTCTAAATTCCCCTCAGCAGCGTAATGTCGTACTGCATCCTGAATTTGTCAATGGCAAATACGCTTTCTATACAAGACCTATGGATGATTTCATTGATACAGGAAGCGGCGGAGGAATCGGTTTTGGTCTGTGTGATGATATTACACATGCTGTTATTGATGAAGAGATCATTACAAGCAAGAGAAAGTATCATACGATTACAGAAGCCAAGAACGGTGCAGGTGCAGTTCCAATTAAGACTCCTAAGGGCTGGATTCATATTGCACACGGCGTACGTAATACAGCAGCAGGACTTCGTTATGTCGTATATGCATTCGCTACAAGCCTTGAAGAGCCTACCAAGGTCATTGCTGAACCGGGTGGATTCCTGATTGCTCCTCTTGGAGAAGAGAGAGTCGGAGATGTATCTAATGTAGTATTTACCAATGGTGCAATCGCAAGAGACAACGGAGATGTATATATCTACTATGCATCCAGCGATACAAGACTTCATGTAGCAACTACTACAATTGACAAGCTGATGGATTATGTATTCAATACACCTACAGATCCTCTCCGCAGTGTTAAGTGCGTAGAGCAGAGATGTGATTTTATTAAGAGAAATCTCGATTTTTTAAATAAATAAGGAGAGCTGGAGCAATGGCTGATAAACTGATTGATAATCATCTGGGAATCGTTAATTGTGGAAACTGGTATCGAATTAAAAAAGTTATGAGAAAGGCAAAGAGCGGAGAACCTATTACGGTAGGCTTCCTGGGAGGCTCTATTACACAGGGCTGCCTGTCCTCAACACCGGAGACCTGTTATGCATATCTGGTATATGAGTGGTGGAAGAAACAATTTCCTGACACGAGTGTCACTTATGTAAATGCAGGAATCGGTGGTACGACTTCGCAGTTTGGCGTGGCAAGAGCAGATAGTGATCTGCTATCCCATCATATTGATTTCACTGTTGTGGAATTCAGTGTCAATGATGATGATAATGCACATTTTCTGGAGACTTATGAGGGCTTGATCAGACATCTCTATTCAGATGAGGGCAAACCTGCGCTCCTGATTGTGAACAGTGTACGTTATGATGATGGCTGCAACGCCCAGGCGCAGCACAACCATATTGGAGAAGTATATCAGATTCCATGTGTAAGCATGAAACCTACCATTTATACCAAAGTGGCTGATGGTTCAATAACCAATCGTGAGATTACGCAGGATGACCTGCATCCAAATGATCTGGGACATCAGATGATGGCAGATGTCATAATTCATTTTCTGGAGTTGGTATACGCCAACCTGGAACACGAGAGAGAGCAGGACAATGACATGCCGGCGCCTATAACACAGAATGCATATGAACATTCTACACGCTGGCAGAACAACAATTATGACCCTGTCACAGATGGTTTCGTCAGAGATGATACCCCACAGAATGATATCCGTGAGATATTCCGCAAAGGCTGGACAGCATCTGAAAAAGGAGCAAACATCACTTTTGAAGTAGAGGGAAGCTGCCTGGCTGTACAGTATCGAAAATCAGTGGTACAGCCTACCCCGATTGCAAAAGCCATTGTAGATGGAGACGAGGAACACGCCATGATCCTTGATGGCAATTTCGAGGAGACCTGGGGTGACAGCCTTCATCTGGATACATTGGCGGAGCATTTACCTTATGGGAAACATACTGTCAGGATAGAGTTGATCGAAACTCACGAAGACGATAAAGTACCATTTTATTTAGTATCTGTTATTGCTTCACACTAACTTAAATTTCATTAGGCAAATAACCTATTACAACCTATAAGTAGAAAGGAAAATATCATGAGCAAAGTAAAAATATATAATGCACCAGCAGTTAAGAATATGCCATGGCAGGAAAGACCGGAAGGAGAGTTCACAGGAGCACCCATCTGGAGATATAAAGAGAACCCCATTATTGGAAGAAACCCATTAAAAGGCGTAGCAAGAATCTTTAACAGCGCAGTTATCCCTTACGGTGATGAGTTCATCGGTGTATTCCGCGGTGAGCAGACCAACGGAATCCCTTACATTTACATGGGACACAGCAAAGATGCAATTCACTGGAATTTTGATGAAAACAAGATTAATTTCGTGGATGAGGACGGCAAGCCATTTATGCCGGTATATGCGTATGATCCCCGTCTGGTAAAAGTAGAAGATACCTACTATATTATCTGGTGTGGTGATTTCTATGGAGCAGCAATCGGTATGGCTAAGACTACAGATTTCAAGACATTTACAAGAATTGAGAATCCGTTCCTGCCTTTCAATAGAAATGCCGTTCTTTTCCCAAGAAAGATCAATGGTAACTTCGTAATGCTGAGCCGTCCTTCTGACAGTGGCCATACACCATTTGGTGATATCTTCGTAAGCGAAAGCCCTGATATGGAATTCTGGGGCAAGCACAGACATGTTATGGGTAAAGGAAATGAATGGTGGCAGTCACTTAAAATCGGTGGCGGTGCAGCTCCTATTGAAACAAGCGAAGGCTGGTTACTGTTCTATCACGGTGTAAGTGGAACATGTAATGGTTATGTATACAGCATTGGCGGAGCTATTCTGGATATTGATAATCCTTCCATTGTAAAATACAGATGTGAAACTTTCCTTCTCACACCGGAAGAATGGTACGAAGAGAGAGGCTTTGTGCCTAATGTATGCTTCCCTTGCGCAACCATCCATGATGCCGAGACAGGAAGAATTGCAATCTATTATGGCGCTGCTGACAGCTATGTAGGGCTTGCATTTACAGAAATTGATGATATTGTAGAATATATCAAGAATAACAGCAAGCTGTCCGAATCCGATAAGGAGATCGGCAGGAGATAGTGTGCAGATGCTGAAATGGTGAGTAATGGAGGAAAGTACATATGGAAACGGCAGTAAAAGACATCAAAGAGCTGAAGGTACATGGCAGGACGACAAACAGGCGTGATCCGTTGACGTTATTCTGGACCGCCAGTGGGTTTGAATGCAATGTATCTGGTTCTGAACTGTGGGTAGAGGTAGAAGTTACCTATGACACTTACGAGCCTTGGTTCAGTTATACCATAAATGGTGACTGGATAGGCAGACAGATGCTGACTGCCGGCCGGTACTGGATTCCCCTTTTCAGAGGAATGAATCCTGATAATGTGAAGAATGTAAGATTTTATAAGGATCTGCAGGCAATGAGTGCAGATCCCAAATCCTACATTCATATTCATGCATTACGTCATGATGGCGTTTTTTATCCTGTAGCGGATAAGGCATGTAAGCTTGAATTTATCGGTGACAGCATTACCTCCGGAGAAGGAACCTTTGGCGCAAGACAAGAGGAGGACTGGATACCCATGTTCTTCTCTTCTTTGCGTGATTATGCCTATCTGACTGCAAAGGAACTGGATGCAGAGTACCGTGTCTTTTCCCAGAGCGGCTGGGGTGTATGTAATACCTGGGATAACAATCCCAATGGTGCACTTCCAAAGTACTACAGACAGATATGTGGTCTGATGAAGAGTGATATGAATGAGGAGCTTGGTGGTAATGAGAATTTTGATTTTTCCAGCTGGCAGCCGGATGTCATAGTGGTGAATCTGGGAACGAACGATGCAAGTGCTTTTGATCAGCCCGAATGGGTAGATGACGAGACAGGAAAGCGGCACAAGATGCATAAGAATCCGGATGGCTCCTATAATGAGGAAGATATTGCCTTTTTCAGAAAAGGCGTTAAGGATTTCCTGTATACATTAAGAGAGTGTAATCCGAATGCGCAGATCATCTGGTGCTATGGCATGCTGGGCATTCACTTTGAGAAGCCTATCTGTCAGGCAGTCTATGAATATGTGGATGAGACGCAGGATGGAAAGGTAAGCTATCTGCAGCTCCCGGATACGGATGCTGACAGCTTCGGCTCCAGACAACACCCTGGTTACCCAAGTCATCAGAAAGCCGCCAAGGCATTGAGTGCATATATCAGAACATTATTAAAATAGGAGGTAAGGATATGTTTCCAGAGAATTTTGTATGGGGCGTTGCCAGCAGTGCATATCAGATAGAAGGTACAGATCCGGAAGATGGCAGAGGTAAGAACATATGGGATACTTTTGCTGAACAGGGCAGGATTTATGATGGCCAGAATGCAGATGTAGCGTGTGATCATATGCATCGTTATAAAGAGGATTTTGCCATGATGCGTCTGTTAGGAGTGAAAGCGTACCGTTTCTCTCTGAATTGGGCAAGGATTCTGCCGGAAGGAACCGGACGGGTTAATGAAAAGGCAATTGCCCTGTATCGTGACATGATAAAGGAAATGAAGAAAAATGGCATAGAGCCTTATGTGACCATGTATCATTGGGAGTTCCCACAGGCCTTGCAGGATAGAGGCGGATGGCTCAATGAGGAAGTGATCGAGTGGTTCGGCGAATATGCGAAGGTTGTTGCAGAGAATTTCTCTGACCTTGCAGAGTACTTTATTACATTAAATGAGCCGGAGTGCTTCGTAGGAATCGGTCATCTGAGCGGTATCCATGCACCCGGACTGAAATTACCTGTAAAAGATGTATTTCAGATTGCCCACAATGCATTACGTGCACACGGAAGAGCAGTTCAGATGCTGCGTAAATATGCAAAACAGCCAATCAAGGTCGGATATGCGCCTACCTGTGGTGTTGCCTATCCATACACAGACAGCCCGGAAGATATTGAAGCTGCAAGAAGTATTTATTTTGGTTTTGACCAGCCGCTTGATAACTGGACCTGGAATGTGGCATGGTTCAATGACCCTGTCTTTTTAGGGGAATATCCAAAGGAAGGACTGGAGAAGTTCAAGGAATATCTGCCGGTAATTACGAAGGAAGATATGGAGCTGATCCATCAGCCCTTGGACTTTATGGGACAGAATATCTACAATGGCTACTGGATTCGTGCGGGTAAAGATGGTAAGCCTGAATATGTAGACCGTACAGAGGGCTTCCCGAAAACAGCAACAAACTGGCCTGTAACACCAGAGTGTCTCTACTGGGGCGTGCGCTTCTTATATGAAAGATATCATCTGCCTATGTATATTACAGAGAATGGCATGGCATGCCACGATCAGATAGCAGCAGATGGCAGGGTGCACGACAGCAATAGAATTGATTTTCTTGATAAATATATATCCTGCCTGCAGAAAGCAGTGGATGAAGGGGCTGATGTCAGAGGATATTTCCTGTGGACTTTCCTAGACAATTTTGAATGGGATAAGGGCTACAGTGAACGTTTCGGTCTGGTATATGTAGATTATCTGACACAGAAAAGGATTGCAAAGGATTCTGCATACTGGTATCAGCAGGTCATGGAAACTAACGGAAGGAATCTTAGCATTAATATGAATAAGAAAGAAATTATCTATATGAACCCTGTATTCAAGCAGATGATATGGGGCGGCGACAAATTAGGGACAGAATGGCATTATGATATTCCAGGGGATAATACCGGTGAGTGCTGGGCAGTCAGTGCACATCCAAGCGGAGACTGTACCATCAAAGAAGGCACTTATGCAGGCAAAACCCTCAGCCAGTTGTGGACAGAAGAGCCGGAATTATTCGGAAATGTGGATAACGACAGATTTCCACTCCTTATCAAGATCATTGATGCCAAGGCTGATTTAAGTATTCAGGTACATCCTGATAACGTATATGCAGCTAAGAATGAAAACGGCTCTCTTGGCAAGACGGAGTGCTGGTATATTATTGATGCACCTAAAGGAGCTACCTTGGTCATCGGACACAATGCCAAGACTAAAGAAGAATTAAACTCCATGATCCGTGAAGGCAGATGGAATGAGTTCATCAGACAAGTACCCGTTAAAAAAGGCGACTTTATCCAGATCGACCCTGGTACAGTTCATGCAATTAAAGGAGGCATTCAGATACTGGAGACACAGCAGAACTCAGATGTTACCTATCGTGTCTATGATTATGACAGACTCTCCAATGGCAAACCAAGAGAGCTTCACGTAGACAAGAGCATTGATGTTATCACCGTTCCTGCCAAATCCGTAGAAGACAGTATCCTCTCAGCAGAGAAGATAGAAGCTATGGATACACCAATGAAATTGTTGATTGCCTGCAATTATTACAAAGTATGGAAAATTGATGTAGATGCACCACTTACCATCACACAGGATTATCCATTCCTCATTATGAGCGTCATTGACGGCGACGGGCTCATTAACGGACAAATGATCAAAAAAGGCAATCACTTCATCCTCCCAAGCGGCTACGGCAAAGTAGACCTGCAAGGAAAAATGACCATTATTGCCTCAACCATTGCCTGAATTGAAATTCGTACACATAAAAGAGAGCTGAGAAATCAGCTCTCTTTTGACATGACATACCCCCGATGCTATAATAAATCCGGTAAGCAGAATTGGGTGGATTTTTCAAAATCACCCAAACCAGAACAAACAATTACAAGGAGGGCATAAAGTGGTATCAGAAGATTACAAAGCAATGTTAAGCGGTAAATCAGTTATTAGAGAGATGTCTGCATGGGCGGCAAAACGCGGAGCAGAAATTGGTTATGAGAATGTATTTGATTATAGTCTGGGCAATCCTTCCGTACCTGTACCACAGGTATTTACAGATAAGATGATAGAACTGCTGCAAACGAGAAATCCTATGGAATTACACGGTTACAGCCAGTCACAGGGAATTCCCTACGTAAGAGAGAGACTTGCACAGTATCTGAATAAGACCTATGGCATGAATTACACATCAGAGCATATATTTATGACAACAGGCGCAGCAGGTGCAGTCGCACATGCAATCCGTGTTGTGACCAAGCCCGGAGATGAAGTCATCACCTTTGCCCCATTCTTCCCTGAATATAAGCAGTATGTGAACAGGACAGGAGCAGTTCTTAAAGTTGTACCGGCTGACACAAAACAGTTCCAGATTAACTTTGAAGCACTGGAGAGCATGATCAATGAGAATACAGCAGTAATCCTCATCAATACACCCAATAATCCATCAGGTACTGTATATTCTACGCAGACATTGACAAGATTGGCACAGTTGTTAAATGACAAACAGGAGGAATATGGACACGATATCTTTATCGTATCAGATGAGCCATATCGTGAGATCGTATTTGAAGGTGTGGATGCCCCATATGTATCCAAATTCTATGACAATACACTCTCCTGCTATTCCTATTCCAAATCCTTATCACTGCCTGGTGAAAGAATCGGTTATGTAGCAGCCAATCCAAAGTGTACAGATTCTGAGCTGATATCCGTTATGTGCAGTCAGATATCCAGAGGAATTGGACATAACTGCCCTCCATCTATTATCCAGATCGCAGTATCAGAGGTACTTGGAGAAACAGCGGATCTGTCCGTATATGAAACTAATATGAACCTTATCTATAAGGAGCTGATGGATCTGGGCTTTACCTGTGTGAAACCGGGTGGAACCTTCTATATCTTCCCCAAAGCGCTGGAAGAAGATGCAGCTGCCTTTTGCCGGAAAGCACTGAAATATGATCTGGTACTTGTACCCAGTGATTCCTTTGGCTGTCCGGGATTCTTCCGTATGGCTTACTGCATTGATACAGAGAAGGTACAGCGTTCACTGGCTGCACTTCGTAAGTTCGTAGAAACAGAGTACCCAGACAGAAAGAAGGAGGCGTAGGCGATGGTTCAGGCAGGACTTGTTCTTGAAGGCGGCGGTATGAAGGGAATCTACACAGCCGGAGTACTGGATTTCTTTATGGAAAAGGATTTATACTTTCAGAATGTTTATGGTGTCTCAGCGGGAGCCTGCCATCTGTGCAGCTATATATCCAGGCAGCCTAAGCGTGCTTATCATGTATCACTGGATTACCTCAGAGATAAGAATTACTGCAGCATGCGCAGTCTGCTGACAACAGGTGATCTGTTCAATGTTAAGATGTGCTATGATACGATTCCCAATAAGCTTCTGCCCTATGACTATAAGGAAGCAGCCAGATATGAGGGAAATGCATACGCAGTTGTGACAAATCTGGAGACTGGCAAGGCAGAATATCTGCCAATGAAAGAGATGCATAAAGATATCATCAATGTGCGTGCATCTGCTTCCCTGCCGCTGGTATCAAGGATTGTTATGATTGACGGCAAGCCGTATCTGGATGGCGGCATAGCTGATCCGATTCCAATACGTCATGCAATTAAGGATGGCAATGCGAAGAATATTGTGATATTGACCAAAGAGACAGATTATGTCAGAAAGCCTGCACCGTCAGCGCAGCTTGAAATGATCAGGCTTCGTTATACCAATTATCCCAAGCTGTATGAATTGATGGCGAACAGACATAATGCCTATAATGATACACTGAGATTTATCGAGGGGCAGAAGGCTCATGGCCGTGCTTTTGTCATTCGTCCAAAGGAAGCAAATGACATAGGCAGAATCGAGAAGGACAGAAAGAAACTGGAAAAGCTCTATGAATTGGGCTATGAAGATGCAAAAGCATGCTATGAGGACATGGTGAAGTTCTTAAATGCATAGAAAATGTCGTTTTAAATGAGAAACGCAAAGAAAGAGGAGTATTATGATTGAAATTTTAAAAGCCATGTTATTTGGTATTGTAGAGGGTATTACCGAGTGGCTGCCTATCAGCAGTACCGGCCACATGATCATTTTGGATGAGTTCGTCAAGCTTGACTGTACACCGGAGTTCAAGGAAATGTTTCTGGTAGTCATTCAGTTAGGTGCGATTCTGGCAGTTGTACTGCTGTTCTGGAATAAGATATTTCCATTCCAGTTCAAGGACAAATCCAAGCCGGTCATTGAGATGGATAAGATCATGCTGTGGTGTAAGATTGTAGTGGCATGTATCCCGGCAGCAGTGATAGGCCTGCTTTTTGATGATGTATTTGAAGCGCTGTTCTATCATGCATTTTCTGTTGCAATTGCACTGATCGTATTTGGTGTGGCATTTATCGTCATCGAGAGACGTAATAAGGGTAAAAAGGCGAAGATTACCAGACTGGAAGACATTACCTTCCAGACAGCACTTATGATTGGTGTATTCCAGCTCATCGCTGCAATTTTCCCCGGAACTTCCAGATCAGGTGCAACGATTGTAGGTGCATTGCTGATCGGTGTATCCAGAACCGTAGCTTCTGAATTCACATTTTTCCTGGCGATTCCGGTTATGTTTGGAGCCAGCTTATTAAAAATTTTGAAGTTTGGCTTTGCATTCTCAGGAATGGAACTGGCAATCCTTGCAGTTGGAACACTGGTAGCTTTTATCGTATCTGTAGTTGTGATCCGTTTCCTGATGGATTATATCAAGAAACACGATTTCCAGGTATTTGGATGGTATCGAATCGCACTTGGCGCATTGGTCATTATATTGAGCTTGTGCGGAGTCATTCAGGTATAAAAGTAAAAGCAACATTGAAAAAAGAGACTAAAACTTTCACTCCAATATAAAACAGTAAAATGAAGTTTCGTTCATCTTGCACAAAAGATGTATGCAAAATTCGTCTAATCTAATAAATCTTACGAGAAACCGCCTAAAATGGCGGTTTTTTCATGCCAAAGAGCACAAATGAAACGGAAATATATATTGACTTTTTCGCTGATGTGGCGTAAATTCAAACATATAGGAAATACTATAATAATTAACTCAAAATTAAAACGAACCGTATTTCATACGAAAAGATGCGATTGATTACTATAGGGTGCAGTAAAAGATATATCAGGTTCTAAAATGGAAAGGTTGGGTTGAAGGCATGAGGAAGCGTAAGATGACCGGAGCAAAGGTAACACTTCGCAGTTGGAGACGTATACTGGCACTGGGACTGGCAGCAGGTATGGCAGCTACAGCAATACCCCTGCAGCTTATGGCGGTACAGGAGAGTCAGACAACAGGCAGTGTAACAGAAGGATATGCCAGTGAACGAATTGATAACGGTTATACGAAGATCAGTGCCGGCTATGCTTTACCAGAGTATACAGGTGGAGATATAGAATACCCCATTAAGGATATCTGCACCAGCACGGATGCGGTTTATACAGACGATTATGGATATACATCAGCAGTTCAGATAGGGGAGCGTGGCAGCATAGAACTGGAGCTGAATGTTGTTGCTGATGGCATTTACTATATGTGCTTTGATTATCTGGCTGACAGTGATACCATTCTTCCGGTAGAGGCGCAGTTCATGATAGATGGAGACTTTCCGTTCTATGAGATGCGCCAGCAGGTGCTTGAGAGTCAGTGGTCTACACCGCAGCAGAAATCTTATGACAGCTATGGTAATGAGGTCGTAGGGATTCCTGATAAGGTCTATGAATGGCAGAACAAATACATTATGGACTCTACATACCGCTATAGTGGACCTCTTGGCATTGAGCTGACTAAGGGCAGACATACAGTGACTGTCACGCTAAAAGAAGGAACCCTGCTTCTTGGTAATTTCAAACTGACAGCCAAACCACAGGTAGAAGCCTATACAGGCAGCGAAAGGGCAGAAGGTGATGGCTTTATTGAGATTCAGGCTGAGGATTTTACTTACCGAAATGCTTCTTCCATTCATGCCACCTGCGAATATGATCCGAACCTGTATCCTTATCAGGCTGGCAACAGAATCATGAATACTGTGGATTCTACCTCTTTCTCAGAAGGAGGACAGCAGATATCCTATCAGTTTACGGTTGAAAAAGAGGGCAATTACTATCTGGCTTTTCATTACAGCCAGTCCGATAAATCAGACTTTCCTGTATTCATGAATATCAGAATTGATGGAGAACTGCCTAATACAGAATTTGAGAACTGTGCATTTGCCTATAAAAAAGATTACAATCTGTATACTTTACTGGATAGTGAAGGAAATAAGATCAGCGTACCGTTAGGTGCAGGTCAGCATACGATATCCATGCAGATCAGCATGGAACCACTTAGAAATGCACTGGAAACGATTGAGCAGATCATGGGTAAGGTCAATGACCTTTCACTGGAAGTAACCAAGGTAGCAGGTACGAACAAAGATAAATACAGAGATTTCTCACTGGAGAGTTATATTCCTGGAATCGGTGATACGCTTACACAGTGGGCAGATGAACTGGCGGCAGTTATGGAAGAAGCCCGCACGTATAATCCGGATAAGAAAAAGATAGCAGCCTTTTCCTCTATCTCCATTGCAGAGAATCAGTTGAGAAGTCTGGCGAAGAAGCCGGATGAACTGATATATCGAATTGATGAACTGGCAACCAGTACTTCTTCCGTCAATCAGCACCTGGCGAATCTGATAGACAGCCTCAATGGAAATGATTTTTCACTGGACAGTATCTATCTGTATCAGGAGGATGCAGCAAAACAGCTTCCCAGACATAAGAACGTATTTGTGAAGGCAGGACTTGGTATTGTGAGATTCTGTACTTCCTTTGGAAAACAGGCATATTCCTCTTCCAATACGAACCCGGAACATTTACAGGTATCTGTGAATCGTTCCAGACAACATCTGGAGATCATGCAGCAGATGATTACAGAAGAGTTCACACCGCAGACTGGAATAGAAGTAGACCTGTCACTGATGCCGGACCAGACGAAACTGGTGCTTGCCAATGCTTCTGGAGATTCACCGGATGTAGCGACAGGAGTCAACTATTCGATTCCTTTTGAATTAGGTATCAGAGGTGCATTAAAGGATCTGACCCAGTTCGATGATTTTGCAGAAGTAGCAGGAAGATATACGGAAGGTCTGCTGATGCCGTATGTTATTGATGACAGTGTATATGCGATACCGGAAACCATGAATTTCCAGGTGCTCTTCTATAGAAAAGACATTCTGGATAAGCTGGGACTGGAAGTACCGGATACACTGGAGGATGTAGAGGCAATGCTGCCGGATTTGCAGATGAGAGGTCTGAACTTCTATTATCCTACTGCAAGGACAGTCGGTATGAAGACCTTCCTTGATACGACACCGATTATTTTCCAGAGTGGCGGCAGACTCTATGATACTTATGTAGAGGATGTGACCATCACCAGTGAAGAGGTCGTAGAAGGTTTCACGACTTTGACAAATCTGTTTACCATTTATAATCTTCCAAAGGATGTGCCCAATTTCTATCAGCATTTCAGAAATGGAGACTATCCGATTGGAATTTCAGATTTTGGTACGTACAATCTGATCTCCAATGCAGCACCAGAGATCGATGGCTCGTGGGGTGTGGCATTGATACCGGGAGTTAAAGACGAGAATGGTGAAGTAATGAGATATTCATCAGCAGGTGCAGAGAGTACCTTCCTGTTTAACTCTACCCCTGAAAGAGAAGAGCAGGCATGGGAATTTGTGAAATGGTGGTCTAGTGCTCAGGTTCAGGCTGAGTTTGGACAGAGACTGCAGATTACCTATGGTGATGAATATTACTGGAATACAGCCAATTGTGAAGCATTTGCGCAACTGCCCTGGGACAGTGATGATAAGGAAGTGATATCCGAACAGCTTACCTGGACGATGGAAGCACCCAGAGCACTGGCAAGCTACATGGTAGAACGTGAGTTATCAGATGCGTATAATCTGGTGGTATTGGGAGCAAAGAGTGCCAATGTCAGAGAGGCATTGGATGATGCACAGAAGAATATCAAGAGAGAGACACTTCGTAAGCTGGAGGAGTTTGGCTATATAGAGAACGGAGTCACTGTGAAAGAATACGAAGTACCTACTATTGAGAAGGTACATGAGATCATTCAAAACAGTAAAGCGCAGAAAGGAGGCAGGTAAGCTATGACAGCAACCGCACAGCAGTTAAGAAAAGGCAAAAAGACAAAAGCAGCCAGACGAGAACATGGCAATAAAGCGGCATATGGCTTCCTTGCCCCTTATGTGATCCTGTTTACTGCCTTTATCATCATCCCTATGGTGGTAGCGATCGGTCTTTCATTTACAAGCTATGATACGATACAGATGCCTACCTTTAAAGGGTTCCTCAATTATATTAACCTTCTGACAGCAGATGATATCTTTATGCAGAAGGTATTGCCCAATACGATCATATATGCATTAATCGTTGGTCCCGGTGGATATATCCTGTCCTTTCTGGTAGCATGGGCGCTGGCACAGCTAAGCAGTGTTCCCCGCACTGTCCTTACTGTCATCTTCTATTCCCCGAGTATGACAGGTGCTACGTCAATGACCGTACTGTGGAAGATCATATTCTCCGGCGATCAGATGGGCTATCTCAACAGCTGGCTGATGAAGCTTGGTGTGATCGATGCTCCGATCATCTGGCTTCTGGACAGTAGATATCTGCTTCCCATTATCATTATTGTAGCGTTGTGGTCGAGTATGGGAGTAGGATTTCTGGCAATGCTTGCAGGTATCCTGAATGCAGATGAGGAATTGTATGAGGCGGCAGCTATTGATGGAGTGAAGAATCGTTTTCAGGAGATGATCTATATAACGATTCCTACGATGAAGCCCCAGATGCTGTTTGGTGCAGTTATGGCAATCGTAGGAGCATTTCAGAATGGCGCCATCGGCGTACAGCTCTCAGGTACGAACCCGACACCTAATTACGCAGGTCAGTTGATTGTGAACCATATTGAAGATTATGGATTCCTGCGTTATGAAATGGGTTATGCGGCAGCGGTATCTGTCGTATTACTGTTGATGGTATATGCATTTTCCAAGTTCTTTGGAAAGATGTTCAGAGAGGATTAAGGAGGTGGCAGAGAATGGCTGGATATAAGGGAAGTAATATCAATCCCCGTAAATTTGAAGCAGGTCAGATCAAGATCATTCTGATTTTGCTGCCACTTGCGATCTTTATGTGCATTCCAATCGTATTTATTGTCTGCCATGCATTTAAGCCTATGGATGAGCTGTTTGCTTTTCCACCGCAGATATTGGTACATAAGCCGACACTGGATAACTTCACCAAGCTGTTTAAGGCATCCGCAGGCAGCAATATTCCCATGAGCCGTTATGTATTTAACAGTATCATAGTGACAGGCGCAGTCGTGGTTCTGTCGATCCTGTTTTCATCAATGGCGGGATTTGCTCTGTCGAAGCTGCGTTTCAAAGGTAAATATGCATTGATGGAGATTAATAATACAGCATTGATGTTCGTATCTGTAGCCGTTATGATCCCCAGATATCTGGTTATTGATACACTTGGTATTAAGAACACCTATCTGGCACATATCCTGCCGCTTCTGGCAATGCCTGTAGGATTGTTCCTTGTAAAGCAGTTCATAGACCAGATACCGGATGCACTTCTGGATGCAGCCTATATGGATGGTGCTTCCGATTTTAAGATATACCGCTCCATTATTCTGCCGCTTATCAAACCGGCAGTTGCCACGACAGCGATTCTGGCTTTCCAGGCAGCGTGGACGAATGTAGAAAGCTCCAACCTCTATATTAATGATGAAAGCATGAAGACGTTGGCTTTTTACCTGAACACACTGGCTAATACAAATAATAACGTAGCAGGACAGGGTATTCTGGCAGCAGGTGTATTGATTCAGTTTGTGCCGAATCTGGCTATCTTTTTAATTCTGAGAAAGAGCTTTATGAATACCATGGCTCATTCAGGCATCAAATAAGGGGGCAGAGTATGAAAAAATTAAGAAGAATCTTTGCAATGCTCCTGTGTCTGGTTATGATGGCGGGTATGACAGCTTCTGCAGAGACACCATATAAGACTTATACAGTAGATGGTTATGGCTATGTTCTGGAAACACAGTCAGCCTATAATCCACTGGCGGCGATTACCAAAGTAGGGGAGACAGCTTTCGTATCTCCTATGGATATGGCAATTGGCAAGGACGGTAATCTCTATATCGCAGATGCCGGTGCGCATGTGATTCTGATCTGCTCCCGTGATGGAGAGCAGGTAGGCAGTATCGGTGAGGGCATCTTACAGACTCCTACAGGGGTGTATGTCACAGAGGATGGCACAGTCTATGTAGCGGATAAGGATGCAAAGAAGGTATTTGTATTCGATGCTCAGGGTAATGTGACGGCAGAGTACGGCAAACCCGATTCTCCGATTTATGGAAACAGTATGGATTTTAAGCCAACGAAGGTAGTAGCCAACAAGACGGGAACCATGTACATCATCTGTGAAGGCAATATGAATGGTATCGTTCAGTTAAGCCCGGTAGAGGGTGGCTCTTTCCTTGGATATTTTGGAACGAATTATACGTCACTGAGTCCTTTCCAGATGATTCAGAGAGTGATTCTGACAGATGCGCAAAGGGCACAGATGCTGAGCAATATTCCCTCCACACCGACCAACCTGCATATTGATGATACGGGATTGATCTATACAGTAACGCAGGGTGATAAGGAAACCAGCTTAAAGAAGCTCAACATTGCAGGTAAGAATCTGTTGGACTCTGATCCATATTATGCAGATCTTCCGGCAGCAGTTACGACTGGTAATTATAACAATATTCTGGTTGCTGACTCAGATGGATATATCTATGAATATAACGAAGACGGCGAACTGCTCTTCATGTTCGGCGGAAGAGATGACGGCAGACAAAGAGTAGGTCTGTGTAATAAAGTAGAAGCCATCGCAGTGGATGAGGATGACAGGATATATCTGTTGGATTCTGATAAGAAGCAGATTCATATATTTGAACCCACTGAATTTACGAACCTGTTACATGAATCACTGTATCTGTTCTCCAAAGGACAGTATACACAGAGTAAGGAACCGCTAAGTAAAGTCCTGCAGATGAACAGTATGTTTGACTATGCGAACCAGGCAATGGGTCATGCATATTTACAGGAGGAAAATTATGAGCAGGCTTTGAAATATTTCAGACTTGCCAAATCCTTTGAAGGATACTCTGATGCGTTCTGGGAAGTCAGAAATATCTGGATCCGTAATTATCTGGTAGCAGCAGTCCTTGCGATAGCAGCCGTGATTGTACTGATTCGGGGCGGCAAGTCTCTGTACCGTAAGAAATATGCTAATCGTCCCACAACACAGACAGGAGAGCATATATTATTGGGACAGCTTCGTTACAGTCTGTACTTTATGAGACATCCGATGGACGGCTGTTACGGTGTGAAGAAAGAGGGCAAGAATTCCTGGTGGTGTGCCAATATATTACTGGGTACGTTTATTCTGATCTCGATTCTGGAGAAATATTGCAGTGGATTCCTGGTGAAGACAGTGAGGGAAGGCAGATATGATCTGATTACAGATATTGGCAAGGTGCTGGTTATCTTTATTGGATTGACAGCCTGCAATTATCTGGTCGTTACGATTCATGAAGGCGAAGGCTTCTTTAAGGATCTGTATTGTGCCTACGCATACTGCCTGACTCCTTATATTGTCATCAAGCCTTTTGTCATTCTGTTAAGTAACGTCCTGACGTATAACGAAGTGTTCCTGATCTCTTTTGCAAATATTATAGTCTGGACCTGGGTAGTGATACTGATATTGCTGACATTAAAGGAAATCAATAATTTCACAGTAGGAGAGACAGCCAAAGCACTGGCGATCACGGCTTTTACCGTATTGATTCTGACATTGCTGGTATGTATCATCTATGTGTTATTCTCACAGGTAATCGACTTCGTAATTACAGTCGTACGAGAGGTGGTGTATCGAATTGGAAACTAAAAAGAAATTAAAGCGCAGAGTCCTGACAATTGTGATCCTGATTGTCATTTTAGTCGCAGCGGCAGCAATTTATCATGTAGTGACCAATTCGGGCAGCAGTGATTCGCTTTCTTTTGCAGATGTGGAAGAACAGATTGCAGAACCGGTGGCGGCATTGAGTGATAAGGCAGTAGAACAGGCGACTCTGGAAGGACATACACTGGTGGCGGCAAACGACACTTATGAGTTATATCTGTATGAACCGGCATTGTCCATTCTGGTAAGAAATAAAAAGACAGGAGCTGTCATGGAATCTACAGTGCGGGACGAGGAAAGCCTTGCCAAGGTTAATGATACCTGGAAAGGATTCTTACAGTCCGGTGTCGTAGTAGAACTTCAGGAAGATACCAATACCATGCAGAAGAAGATCGGTCTGGAGAGTAGTGGTGCCAGGGTTTCGGTAGAAAAGATTCCCGGCGGATTTCATGCCAGGCTGGATTATCCATCATATGAGCTGGGTTTTGAAGTAGAAGTTAAGCTCTATGATGACGGCAGCATTACTGCTTATATTCCAGAGAATTCTATCTATGAAAATGCAGAGAACAAAAAAATCGGCAATATCTACCTGTTTCCATTGCTTGGTAATACGAAACTGGGCGAAGTAGATGGTTATATGTTCGTACCCGATGGTAACGGAGCACTGATCTATCTGGATGATAAGGAAGGCAGATTTGATTCGGGATATGTCCAGA
Source organism: Roseburia sp. CAG:10041_57 (assembly GCA_001916965.1). Taxonomy (GTDB): domain Bacteria; phylum Bacillota; class Clostridia; order Lachnospirales; family Lachnospiraceae; genus COE1. Next base: position 91,540 of record MNTL01000003.1, read on the forward strand.
AGGTGTATGGCAGTGATGTAGGTGTTGGAGAATCCTATGTGTTGTCACTTCTGTGGAGCCAATATGAGACACACAATGACCCGGAGCAGATTCTTGCACCAGTGTATGGCATGGTACATACAACTGACGGTATGGGATATCTGGCAGTGATAGAGAACGGAGAGGAAGAGGCATCTATCTATGCGACTCCAAATGGTGCTTATTCTGACTATAACTGGGTAACGGCTTCTTTTAGAAAAAGTACTACTTATATTCAGCCTACCTCTAATTCCGGTGGATCAGTAACGAAGGTAACAGACAGAATCCAGTATGATATCAAAATCCGCTATCTGTTCGTAGAAGAGGAAGAAGCAGATTATGCAGGACTTGCCAAGAGGTATCGTAATTACCTGCTGGAAAAGGGCGAGTTATCCCAGAAGGAAGATGAATTCAGGATTCGACTGGACTTCCTGGGCAGTGATGTTGAGAACTGGATGCTCTGGAAAAAGGCAGTACCTGTAACGACAGTAGACAATATCAGAGAAATCTATGATGATCTGGAAGCCAGAGGCGTGACAGACATCCTGACACAGTATAAAGGCTGGCAGGACGGCGGTATCTGTGCACTTCCTGTAACGAAACTGGATGTGGACAGCAGTATTGGCGGCAGGAAATCACTGGAAGAACTGATTGCAGACAGTAAAGAGCAAGGCATTGACTTTTATTTGTATACAGATGGTATCAGAGCCAATCCAGAGACTGGTAATACGACTTTCAATACAGTGAAGAAAATGGATAAACGTCTGTATGAGGAAGAGGAATACAAGACAGTATATGATACCTTCGTATTCTGGACACCCCAGAAAAGTTATGAGAATCTGATGACGTTGCAGAAGAATCTGGCAAAGAAGGATATTCATGAACTGGCACTTGGCGGAGTATGTAATACACTGTTTACTTATACATTAGGTGATACCATGCAGACACGTTCTGTATCCAAGTATCTCTATGACAGGACTTTGGAAGAGTTAAGCGGAAATACGCAGCTTCTGCTGGAGACTCCGGCTGCATGCTACTGGAAGTATACCAAAGCAATGACGGATATGCCTACGGCAGACTCCAACTATATCTATACAGATCAGAGCGTTCCTTTTCTGTCTATTGCATTAAAAGGCATAATGCCCATGTACAGCGACTATGTGAATTTTGAAGCCAATGAGAGGGAATATTTCCTGAAACTGGTGGAAACGGGTATCTATCCTTCCTTCTACCTGACCTGGGAAGACCCGTCGGCACTGATCTATACCAATTCCAGTGATGTATATACTTCACAGTATTCTGTATACAAGGAACAGATCGTCCGTTACTATGAAGAACTCAAAGCTGTAAATGAGGCAGTAGCGGGAAGCTATATTGATGAGCATGAGCAGCTGGCTAATGGTCTGGTCAAAGTAACTTATGACAATGGCGTCACAATTTATATCAATTATAGTGATAAGGCATTGAGCACAGATGGCATTACAGTGGAAGCATCTGATTATGTGATTGGGAGGTGATGAGTATGGCAAAAGGCAAAAGAGTCGTAAAACCGGGACAGTTGGAACGCCGTGAAAACCGGGTGGGATATTTGTTCATCCTGCCGTGGCTGATAGGCTTCCTTGCTCTGGTAGCATGGCCTATGATTCAATCCTTTCAGTATTCGCTCAATAAGATCAAGCTGCTCCCACAGGGAATGGCGAAGCTCTATGTAGGCTTTGAAAACTACAGTCAGATATTTCTTACCGATCCAGATTTTATCATGGGACTGGAGACATATCTGACAGAAACGCTGATAGCAGTTCCGGTCATTGTAGCATTTGCATTGATCATTGCGATGTTGTTAAATGAGAAGATCGCCTGCAGGGGATTGTTTCGAATGATCTTTTTCCTGCCTATCATCATAGCCAGCGGTCCGGTCATGCAGCAGCTTGCAGACCAGGAGGCAGCCAGCATTCCTATGATGAATGCGACAATGATAGAGCAGCTATTGGACGAATATCTGCCAAATATTCTGGCAACGAGTCTGACCAGTGTATTTAACAATATGATTACACTGCTCTGGTACGCAGGAGTACAGATATTGATATTCCTTGCTGCATTGCAGAAGATTGACACCTCACTGTATGAAGCTGCCAAGATTGATGGAGGTTCCGGGTGGGAATGTTTCTGGAAGATCACGCTTCCGACTATTAAACCTATGATTCTGCTGAATGTGATCTATACCGTGATCTTTATGTCAAATAATGAACAGAACAGTCTGATCGTACTGATCTATGATACGATGCTCTCTGCAACAGGAGGTTATGGCTATGCATCAGCAATGGCATGGCTGTATTCGGTGATCGAGTCAGCACTGGTAGCATTTTTCGCAGTACTGATCGTTGGCAGAAAGGATGTTTACGAGAGAAGAGCGAAGAAATACAGACGGGAACTGAAGAAGGAACAACGTCTGGAGAAGAAGATCAGAAAGAGAGGTGAACGCCATGAACGACGCTATGAGCGCTACAAACGCAAGCAGAGCAGAAAATCCGCATAAAATCAGGAGAATTACTCCAAGGCAGCGGGAGCAGATGCGTTATAAGCTCAAGAAATTTATTTTTGGTTCCAAGGATACACAGGGAACCGGTAAATTGACAGTGGTATATCTGCTGTTGATCAGTATTGGCTTCATCTATCTGTATCCAATCCTGTATATGGTGAGCAAGAGCTTTATGAATCTCAATGATTTGCTGGATACTTCAATCAACTGGATTCCCAGTCAGCTCTATGTGGAGAACTACAGGCAGGCACTGAAATCCATGGATTACTGGAAAACATTTAAGGATTCTGTGTTAATCGCAGGGATTCCCACGCTGATTAATGTAGTGATCTGCTCTATCGTGGGATACGGATTTGCCAGATATGATTTTAAGGGAAAGAAAATATTGCTTGGACTGTTGATCTTTTCCTTTATTCTGCCGCCACAGGCAACAATGATGCCTACTTATGTATTTTATACCAAAGCAGGACTGGTCAATTCCCTCAAAGCCTTTGTTGTTCCGGCTCTGTTTGGACAGGGGCTGAAAGCACAGATATTTATATTGATCTTTTATAACTTCTTCCGTCAAGTGCCAAAGGTACTGATCGAAGCGGCAAAGATTGATGGAGCAGGACATTTCAAGGCTTTTTATAAAATCGCATTGCCCAGTGCAGCACCGGCGATTCTGGTCGTGTTCCTGTTCTCTATTGTATGGTACTGGAATGAGTCCTACCTCACACAGCTCTACGTGGTAGGAGCATTTACCAATAACAGCCCGGGATATCACTGGAGTTCACTTATCGTATCACTCAAGAACTTTGAAAACAGCTATAATACAGCCAGAAGTGTAGCAGGAAGCGGTATGGTGGATATCAATGAATCTATTAAGATGGCGGGTACGATGTTAAGTATTCTGCCACTGCTGATCATGTATCTTGTATTGCAGAAGCAGTTCGTAGAAAGCGTAGACAGAACAGGTATTACCGGGGAATAAAGTATGAAAAAACATTATATAAATTTTAAGGAGGAAAAGAAATGAAGAAGAAAGTAGTAAGTATGATGATGGCAGCTTCTCTGGTAACGGGAATGCTGACAGGATGTGGCAGCTCTGCTGCACCGGTGCAGACAACAGACAATGGGACACAGGCTGATGCATCAACAACGCAGACAGAAGGCACAGCAACAGAGGGAGCAGCAGAGGCAGAGGCTTCTGCATTGCCGGAAATGACGACAGATGAGATCACACTGACTTATATGCATTTTGATAATGAACAGCTTGTCAATGCAGTGGCAGATGCTTTTATGGCAAAATATCCTAATATTAAAGTAGAGACACAGGCTTTCTCAACAGATGGCTATAACGATACACTGTTGAATCTGGTACAGTCAGGACAGATGCCGGATTGCTTCATGATCCTTGGTAACTGTGACTTTGCCCTTTCCAATGCATTACTGGGTGATATGACACCATACTGGGAGAATGATCCGGAGAATGAGAATATCCTGCCTTCTATTAATAATGCAAAGCTGGGATACTATGGAACAGATAAGAAGCTGGCAACTCCGATCAAGTTCTTCCCGGATGCTATTTACTGTGATTTGAACGTATTTGAGACATTGAATATCGAAGCACCTTCTACGAACTGGACCTGGGATGAGATGATTGATTCCTTTAAGGCAGCAACCAATACAGATGCAGGAACTTATGGTTTCAACCAGTATCATTCACTGGTAACTTATTATCCAGTCGCTCACGGTTCAGGTTGTATCGGTGAATTTGGCTGGGATGGCACAGGTTATAACATGGAACAGTGGGCAGCCGGTGTAAATCAGTGGGCAGAGCTGGTAAATGGCAAGTATCATGCACCTTATGGTGATACAGATGAGATGGAAGCTTGGACAGGAGACAGAACAATGTGGGCTGCCTACACAGGTAAGCTTGGTTTCCAGTTAGATGCATGGTGGACATATCTGAATCTCTTTGATACACCGGATTACAGAAACCGTGGTATGGAATGGGTACCTTATACAACACCTGTAAGTGATGATGGCTATGTATTTGGCGTACTTGACTTTGGTGGTATTTCTTCTTCTACAGAGCATCCAAGAGAAGCATATGAACTGCTCAAATGGATGGGATGGGGTGTAGAAGGCTGGCAGGCTAAATTAGATGCTTATCAGGATGTAGAGACATATGCAGAGCTGCCTTTATACAGACAGGCAATGCCTTGCCCTATTACAATGGATGAAGAGATCTGGAAAGAATTCCAGCAGTCCTTCTATCCTACAGCACAGACAAGAACTTATCAGTCCGTATTTGATCCTGTAAATGGCGAAGATCTGGTAACTGCTGATGAAGATACCAAATATGGTAAGTACTTCGATGATTTCTTTGCAAACTGCAAGAATCCGGTTCCTTTCGGTGACTGCCAGATTCCTGGATTCTCCAGTTTCCTGAGCACTTCTTACTTCGCAGTAGGCGATACATTAGGTGTTGAAGATCAGGTTCGCATAGAGGGTAAGAACGCCAACGATTTCGTAGCAGAGCTTGAGCAGAAAGGCAATGAGGCTAACAAGGCTGCGTTGGAAGCTGCCAAGGAAGCTTATGCAATGATCGGGATTGAATTGAATTACTAAGAATGGGTGATGAAAATGGGCATCAATTGATGCCCATTTTTCAGAAAGGCGTAGAATGAGAAATTCATATAAAATAACGGCAGTTATATTAGCAGTTATAATAGGCTGCTGTGGCTGTGCAGGTACGGTGGAACAAAACAAGAAAGAGGAAGCCGAGACAGGCATTATAGAAGAAAGTGTAACGCAGGAGGGGGAGACAGTGCAGGAAACAAGGCAGCAGGAGGAAGCAGCACAGGAAATGACAGAAGTGTCAGTAAGCAGAGTAACTGTGCATGATCCATCGGTAGTTTATGATAAGGGAACATATTATGTATTTGGTTCTCATATGGCATGGGCAAAGAGTACAGATCTGATGAACTGGCAGAGCTTTACCATGAATATTAATTCTGAATACCCGGAGTTATTCGGCAGGGAATGGGAGAACTATTGCAGGACGGATACCAACCCGGAGCTGAAGGGTAATCTATGGGCGCCGGATGTTATTTATAATGAGAAAATGGGCAAATACTGCATGTATATGAGTGTGAATGGTGATGACTGGAATTCTGTCATCGTCATGCTGACAGCAGATTCTATAGAAGGACCTTATGCATATGGAGGTCCAGTGGTGTATTCTGGATTTGATGCAGGAGACAAGCATCCGGCAGAGCTTACAGATGTGTATCAGGTATTAGGTGAGGGAGCGGATCTGACCAGATATCAGTCCACGACCAACACGAAGCTTAATGCCATTGATCCATGTGTGACCTATGATGAGGAAGGAAACCTGTGGATGGTGTTTGGTTCCTGGTTTGGCGGTATCTATCTCTTAAAACTGGATGAAGAGACGGGATTGCGTGATTACGCGACAACCTATGAAACCGTTCCGAATCAGTCAGACGCCTATTATGGGTATAAACTGGCGGGTGGCTGCAGCGTATCCGGTGAGGGACCGTTCATTATTTATAAGGATAGTTATTATTATCTGTTCCTTTCTTACGGTGGACTGGTAGCAGAAGGCGGCTATCAGATCAGAATATTCCGTTCTGAGAACATAACAGGTCCATACGTGGATGAAGCAGGTAATTCTGCAGTCTATACCAGCCAGGAGAACAATCTGTTTACCAACATTGGTGTTCGTATTATGGGCAGTTATGACTGGTCGGGCAACCGTGAGACCCGTGTCGCACAGGGACATAATTCAGCTTATGTCAGTGAAGACGGCGAGATTTACATGGTATATCACAGTCGTTTTGCCGAGGGTAAAAATGGCATTACAGAGGCACATGAGGTCAGAGTGCAGCAGCTTTTTGTCAATGAAGCAGGCTGGCTTGTGGCAGCACCGTATGAATATACAGGAGAGCATATATCCAAGACCGGTTATGATATGGAGCAGATGTGTGGTGAATATGAATTCATTATTCATACACCAACTACTTATTATCAGAAGGCTGGAAAAGCCACGGTAGGAATCATGCAGCCATCTCATATTACGTTGAACGAAGATGGCAGTGTGACAGGAGAATTGACAGGAAGCTGGACTTATGAAGAAGGCAGCCCCAATATGACCATTACTCTGGAGGACATAACATATCAGGGAGTATTCTTAAAAATGCCAAGTGAGAAGCTTTATTTTAATCAGAAGCAACGTGAAGTTGTCATGACCTTTACGGTACTTGGTAATAATGTTACCGCATGGGGATCTAAGTAAAATAAGCCCCTGCAAAGAATCAAAATCATTCTTTGCAGGGGCTTATGATTATTCCTGACTGGATGTGTCTGTTTCATTCTCTTCATCATAGTAGGCTTTGATGCGGATTGCCTGATTATGGTCGCCAAAATCTTCTCCGAACAGGGTACAGCCGCCGCAATTAGCGGTATCCTTAGGCACTTCAAAACGGAAAGTGATATAGCTGTTATAGTCAATGTTAAGGTCCTGAATCGTTATATTGGAGAGCTTCTTAGTGCCATCCATAAAAGTCCCCTCATTATTGATGATCAGGGTCTTGAGCAGACCATACTGGTTCAGAGGTTCCGGCCACCATGCCGGTGATACATAACCTCTTCTGGCACCGTAGTCACCAGGACTGATCCACATACCAAGAGGGATATCATTGATAGAAAAATAAATATCAGAGGGGTAATCTTCATTGGTATTAGGACACTCAGATGATATTTCAAAAGAAATATGCAATTCATTCAAAGTCTGACCGGGTTGCAGATGGTTGGGAAGGTTATATTCCACATATCCGCTTGCAAACCATAGAATACCTGCATTAAATCTGTCCGGGAAAGAGAAAACGCGCGGATCATCAAGAGAACCGATAATCTCTTTGCTTGTAGCAAGACCACAGGTCGGAGTACCATGACATGCAGTATAATAGCCTACACGGATATCGTCTGTATAGCAGTGCCTTGGTTCTTTTAAAGGAGCCAGGTCAATCATCAGTCTGTCGTATTTGGGACGGACAATCTTCATAGTACCTCTTTTACCGGAGGTTGTTTTGATCTTTACCAGATCTGCTTCTTCCAGCTTACTTACATGCATGGAGATTGCACCGTTTGTTAATCCCAGGGCTTCAGCCAGGTCGTTCATGCTCAGGGAGTCGTTTTTATAGATCATTTCCATGATCTTCAGTCGCATAGGTGTGCTGAGTGCTTTAAATACAGCTTCTGCTTCGCCAACAGATTGAAAATACAGCATCATGTCACGTCCTTTCCGAAATTTCTATTAATTAAAATATAACATAGTTTGAACAAAAAATAAAGTAAATACTATAATAATTAAGCGTATAATAAATCAATCCTCTTTTTTTATTTTTTATTTAAATTGATGCCGGAATTTCATCATTGTAGAGTGTATGATTCAAAGAATGATTAGACAGTTAATGATTTAAAAAACAAAAAATATTCAAAAAATGTATACAAGAGAATAAAATAGTAGTATTATTATATACAGAAAAAAGGATATGTATGAAAAAAATAAAATGTACTCTCAGAATGCTTCGCTTGAAGAAGATTCCGAGAGTACATTAAAAACAACAGGAGGAATAAAAAGTGACAGAGGAACAATATAAAAGGGCCAATACAGTAATATTTCCTGTATTGACAGTTATAATGGCATATGTATTTTTGTCATTAGTTGCATTTATCAAAGCCACACCGGGGCAGGTAACAATGGCATCGTATCTGCAGTTGTTTAGTGCATTGCTCGCAATCATTATCAATGTAGTCTTTTTTGTTATCAAGAGAAACAGCCGTATGTGTGAATATGCAATGTTAGGGTCAGCTTTGACAGTATATTTGATACTCAGACTGGTATCGACGACAGAAGATAATGCCATGTATGCGTTTCCTATTTTGTTTGCTACGGTTGTATACCTGGATATAAAGACACTTATCGTGAGCAATGCCGTAGTTGTGTTTGCAAATATACTGCGTCTTATCATTCACATTTCCGGTATGATGGATAACGGAGTCGGTGGGGCGACAAGGTTTGTCGGTGTTTTGGTTAGTATTCTGGTTGCGTATGCATCTATCAGATGTATCGGCCTTCTGATTAAGTTCAATAAGGAAAATACGGACGAGATCCTGCATCGTACAAAGAAGCAGAAGGAAAGCCATGATCTTATGATCCAGGTTGCAGATAATATCATGAAACATTTTGGCGAAGCAATGGATATGATGGATACCTTGGAGACAAGCCTTTCCAATAGCCATACTTCTATGGAAAACATAGCAGGCAGTACGGAAAGTACTGCAGAAGCAATCCAGGGACAGGCGGAGATATCAGGAGATATCAGGGAGCATGCAGAACATGCGCAGAGTCTTGCTTCAGAGATGATACGTTCTTCCGATAAGGTATCCCAGACAGTAGAAGAGGGCGTGAATTCCATGCTGGAGCTTGGCAATCAGGCAGATAATGTAAGCCAGTGCAGTGCTGCAACAGAAGCAGTGATAGATGAGCTGACTAAGAAGGTAGGACAGGTGGCAGGATTTGTGGATTCCATTATCAGTATATCCAGCCAGACTAATCTTCTTGCACTGAATGCATCCATTGAAGCTGCAAGGGCAGGAGAGGCAGGACGTGGATTTTCTGTTGTCGCAGAAGAGATAAGGACTTTGTCGGAGAATACCAAGGAAGCATCCAATAATATTACCAATATCATCAAGGAATTAAATGAAGATACGAAGCGTGCCAATGAAAGTATCAGCAATTCTGTTGATAGTGTGGCAAGACAGAATGAGCTGATAACAGAGAGTAAGGAGAGATTTGCACAGGTAGAAAGCGAAGTAAAGATTCTTGCAGAATATATTAATGATGTCAAGAACAGTATGGAACAGACATTGGAATCCTCTAATACGATTTATGACCATATTACACAGCTGTCGGCATCCAGCCAGGAAGTAGCTGCTGCATCAGGAGAAGGTCTTGATAATTCCAATATTACAGTGGGAGAGGTTGCCAAGTGCAAGCAGATATTTGAATCAATCTACGAGCTTGCCAAGGATTTACAGAATTATTAAAGTGTATTCAGAATAGCTATAATAAGTGTATCAAAAAAAGGTGAAAGTAATGGACTGCTTTTGCCTTTTTTGATACACTGAAACTGTATGGGCTTACAAAGGAAGGAAAGGCATGGTCAATAAATATGAAAAAACACAGGCAATGGGAAATACTGACTGTTATCGTACTGATAAGCTGGGCGGTCATCTTCTGGAAGAATCTTGATTATCAATATACCTTTCAGGGATTGGAGACTACGATAGGAGAGGATTCCTATGTGGGCGTATCAAATTATGAGGTAGAAGATAATGCTTACCGGGTAACCGGTGAAGATCCGCAGTTATATTTGAAATCAGAAGGAACAGTGGGAGGAATGCGCATCCTTTGCCGTGCCAATAGCGGTGAGGATCTGCCGGTACAGGTCTTTTATGCAAAAGCCGGAGAGAATTACACAGAGAAACATTCTTTTCAGACTGTTATAGAGTCCGGCAGGACGTTTTGTTGTATTCCAATACCGTTAGGTGAGTATGATTCTTTCAGACTGGATATAGATGGTGATTTTACATTAAATGAAATAACAGTATATGCAGGTGAGACTAAGGTTAGTCCGGTAATATCAGCAGGTACTTTACATCAATGTCTTATATATTGTCCTGTGGCATTGCTTGCCATATTGCTTGTCTTCTGGGCGCATAAGGTAAGAGCCGGGGAAATGGGATTACACAATTATATGCTGCAATTATCAGGGAAGAATCAGAATCAGACATCCAGAGAGGTGTGCTGGGATTATATGCGTGTACTGGCAGCGGTATTGGTTATACTGGCTCATGCCTGTTCCCCGATGGTGGATCTGGCTGATGCTGGCTGGAAGCGGCTGTTGCTGGTAGGTGGTCTGACACTTGGACTGAGCTGTAATGTGATATATGTCATGTTATCCGGCGCACTTTTGCTAAACTCCCATAAAGAAGAATCAGTGGGTTCTTTCTATATAAGAAGGGCATCCAAAGTCATCATTCCTTTAATTGCATATTATTTACTGTTATTGTCTCTGAATCATGAGGTAGGCTTCCTGCCACCGAAGAATCTGGGTGCGGCATTTAAGAGAATCCTGACGGGCGCACCGGATGTAGGACCGCATCTGTGGCTGATTTATACAATAGTTGCTTTATATCTGATTACACCATTTTTCCGTGTTATGATGCAGCATCTTACTGATAAAATGCTGTTTGCAATGGCGGTTGTTATTCTGGTATGCAACGCATTAACGCTGTATCTGCCGCTGGCAGGAATTGGTTTTGGTATATCTACTTTCCTTGCCGGATGGGAAGGCGTATTCCTTATGGGATATATTATGACAAAAGACCAGACCAGAAGCTATGATAAGAAAATCATGGCAGCAGCTGTTGTTGCATTTATTGTGTCGGTTATTGTTGTATTTATCAATTCTGCCAATATGAATTATGTCTATCATAATGCCATTACGTTGCAGTTGCTCTCCTGTGGTATCTTTGCACTGATGCTTCGCCATAAGAGCTGGTTCGATGGCAAAGACAATGCAGTTATCCGTTTATGTTCCAGATACAGCTATGCAATTATCCTGATCCACTGGTATGCATTATTTGTCATCGTGCAGGGCAGATTCCACATAACTGCACTACGATTTGGCTGTGCAGGTGGTATTGCCGTAACGGTGGTGCTTGCTTTTGCGGTCAGCCTTGTACTTGGAATTATATATGACAATACCGTAGTAATAGTATGCGGTGTTTTGTTTGATAAACTAATAAGTGGAATCCGACGAATCAGGAATAAATAAAAATAAGAAGCATATACTATGCAATAACGAACTGTGCAGGTATATATGAAGAAATTACCCCGCCTGTTGGCAATCCTGTTATGCTTCCCTTTGCTCGGTAATCTGTTTATGGCAGAAGATGAAAGACCACAAAGGGAAGAAAGGATGGCTTCTACGGCGGGATTTTCTGTTATTGTGGAGATGCAGAATGGAAGTTACTGCTATGACCCGGAGGAGGTGCTGCCCTTTATGATGGCTTCCATGCTGGTAGATCAGAAGGGAGAAGAGCTGTGTCGGGCAGCGGCTGTCATATGCCGCACCAATCTGGTCTATAAATGGCAGCAGGAGAACAGACCGGGGCAGCTTATCCTTGAGGATACAGGAATGGCATGCAGGGATGAAATAACAGATCATATGCAGCAGGCAGCAGCAGATACGGTAGGAATCGTACTTACGTATGAGGGAGAAGTGATTCCTGCTCCTTTTTTCTATATGAGCAGTGGCAAGACCAGAGATACGGGACTGCCTTTTTTAAAAAGTGTGGACTGTAGTGACAATCTCTATGATAAAGAGTATCTTTTGCAATATCATTACCGCAAAAAGGATTTTTATGCCAGAATCAAAGAAATCAGCGGATGGAAATTCTGCAACAGTTTACAGGATATGGAGCTGGAACGCGATGATAGTGGATATGTGAAGGTTATACATTGTACTGGAGAAGAAATGGTACTGACAGCCGATGCTCTGTGTCAGGTAATGGAGCTACGGTCGCCCGATTTTGACTGGGAGGAACAAGAGAACCTTATTATGATAAGAACCAGAGGGATAGGCCATGGGATAGGGTTTGATGTGTGTTACGGAGCCAGGCTGGATGCGCAGGGAATGGAATATCGGCAGATACTGGAATATTTTTACAAAGATATAATGCTGGATAAAAGATATAATGCATGTGAATAGATTTAGAAATACAGGCAATCATACTAATACGAGGTACTTGTACCTACGTCCCAGAAGCAGATTAGAGAAAGGCAAGGTGTTAGTATGAACAGACGTAACAACAAGCGTCCTTTACAGAAGGAGAAGGTGTGTATGATCGCAGCCTCTGTCTTTGTGCTGTCAGCCCTTACATTGACGGGAGTCTATATGGCGTCCATAGGAGATTCCGGGGAGGATGACAATCGAATAGATTTTGCTCAGATAGAAAAGCAGGCACAGGAACAGCAGCTGGCTGATGAGAGATTTGGAAATGACCAGGAGCTGAGTCAGAATGATGATATGGATGTGGATCCGCAGTATACTGAGGCGAATTCAGCAGGCGTGACCAATGACAGGCAAAAGGCAGAAGACCTTAGAAATGCAGGCAGAAATGAGATGACAGATGCCAGATTCGGTGAGGATATAGCAGGAGAGCCATCCTCTGTAGTGCAGGAAGACCCTGTAGAGGAAACTGTCATTGCACAACCAGAGACACAAAATGCTGTGGCAGAACCTTCCTTTGGAGAAGGAGATGTACTGCAATGGCCTATTGTAGGAGAAGTGCTGGTCAACTACAGCATGGACAAGGCAGTGTATTTTGCAACAATGCAGCAATACCGCTATAGTCCTGCCATTGTCATTGCAGCGACACCGGATGAGACGATTACAGCAGCAGCAGACGGTGTAGTAGAGAAGGTATATTATGATACCCAGACTGGAAACAGTATTTTATTTGACCTTGGAAATGGATATGAGCTTACCTATGGACAGCTGACAGATATCACATTAGCAGAGGGTGATGTAGTATCGGCAGGAGATATTGTGGGTAAAGTTGCCAAGCCCACCATTTATTATTCTGTAGAAGGCAGTAATGTGTATTTTAAGCTGACCAAGGATGGACAGCCAGTGAATCCGCTGAGCAGAATGGAGTAAATGTGCTGTTATTAGAGAATGCAACAATCCGTACAATGGGGCCAGAAGGAGTCATAAATGGGAGTATCCTGCTTGGACAGGGTAAGATACTGGAATTAGCGCCCAGGATTAACTTGCCCCAGTCAGCGGATTGTGAAGTGATAGATATGAAGCATCAGCTGGTTATGCCCGGTCTGGTAGAGGCACACTGCCACATGGGCATTACAGAGGAGAAGAAGGGAAAGGAGGGGGACGACTGCAATGAGGCCGTCCACCCGCTTACTCCTTTTTTACGGGCAATTGATGCAATCAATACGATGGATGCGGCTTTTGATGATGCCGTGAGAGCAGGAATCACTACGGCAATGATCGGTCCGGGAAGCTCCAATGTGGTAGGCGGACAGTTCGCAGTCGTTAAGACCAAGGGCAGGAGAATAGATGATCTGATCATGAAATCACCATCTGCAATGAAAGTGGCATTTGGGGAGAATCCCAAGATGAATTATGCGGGACAGGGCATTTCTCCTACAACACGTATGGCAATTGCAGGGATGTTACGGCAGGAGCTGACCAGGGCTGCACAATATGTTGAGCAAAGGGGAAAAGTACCCTATGATTTCCACTATGAATCCTGGGTTCCTGTCATCAGAAGAGAGATTCCTTTAAAAGCGCATGTACACAGAGTAGATGATATTTTCACCGCAATCCGCATTGCCAATGAATTCCACCTTCGGATGACACTGGATCATTGCAGTGAGGGACATCTGATCGCCGAAGAGATCGCAAGAGAAGGCTTTCCTGCAATCGTAGGGCCGGATCTTGCCAGCAGAAATAAGATTGAAGTGCAGAATATGGCTTTTAAAACAGCTGGCGTATTGGCGAGACATGGTGTAAAAGTAGCAGTTACAACAGATCATCCGGTCTCATTGATTCAGTCACTGCCGTTGTGTGCAGGACTATGTGTCAAGAATGGACTGGATATGGAGCAGGCATACAGAGCAATTACAATTGATGCAGCGGATATCTGTGGAGTATCAGACAGAGTGGGAAGCCTGGAAGTCGGTAAAGATGCAGATATTGCAGTCTATGATGGGAATCCTATGGAGATATTTACCCATACGCTAATGACGATTATAGATGGCAAGATCGTATATCGAAACGAGAATGCAGAGGCTTGCGTATTTACTTGTCATTAAAATGCGTGTACAATAGGAGAAAATTGTTATTGAGGTACGTAAATGAGAAGAAACAGATTACTTTGTCTGTATTTGACTGTCTGTATGTTCTTGTCAGGCTGCGGCAATACGGCAGCAGCCACAGTACAGGGGCAGCCGCAGTCTGATAATATATCGGTACAGACCGTATCACAGCCCCTGTATCAGTCAGCGGCCACATATGAGCTTCCTGTAAGCAGAGTAAGAGTGTTGTTGGACAGGGACGGCTATCTGCCCCATAGGGATAAGAAGGTGCTTTTCCTTGGAGAGCATCTTTCGGACGAGTTTCGTATTGTAGAAGAGCAGTCCGGGGAGGTTGTCTATACCGGTACCATCACGAAGACTGTATATGATGATGCAGGCGCACAGACTGTCAGCAAGGGAGATTTTTCTGATTTTACTGTGGAAGGTACATATTATATAGAAACAGATGGAATCGGGCGATCCTATACATTTTCCATAGGAGAGCAGGTATATCGGGACTTGTTTCAGGCGTTGATGGAGCAGGAACAGCATTTTACTTATGAAGAAAGCCCACAGGGCATTATCAATCTGGGATTTGGCATGCATGCCATGCTGCTGGCATTACAGTGTCACGGCAGTGTATTTGAAGAGAACAAGACACTGGTTCCTCAATTGCTTAACTCAGCAGACTGGATGTTATCGGTACAGGATGCCGAAACGGGAAGTATTTATGAAGATTATGAAGCAACTGCTGTATTTTGTGGTATTATGGCAATGTATCATAATGTATTTGGCAAATATGATGCGAAAGCAGCCAAGGCATATCTGGACGCTTCACGGAAATCCTGGAACTGGATGGAGAAGCAGAAAAGCAACAGTAAACAGGCAAATGCCAGATTCTATGCAGCAGCACAGCGTTTTCGGACAGAAGGAGACTCGAAGAGTCAGGAAGTAGCAGTATCTTATCTGAAGCAGCATGAAGCAGACATTATGAAAGACAGGTTTTCCTTTTATGGGGCGATAGTCTATCTGGGAACAGAACGTAATACGGATAGAGGTATCTGTTCCGGACTGATGCAGAAGCTGGTAAGTGAGACAGAAGAAATCTGCATTGCGTCCAGAAAGGATAATTTCGGTGTATACACAAGAGATATGTCCGATAATCTGCATAAGATACTGCTGATCTGTTTCGTTGACTATATTACACCGAGCAATGAATATGCGTCAGTCATGGAGAATACCATACATTATATAGAAGGCAGGAATGAGGAAGGCAGCAGGTATCTGGGGGAAGATGGTACCTGGATGGAAGCGGAGAAGACACAGAATCGTACACCGGAGTGGAATGGCATTCTGCTTTTTGCTTTAAGTGACTTGTTGGATGATACAGGCAATTAAGATACTGTTCAAATAGTGCGGTGAGGTATACCGAAAGTGTTTATTTTTGGCAGAAAGATAGGAAACGTGAGCAAAAAACAGTATACTACAATAGTTTAAAGGTTATGGAAAGGCATGGTAATTAGTATGAAAATAACAGTATTAGCAGGTGGAACAAGTACAGAAAGAGACGTATCCCTTGTAACGGGATCGATGATCTATAAATCTCTGGTAAAGAGTGGACATCAGGTGGTTCTGGTGGATTTGTATCTTGGCTATGATGGCGCAGATTATACAGACGTATTCTCCATTAAGAAAGACTGGAGTGAAAGCATTCAGGCAATTTCCAGCCAGAATCCTGATATCAGGCAGGTAAGAGCCATGAGAAAGGACGATCCTTATAATGAAGTAGGACCTCATGTCATTGATATCTGTAAGCAGAGTGATATTGTATTCCTTGCACTGCATGGACAGAATGGAGAAGATGGTAAGGTACAGGCAATGTTTGACCTTTTGCACATCAAGTATACAGGAACAGATTATTTCTCAAGCGCCCTTGCTATGGATAAGGTAATCTCCAAGGAATTATTTATAAAATATGATATTCCTACACCAAAGGGAATTACCCTCACTGTAGGACAGGAGGCACAATGGGATACCTATCCATGTATCGTTAAGGTCAACAGAGGCGGCTCCAGTGTTGGTGTATACAAGGCAGAGAATGCACAGGAATTGCAGGATGCATTAAAGCAGGCGTTTTCATTTGAAAAAAGAGTCCTGATTGAAGAATACATAGATGGAAGGGAATTTTCCATTGGTGTCATGGATGGCAAAGCACTGCCAATCATCGAAATTGCCCCCAAGGTAGGTTTCTATGATTATAAGAATAAATACCAGGCTGGTTCTACTGTAGAGACCTGTCCTGCCGAGCTGCCAGAGGAAGTAACAGAGGGTATGCAGCGTTGTGCAGAGGCAGTATACAGGGCACTTCGCCTGCATACTTATGTAAGGGCAGATTTCCGTATGGACCGTGAGTATCATTTCTACTGTCTGGAAGCTAATACACTTCCGGGCATGACACCTACATCCCTGTTGCCTCAGGAAGCAGCAGCGGTAGGAGTAGATTTTGATGCTCTGTGTGAAGAAATTATCAGAATCTCCCTGGAGAAATACAACGAAGCAGAATAAAAGAGAAAGGTGTGACAAAAAACATGAAAAATATGACGTTGGCGAACATCGCAAAAGCAGTCAATGGTTCTTTACATAATGCAGAGCAACATGTAGGAGAGGAAGCAGCAGGCGTTGTGCTGGATTCCCGCAAGGTGGAAGCCGGTTATGTATTTATTGCTACAAAAGGCGAGCGTGTGGATGGTCACACCTTTATTGACGCTGTCTTTGAAAAAGGCGCACTTGGTGTAATCTGCGAGAAAGCACCCGAAAACCCAAAAGGAGCATATATCGTTGTAGAAGACAGCTTTCAGGCACTCAAGGATGTGGCTGCCTTTTACAGAAAACAGCTCAATATCAAGGTAGTGGGAATTACCGGAAGTGTGGGTAAGACCAGCACAAAGGAATTCATTGCAGCAACACTGGCAACACATTATCAGGTATTAAAGACTGAAGGAAACTTTAATAATGAAATAGGTTTACCCCTTACGGTATTGCGTATCAGAGATAATATCCAAGTGGCTGTACTGGAAATGGGCATCAGTGATTTTGGTGAGATGCATCGTCTCAGCAGTATTGCACAGCCGAATGTATGCGTGATTACCAATATAGGACAGTGCCATCTGGAGAATCTGGGAACCAGGGATGGTATTCTTAAAGCCAAGACAGAGATCTTCGACTTCATGCAGCCGGATGGTAAGGTATGCTTAAACGGTGATGATGATAAGCTGATGACAGTAACCGAGGTGCACGGTAAACGTCCGCTTTTCTTTGGAAAAGACAGTAAGAATGAAATATATGCAACAGATTATGTGAACCAGGGACTTGCAGGAAGTACTGCCAATATCCATAGAGAAGGAAGAACCTTTGGTGTTAAGATTCCACTCCCCGGAGAGCATATGGTCTACAATGCCCTGGCTGCTACGGCGGTAGCGACTGTGATGGGATTGTCTGATGAAGAGATTGCGGGAGGAATAAGCTCCGTAGAGCCTGTTGGTGGAAGAAGCCACGTCATTCATGAGGATAAGGTAACAATCATTGATGACTGCTACAATGCCAACCCGGTATCCATGAAAGCGGCAATCGATCTGTTAAGCATGGCAAATACCCGCAAGGTCGCAATCCTTGGAGATATGTTTGAGCTGGGGAACAATGAGAAGGCTCTGCATGAAGAGGTTGGAACCTATGCGGCATACCATAAAATTGACTGTGTGATCTGCGTGGGTAATCTGTGCAGACATATGTATGATGGCGTGAAAGCTGTAGAATCCGACAGCAGGGCTTACTATTTTGAAGACAGGGACATCATGCTGGAGCATTTAGGTGAGATTCTCCATACAGGTGATACTGTGTTGGTAAAGGCTTCCCATGGTATGCATTTTGAAGAAGTGGTGAAGCAGATACCACAGATACTGGCGTGATGGGGTTTAAGGTTTTGTTAAGGTTTCACTTCTCTTTCTTTAAGGAAGTCATGTTATGATAATATCATCAAAGAACAAAAAGCACATGATGGATGTATATAAAGGAGAGATGTAACATGATGTGGACAAGAAAAGAACTAAAGGAAAGAGCGAAGGAAGCGCTCAAACGTAACTACTGGAAGATTGTACTGGTATCACTGATTGGAATGCTGATTGGTGGGGGACTGGGCAGTTCGGGAATCTCCGGCGGTGGAAGTGATATCCGTGACATGGCATCAGATAATGTAAAGGAGCATTTCACAGAGCATGAAAATGATGATGTAGACTGGGAAGGTGCAGAAGCGGTACTGGATGATATCCAGATGGATATAAGGCCTCAGGACATTGTTGCGGTTGCTTTCACTGTAATTGTGGTTCTGATAGTTGCAGCCATAGTGCTTGCAATAGGGATTGCACTGGATGTTTTACTGCTGAATCCTGTTCAGGTAGGTATCAACCGTTTTATGGTAAAGAGCCTGGACGATACAGCCAGAATTGCGGAAGTGGGATATACCTTTGACCATAATTACAAGAATGGCGTAAAAGTGATGTTCTTCAAGGATCTGTATGTGGTACTGTGGTCATTGTTATTTATTGTCCCGGGTATCTACAAAGCCTATCAGTACCGTATGGTACCTTACATTTTGGGGGAGAATCCGGATATGACATATCAGGAAGTCCTGCAGAGAAGTAAAGATATGATGGATGGTCAGAAGTGGGATGCTTTCGTACTGGATCTGTCTTTCATTCTGTGGCATATGCTTGGGGGCATTACCTGTGGACTGGCAGAGATTTTCTACGTAGCACCATATGTGAATCTGACAGATGCAGCATTGTATAGCAGATTGAGCCGGAAAGACTTGGCAGATGCACAGCCGGTTCCAACGACAATGATGCAGTTATAAGATAAATTACAGACTGCTTCAATTTTGACTCGTGTTGCACAGTAAATGTGCAAAGAAATGGGGATTTGTATGGCATATACAATTTTGATTGCAGATGATGAAGCAGAGATACGTGACATTCTGCACCTGTATCTGGAGCAGGCTGGATTTCATGTAGTAGAAGCGGCAGATGGTTTTGAGACCCTGTCGCTTCTTGAGAAAGAAGCACCGGATCTTCTGCTTCTGGATATCATGATGCCGAAGCTGGATGGTTACCGGGTATTGAAGACATTACGTGAGAACAGCAATATTCCTGTCATTATCCTGTCGGCAAAAGGCGATGATTCTGATAAAATACTGGGGCTTGATATGGGGGCGGATGATTATATTACGAAGCCTTTTCAGCCTCTTGAGGCAGTGGCAAGAGTCAAATCCAATCTTAGGCGGTTCTATTCTCTGGGAGCAGGGGAGAATCAGCCAAAAGAAATATTACAGGTGAGAGATCTGACGTTGCATGTAGATTCCTGTATTCTGAAAAAGGGTGAAGAAACGATAGATCTGACTTCTGTGGAATTTCGTATTATGAGATTATTTATGGAAAATCCGAATAAAGTATTCACCAAGCAGCAGCTTTATGAACAGGGTTGGGAAGATGCTTTCTACACAGACGATAATAATGTAATGGTGTGTATCAGTAAGCTGAGAGGTAAGCTTTCAGAAGATCCAAATGCGTATATTCGTACCATTCGTGGATTAGGATACCGGTTGGAGAACACAGTATGAACAAATCACTGAAATGGTTTCTGGTTGAACGTTTTCTGATTGCCCTGATTTTTATAGCCTTATCGCAGGAGCTGATTGGCATAGTGTACCGTAAGTTTCTGCCGGGGCTTTTCGTAGTTTTACATATTAATGAAGTAGGGATTGAGAGTGAGGGCAGTATTTTATTATTAATGCTACAGATCGTTCTCTATGTATGCGCCGGTTTGCTGCCTGATGAGATAGCCAGACTTATACAGTACAAATTACAGCAGATTATGGCAGGAGCCTGGCAGCTGAGAATTGACACATCAGCCATACCAATGGCAGACAGCGATAAGTGGGCAGGATTCTATCAGTTTGGCGTAATATTAATCTTTCTGGTGCTTTTTGCAATTACCTTACTGCCCTATGTTCTGGCAATTATGTGGTATTATATTCAGATATCTCACAAGTTAGAGGAACTTTTACAGCAGGAGAAGGAGCAGAAAAAGGTATATGATAAGGCAAGAAATCTGATGCTGTCAGACATTACTCATGATATTAAGACGCCGATTACTACTATATGTGGTTATGCGAAGACGCTGACGGATGGTGTGATTCCTCTAAGTGAGGAGAAAAGACAGGAATATCTACAGGCGATTTATGCCAAGTCCATGCGTATGAGCGAACTGGTCACGATGCTTTTTGAATATATTAAAATGGACAGTGAAGGTTTTACACTGCATAAAGAAAAGACAGATGTATGTGAATTGCTTCGGGAAGTCATTGCCATGATGTATACGGATTTTGAAGAGAAGGGCATGGAACTGGAGATAGAGATTCCAGATAAGCTTGATTCCATAGAGCTGGATAAAAGCCAGATGACGAGAGTGATTACCAATATTCTCAATAATGCCCTGAAATATAATGATGCCGGTACGAAGGTAAGTGTTACACTGGATGAAGAATACAGAATCTGTATAGCGGATACGGGAAGAAACATCGAACCTGAGTTAGCGGAACATATTTTTGAACCTTTCTCCAGAGGGGATAAGGCGAGAAGCACTAGAGGCGGCAGTGGACTCGGTTTGAGTATTGCCCGTAAAATCGTTGAAATGCATGGTGGAAAGATCTGGCTTCGGACATCCCCAAAGAATGGATATACCAAAGCATTTATCATTGAATTACAGCCATAAAACCATAAAATAAGAAAGAAAGGACAATCGCCCTTTCTTTTATTTTGCCATAAGTTCAGCATATTTTTCTTTATTCTTAAAATAAGTATCACTGATAATCTGCTGTACATAGGGAGCAAGCTGTTTCTTATTCTCAGGAGCAAGCTCATTTATATAAATAGGTCTGCCATATTCTACAACGACATGTGCCTTGCGGATCTTGGGAAAATGATCCTCTAAGACGGCAGCACTGTTATTGATCGTAATCGGTACGATAGGACAGTTTGCTTTCTGGGCAATCTTAAAGCTTCCTTCATGGAAAGGAAGAAAGGTATCAGCCACCTTATTTCTGGTTCCTTCCGGGAAGATACAGATGGAAATGCCACATTTCATCAATTCAATTGCTTCCAGAATTGTCTTTAAGCCGGCTTTAATGTCTTTTCTGTCAAGGAAAAGGCAGTGCAGGTTGCGCATCCAGTTGCGAAGCAGTGGAACCTTCTCGATTTCTTTCTTGGCAATGTAACCGGTTACACGGGCTACCTTCGTGTAAGTGATTACAACATCAAAGAAACTGCGATGATTGCCGACATAGAGGACTGGGGTGTCTGTAGGTACATTTTCCAGACCTATGAAAGTAACTTTAGTACCTGCAAGGAAAAGGACAACGCGGAAAGCCCAGTTGACAATTGCCAGAGAGGAACGGTCTTTCACACCCGGATTGAATTTACCAATAATCCATTCTATGAACATAATGGGGATACTGAGTATCAGAAATAGAACTACAAAAAGTACTACAATAATTAATCGGATCATACTCTATACCTTTCTGCTTTCGTGTTTTTCTTTATTATAGTAGAGAAACCTTATAAAAGCAAGGGTTGTACTACATGGAGATCAGTCCGAAGGCATTGGCTACGGAGCTGATCAGAATAATTGCAGCAAAAACAGGACACAAATATTGAATCATAAAATAAAATATCTTTTTACGACGGAAGGGCTTTCCTTCTTTCGTTACCTCTTCTTCGATTCTTTCCGCACCGATTGTACGTGACACCAGAAGACAGATCGTAATGGCAGCAATTGGCATCATGACGGAGTTTGTCAGGAAATCAAAGAAATCCAGAAACTGCATACCCAGAATTTTTACCTTGGCTAAAGGGCCATAGCCTAAGGAAGAGAGACTTCCCAGTGCAATGATAATAACACCAATCAGAAGCGTTGATCTCTTTCTATTCCAGCCCAGCTCATCCTCGAAGGTAGACACGGCGCTCTCTGTCAGGGCAATAGAGCTTGTAACCGCAGCAAATAATACAAGCAGGAAGAATAATATGCCAACAAAAGTACCAAGCCCCATACTTTCAAAAACCTTCGGGATGGTAATGAACATAAGGGATGGTCCTGCCTGGAGTGTATTGGAGTCATCACCGGAAAAGGCAAATACAGCAGGAATGATCATCAGACCAGCCATGATGGCAACTGCTGTGTCAAATATCTCGACATTTTCCGTAGATTCTTCAATGGAAATGTCTTTTTTCATATAAGAACCAAAAGTAATGAGAATACCCATGGCAATGGAAAGGGAGTAGAACATCTGACCCATTGCTGTGACAACTGTCATCCATGAGAAATTATGAAGGTTCGGTATGAGAAAATACTTCACACCGGCAATCGCTCCTGGCCTTGTTACAGAATAAATGGCAATAATAATGGATAAAACAACAAGAATTGGCATCATAATTCTGGAAACACGTTCAATACCATTGCGGACACCGGCATAAATAATACTCAGAGTAAATATGGCAAATATCAGAAAGCAGATTTCAGTAGAACTGCCAGTAGATATAAAGCCTGAGAAATATCCATCCTGAGCCAGATTATTACTGTGTCCAAGTATATATTCAAACAGATATTTAATGACCCATCCACCGATAACAGAGTAATAGGGTACGATTAAGATGGGAATAATGGCGTTGATCCATCCGCCAAAGGACAGCCATTTGGATCTGCCAAAGGAATGGAAGGCTCCAACAGGGCTTTTGTTGGTCATACGTCCGATGGATGTTTCGGCAATGATCATTGTGTAGCCGAAGGTCAATGCCAGAATGATATAGATGAGCAGGAATATGCCGCCGCCGTATTTGGCTGCCAGGTATGGAAAGCGCCAGATGTTTCCCAGTCCTACAGAGGCGCCGGCTGCTGACAGGACAAATCCGAGTTTCCCGGAAAAAGAGCTTCTCTTATGATGATTTTGCATGTTATATCTCCTAAATTATATTTTTTAAATGTGAAAGGGGGTAAAGAGAGGGACGAATTGCACAGCTTGGACAATGCAACACAGGCACGCCCTCGCTACGTGAAAAACGCCGTGTTAGTTTTTGATAACACATGAAATTAAGTGTAGCATAGGGGAATATGAAATGCAACATATTAGAGACATAACGGGGTGTTTTGTGTAATAGAATAGGAATAAGATAATAAGAATATCAGACAGAAGGGAATAGGAATTGTGAAAAGTATGACAAGAAATATAAAAACATGTGTTATTATTGTGGGATGGATAGCAGTAATGGGGATTTTAGGGGGATGTGCGGTAGAGAAGGAGGATGAGGGGAAGGTTAGGGATCTGGAGTTTACGGTGGTATCTCAGGAAGAGCAGCCGGATGCGCTTCGTGATGTGATTGGGGAGAAGAAGGAGAAGCCTTTTCAAATCAGTTATACGAGAGGGGAGGATCTCTATATTGCGGTGGGGTATGGAGAACAGGAGAGTAGTGGCTATAGCATTAGTGTGAATGAATTATTTGAGACGGAGAACACGATTGTGATAGATACGACTCTGATTGGACCGCAGACATCAGAACAGGCAGCACAGGTGGCATCTTATCCCTATGTGGTAATAAAAACAGAGGGGATTGCCGACAAGACCGTAGAATTTAGATAATACGTATGCTATACTTGGTTTGTAATCAAGGTGTAAGCCTGTAATGCTGAAATTCAGACAGCGTATTTTGGTATTTACAGGATGAAATGCTGAATTGAGAGGTAAAATAACATATGATATTAATTAAAAACGGAACGATAATAGATCCTTCCTGTAAGAGAGAAGAGAAGGGGGATCTTCTGATTGCAGATGGCAAGATAGCCAGAATTGCACCATGTGGTGAGATTCAGGAAGAGGGGTGCGAGGTAATTGATGCCACGGGTATGGTGGTTGCACCGGGGCTTGTAGATGTGCATGTTCATTTCAGAGATCCGGGATTTACCTATAAGGAAGATATTGATACAGGAGCACAGGCGGCTTTGCAGGGGGGATTTACCAGCGTGGTATTGATGGCAAATACAAAACCTGTTGTAGATAATGAAGAGACACTTGATTATGTATTGGAGAAGGGAAAGAATACTCCGATTCATGTATACAGCTGTGCCAGCATCTCGAAGGGATTACAGGGCAAAGAACTGGTAGATATGGCTCTCTTGTATAGCAAGGGCGCAGCTGGGTTTACAGATGATGGTATACCGCTGCTGGATGTCGATATTTTGGAGCAGGCTTTTGTGAAAGCAGCCAGTATTGGTGTGCCGGTCAGTCTTCATGAAGAGAATCCGGCGCTGATCAGTAATAATGGTGTAAATAGCGATATCGCACAGAAGAAGTTCGGTATTGGCGGTTCACCAAGAGAAGCAGAGATAGATTTAATAGCCCGTGACCTTGATATAGCATTAAAAACAGGTGTTATTCTTGACGTACAGCATATCAGTACGAAAGAGGGCGTAGAGCTGGTGCGTCAGGCAAGACAGAAAAGTACTAAGATTCATGCGGAAGCAACGCCACACCATTTCAGCCTGACACAGGAAGCGGTGGTAGAGCATGGAACACTTGCCAAGATGAATCCGCCTCTTAGACTGGAAGAAGACAGACAGGCGATTATTGCAGGTATTCAGGATGGAACAATAGATATTATTGCAACAGACCATGCACCTCACAGCGTAGAGGAGAAGAGTAAGCCGCTGACAGAAGCTCCCAGTGGAATTATTGGGTTAGAGACAGCACTTTCTCTTGGCATTACCAATCTGGTCGATACAGGAAAAGTAAGCATGATGCAACTTTTAGCTTGCATGTCGTGCAATCCTGCCAAAATGTATGGATTAAATGCAGGAAATCTTGCAATTGATTCTACAGCAGATGTAGTTATTTTTGATCCGAAAGCACAATGGACGGTAGAAAAATTTGCATCCAAATCTTCTAATTCTCCTTTTGCTGGGAATAAACTAACAGGCGTTATCAAATATACCATTGTAAATGGTAATGTTTACCCAGTGAGATAAAAAATGGGCATTCATCAGATTTGAGTTTGATGAATGCCTATTTTTATTTGTCAGCTTTGTTTTCACGCATGCTGCTTGGGGTAACACCATAGATTTTCTTGAAAGCACGTCGGAAGGTGTTGGCATTGTTGTAGCCTACAGAGATATACAATTCGTTCAGACTGATATCTGTTTCTTTGATCATACGGGCTGCTTCGCTCATACGGATATTCTCCAGATACGTGGAGAAGTTCACGCCGGTCTTTTCCTTGAACATATGCGAGAAATAACTTTCTGATATCTGGAATTCATCAGATATCTTATTCAGACCCATGGATGGGTCCATAAAGTTCTTTTCAATATATTTCTCAATTGCAGTCACCAGATTGGTATCTTCTGATTCTACGGCAAAGAGCTTACACAGAGTCAGAGCAATATCTTCACACAGCTTGAATGTAGCGTGTTCATTGAACTGTTCGTCTAACTGGGCAGTGACTTCTGCGGAAATTCCACTGGGCAGAGCAAATCTGGCTTTTAACAGAGTATTTCGAATATCAGAGAGCAGGAACTTCAACAGATTGATTGGCAGGGAACGTTCTTCGATATTTTCCTGATGAATCAGATTGAATAATTCCAGTACCTGAGAAGTATTGCCGGTCGTAATGAAGTGAATCAGCTTCGTTGACAATTCAGGTGGATAATAGAAGGCATTGGAATCCTTCTTAATAAATTCATACGGAAAGAAGAAATAATTCTTACTGGTATAACTGATAGATTCTACAGCCTGCTGATAAGATTCCCACACATTCGTCAGGCTGTCCGTATTTCTGCCAATACCTGCAAATAACCAGATTCCATAGGTATCCAGCAGATAATTATGAAGCTGGACAATCGTTTCGTTTGTTTTGATGATCAGGTTGGCTTCATCTTCTTTGGTGCATGCCAGAAGCAGTGCATAGGTTCTGTCTGCCGGATTAAAATAATACAGAGGGGAACCCAGATAATTCTGCAGTGCGTTCGTGATAACATGATTGAAGTCATCAGAAGAACGGATCTGCTGCGCATTTTCACTGGAATCACCGGCATTGTTATATGCTACAATGTAGAGACAGTTATAATATAGAGGTTCTCCGACCAGATTCAGATATTCCTTAATATAAGAAGCTTCTTCTTCAGAAGCAATCAAGCCGGTCAGTAATTGCCTTACATAACTGTTACAGATAATGGGACGCTGACTGTCTACCACTTCCTGCAAATGATTCTGTGCTTCCACGGCTTCGTTCAATTCCTGACCAAGCTCTATGATAGGTGCTACATTTCTTCTTGAAAACCGTATAATCAAAGAGATTCCAAGGAGAAAAGCAATTACAAAACATGTGATATATAACACCTGTTTTGTAATCGTGCTCGAAGTAGAACTAAAAGCAGGAAAACTGTAGTAGTATGTGTAGCCCGTAAGCTGTGACGTATACTTTCCTATTGTGAGTGAACCATGATTATGCGAAAAATTGTTAGTATAATGCAGATTCATAATTTTATCTACGGAGAAATCCGGATTGGATAACAGACTCATAAAAGGAACATTATCCTCATTTACTGCAACAATAAAGTCCGTATCGAAATTGTCGGAAGAGAGCGTGGTAAATAGGGAAGCCAGCTCTTCTTTCTCCAGGACAAAGCATACTACAGCGTTGGCATCTATATAGTACAGATCATCCATGTTTACCATATACATATAGTAGTTTTTGCTGAAATTCGGTGCGACATTATCCATAGGAAGAAACTGGTAATAATTGGATTCTTCTGAAAGTGCTTTCAGCCAGTTGGTATATTCGGGATTTGCATATCTTTTCATCCAGCTATAGTATCTTTCTGCGGATATAAAATAGTTGGGAGACAGAATATAGTCCGTATTAGGCAGATAACAGTACACTTCTTCAATGGGAAGCAGTGCTTCAGGGTACACATCTGTAGAAAGCGTGGTCGCAAGGGCAATTCCCATATCCATAAAGCCCTTGTCATCAGGATCATGAAAGGCAATCAGCTTTCGGAATGTATTATTCTGAAGCAGCTGCCGGCAATAGATATCCATAATCTTTAAGTCTTTTTCAAAGAGCTCTACATTACTGACCATAGTGGATTTCTGCTGGAAATCATATTGCTGCTGTACGTTGCGGAAAGTAGACTGATACAGATACAGGAACAGGATGAGGATGACCAGCAGGAAGATACTGTAAGAGGTTACCATACGCAGCATGAGGGACTGTTTGTCCGTTGTGGAATTTGTATTATTTTTCGTTTCTTTTCTATTCAAAATCATCAAGGTTTTCTCCATGATATTATAAATTATCAGTTTGTATAGTAGTATTGTACCAGTTTTAAATAAAAAAAACAACATGTAAGTACTTACATGAAACCCTTGAAAAATGGGGATTTTTTGGAAACGCAGTCAAATAATGTACGTGACAGCAAAAATTGTAACTTGTTTTAAAAGAGGGGAAATGATATGTTGATTCCAGAGCAAGGGCACAGCCCCAAGGTTCGGAACAGTTAATTTTATATTAGGGAGGAAAGTAAGAAATGAAGAAGAAAGCATTATCTTTACTTTTATCATCAGCTATGGTTGTATCCTTAGCTGCATGTGGTAGCTCTTCTGACAGCGCAAGCACAGCTACAGATTCAAACGCTACTTCATCTACAGAAGCTGCAAACGCAGAAGCTTCTACAACAGCATCTACAGGGGAAACATCCTCTTATGATCTGACAGAACTTAACATTGTAGTAAACGGTACATTAACAGCAACAGTTGATAATGGACAGCAGGCATTCGTTGAGCAGTGGGAAAAGGCTGTAAGCGAAGAACTTGGTCATGATGTTAAGCTTAACATCCAGCAGTTAGACCATTCAGGTTATACAGATGCAGTTGGACGTTTATTCGCAGGTGGCGATTATCCTGATGCAATGATCATGTCAGCAGATATGTTCAAGCAGTATGCACCTACAGGTCTTCTCTGGGATATGGCTGATGCATATAAGAACGCTGATTTCCAGTCACGTATGGATTTACCTAAGATTAATGAGAGCCTGATGGACAGTGAAGGTCATTTATACGGCTTCGCTAACTCATATGGTAACGGATGTGTTACATATGTTAAGAAGGCTTGGTTAGATGCAGTTGGAATCAACGCTGAAGATGTTAAGACATATGATGATTATTACAATATGTTACTTGCTTTCCACAACGGCGATCCTGATGGAAACGGCGTAGATGGCGATACATATGGTGTAGTTGCAGCAGGTTTCGTTGGAAACGAAGCTCCTTACATCAACTACTTACCTGAATTCTGGCAGGATGCATACCCAGCAATCGTTCAGGGCGAAGATGGTACATGGTATGATGGATTCCAGTCCGAAGAGACTAAGGCTGCATTATTAAGATTACAGCAGGCATATACTGATGGCGCTATCGATCCTGAAACACTTACAGCATCTACAAAGATTGCCCGTGAAAAGTGGTTCTCCAATGATCAGACTGGTTCCTCAGGTGTATTCACATACTGGGCAGGTTCCTGGTATCAGACACTTACAGATAACCTTGTAAAGAATGATGTTGATTCTGAATTAGTTCAGTTAACTCCTATCGCTGAGATTAAGGATACTGTTGGTGGTTACCTCAACAGAGAAGCTCCTGTATGGGTTATCATTGATGACGGTGACGGAGATAATTCCCGTGAGCAGGCTATCTTCGATACATTAATCGAGACAATGATGGATGGTGACAAGGTTCAGACACTTTGGACATATGGTGCTGAAGGCGTTCACTGGTCTACAGAGGCTGAAACATTCACAATTAACGCTGGTACAGATAAGGAAAAGACATATGAGTACGCTGATGGTGAGTTCCACTTAAAGCAGTCTCCTAACGATCCTAACTCTGTATGGAAGAAGAATGCAATTGACCCTGCATTGGTTGTATGCCATTTAACAAATGGTTATGCTGACCAGTCCGAGCTTGCAGCAGCAGGTAATGAATTCTTCACAAGCAACTGTGTAGATGCTCCTGCTTCACCTGTATCTGAGACATTTACAAACGAGTCCGGTACAATCTATGACGCTAAGCTTGCATGCATTACAACAGTTGTAGTTGACGGCGGCGATGTTGAAGCAGCTATGCAGACATACGTTGATACAGTTGGTTCTATCGTTGATCAGTGCTTAACTGAGTTAAATCAGTAAGATATAATTAAGTAAGATAAAGCCGAGTAATCGGAAAAGTTACATATGAGACTGTCCTGTTCCTGTCCGGAGCAGGACAGTTATTCATGAGAGAGTAAAGGCCGTTCTATCCGGCCAAGTAGGAAAAGTGGTATGAGGAAGTAGGAAAGGAAGAAGAACGGTATGAGTAAGAAAACAGTTATGACTTCTACAGGTGTCGAAGTTCGAGAGAAACCGCTGAAGCTTCGTATCTGGAATAACAGGGGCTATTATGTAATGTTCCTGCCGGTTTTGATATTTCTGTTTATTTTTAATTATTGGCCAATGATTGGTATCAAATGGTCTTTCTACGATTATAAGCCCGTAGGATCACCAAGTTTTGTAGGCTTTGCACATTTCCAGAAGATGTTTGCTACAGCAGCATTCTGGACGGCATTCAAGAACACACTTTGGTTGAGTATTATTAAGTTGATCATTACAAACGTATCTGCGGTTGTAGTGTCTATCTTCTTAAATGAAATGGGAAATCTCTTTGCAAAGAAAACTTTGCAGACTATTATATATCTGCCACACTTTATGTCATGGGCAGTAGTTGCATCTATCTTCAGTTTGTTGTTATCTCCATCCAGTACAGGTCTTGTAAATGGTTGGTTGAGAGATTTGGGAGTCCTGACAGACGCTGATAAGAACATCTACTTCCTTGCAAGTACAACATGGTGGCGTCCAATCTTCTACATTATTAATATCTGGAAGGAAACAGGTTGGGGAACAATCATCTTCCTGGCTACTTTGTCAGGTATTAATCCTGAATTATACGAAGCAGCAGATATTGATGGTGCTACCCGTATGCAGAAGATCCGTTTCGTAACAGTACCGGCTCTTGGCAATACAATTATCACTGTATTGATCCTGAACCTGGCTAAGGTTATGAACATGTTCGAATCTGTATTCGTATTATATAACAATGCAGTATATGATGTATCTGATGTTATTTCTACATATATTTATCGTCAGACATTCGCAATTGCACTGCCTAACTATGGTTATTCCACAGCGGTTGGTCTCTTCAAGGGCTTAGTAGGGTGCTTCCTTGTTCTTGTATGTAACTGGGCAAGTAAGAAGACTCGTGGCCGCGGTATTGTATAGGAGGTACGAAAATGGCAAAAGAACAACCTAGTCGTAAACAAAGATTACACGCTTTTGACGTTGTAAACTACATCGTATTTATTTTAATCGGTTTACTGGTTCTGGTTCCTATCTGGAAAGTTTTGGTAGACTCCTTCAATGCGGTTGGTGTATATCAGTTCCAGTTATGGCCAAGCCATCCTACTGTTGATGGTTATAAGACCATTATTCAGACATCTGCACTCTACAGACCATTCATTAACTCCGTAGTAACAACAATTCTCGGAACTTTACTTGGTCTGGTATTATCTACACTTGGTGGTTATGTACTTGTACAGTTCAACATGCCTGGACGTAACTTCCTTGCATACATGCTTTTGTTTACAATGATTTTCTCCGGTGGTATGATTCCTGAATACCTCGTTATGAAGAAGATCGGTCTTGTAAACAATATGTGGATTCTTGTATTCAAGCATGGTATGAACGTTTACAACCTTGTACTTATGAGAAACTTCTTTGAAGGTATTCCTGATTCCTTATATGAAGCAGCAGAACTCGATGGATGTTCTCCTATGGGAATCTTCTTCAAGATCGTTCTTCCTCTGTCTAAGGCAGCACTTGCTTCTATCGGTTTGATGTTTGCCGTAACAGTATGGAATGATTACACAACAGTTAAGATTTACATTACAGACCCTGATCAGGTTAACTTCCAGTATAAGTTAAGAAACATGATTATGGACGGTGATACGCCTACAACGGCTTACAATGTATCACAGAATACACTGTTCAATGCAGGTATCATTGCAGCAATCCTGCCATTCATGATATTGTATCCTTTCTTACAGAAATACTTTGTAACCGGTGTTAATATCGGAGCTGTAAAAGAGTAATATCCAGGGGGGCGTTAAGTCCCCCCTTTCTTATTGAAATAAAGGAGAGGGAGAATAAATGAGGAAAATTTTTTGGGCATCAGATTCAACAGTTCAGACTAATAAGTTTATGACCTACCCACAGACTGGCATAGGACAGGTATTTTCCTTGTATACAAAAGACGATGTAACGGTAGTAAATTATGCCAAAAATGGAAGAAGTACCAAGAGCTTTATTGACGAAGGCAGACTTCAGAGGATTGATGAAGAAATCGGTGCAGGAGATTTCCTGTTTATCCAGTTCGGACATAATGATGAGAAGAGTCAGGACCCTGCTAGATATACAGAGCCTTTTTCCACATTTATGGAGAATCTGGAGATTTTTATCAACGTGGCAAGGAAGCATGGTGCTTACCCTGTATTGATTACACCTTTGGAACGCAGATGTTTTGTGGATGATAAGCACCTTGGCATAGGTGCCCATTCTGACTATGTAGCAGCTATGAAGCAGACAGCAGAGAAATGTAATGTTCCGCTGGCAGACCTCTACAGCATGAGCCGTACGGAGTTAAAGAAGGCTGGTGAAATGGGCAGCCGTAAGTGGTTTATGTATTTCTCCAAGGGAGAGTACAAGAACTATCCTGATGGCAAGACCGATAATACACATCTTCGTTATGATGGGGCAGTATTGTTTGCCGGACTGATTGCAAAAGGCTTGCAGGAAGCTGGCGGTGTCTATGCAGATCTTCTCGTAGAAGAAGAGACATTGAATGAAAAAGAAATAGGTTATCGTACAGAGAAGGGATGATGTGCTTGCACATCATCCCTTCTTATTTTATACTGTAGTTAGTGTGAAATATACCATGTAAGGAATTGGAGGAAGAGCATGTCAGGTAAGAAGAAAGAAACTACTGTTGTAGTGAGTCAAACGGAAATTGCAACGGACATTTATGATATGTGGATAGCAACGGATTTAAGTCTGCAGGCGAAGCCGGGGCAGTTTATCAGTGTATATACACAGGATAGATCAACGTTATTGCCACGCCCCATCAGTATCTGTGAGGTAGATAGGGAGAATCGCAGAATTCGGATTGTATACAGAGTAGCAGGTAAGGGCACCGCAGAATTCTCAGGATATCATGCAGGAGCACCGATTGATATTTTAGGTACACTGGGCAATGGCTTCCCTCTTGAAGCTGCCAAAAGCAAAAAAGCTTTCTTAATGGGAGGTGGTATTGGAATCCCTCCTATGCTTGAATTGGCTAAGGAGCTGGATTGTGAGAAGGATATTATTGCAGGTTATCGTAATTCTGAATTATTCCTGGCAGACGAATTGAAGCAATATGGTAATCTGTATGTGGCAACGGAAGATGGCAGTGAGGGAACTAAGGGCAATGTCATGAATGCAATTGCAGAGAATAATTTAAAAGCAGATGTTATTTTTGCATGTGGACCTATGCCAATGCTTCGTGCAATTAAGAAATATGCACAGGAGCAGAATATTCCAGCCTATATTTCCCTGGAAGAGAGAATGGCATGTGGCGTAGGCGCCTGTCTTGGCTGCGTAGTGAAGACCAAAAACGTAGACGCACATTCCCATGTGAAGAATGCAAGAATCTGTACGGATGGCCCCGTATATCTGGCAAGTGAGGTGGATATCTGATGAAAAATACAAAAGTTACGATTGCAGGTGTAGAATTTAAGAATCCTGTTATGACAGCATCGGGAACATTTGGTTCCGGTATGGAATACTCTGAATTTGTAGATCTGAATTGTCTGGGCGCAGTTGTGACCAAGGGCGTAGCCAATGTTCCCTGGGAAGGGAATCCTACTCCACGAGTGATGGAGACATATGGCGGTATGCTCAATGCAATAGGATTACAGAATCCGGGAATTGATGTCTTTATTGAAAGAGACATTCCATTCTTAAAACAGTTCGATACCAAAATTATTGTGAATGTATGTGGACGAACAGTAGAAGATTATATAGAGGTTGTGGAAAAGCTGGGGGATCAGCCGGTTGATATGCTGGAGATCAACGTGTCCTGTCCTAATGTAAGTCATGGCGGCATTGCCTTTGGACAGAATCCTGATTGTCTCTATGATATTACGAAGCAGATCAAAGCCAAGGCAAAACAGCCCATTATTATGAAGCTTTCGCCTAATGTAACAGACATTACAGAGATGGCAAGGGCGGCTGAGTCAGCAGGAAGTGATGCCCTTTCACTGATCAATACTATTACAGGTATGAAGATAGATATCCATAAGAGAGCGTTTGCACTGGCAAATAAGACAGGTGGTCTCTCAGGCCCTGCTATTAAGCCTGTGGCAGTTCGTATGGTCTATCAGGCAGCGCAGGCAGTAAAGATTCCTATTATTGGTATGGGAGGTATTGCCAACGCAGAAGATGCCATTGAATTCATGCTGGCAGGAGCGACCGGCGTTGCTGTAGGCGCTATGAATTTTGTAAATCCTTATACAACTGCTGAAGTTGTGAAAGGAATAGAAGAGTACATGGAGCGTTACCATGTGGAGAATCTGACAGAACTGGTCGGTGCAGTCAGATAATACGCATAATACGCATATTAAGACCTTTCGAAGAATAGAATGTGATAAGTCAGGATTCTTCGAGAGGTCTTTTTAAATATGGAACTTGTGAAAAAGAATATACATACAGAACGGATCAAGGCAAAGGCATTATTGCAGATTCCGCTGGAAGAGGATATTAATGTATCGGACAGCAGACCGGATGTTGGCAAGCCTGTATTTACCAGAGGAAAAATCAAGGTAGATGAAGTAAAGTCCGGAACCAATAAGGTCTGGGTAAAAGGCAGACTTGTGTATCAGATTTTATATCTTGCAGAAGGAAAAGAATCCGGGCTTGCCGGGATGGAGGGTGAACTGCCCTTCATGGAAGAAATCTACATGGATATGGTGGAAAGCACAGACAGGGCTATCTGTAACACCAATCTGGAAGATATGAGAGTGAATCTTATCAATTCACGAAAGCTGAGTATTCAGGCTGTAATCAGTCTTATGCCCA
Organism: Roseburia sp. CAG:10041_57; assembly: GCA_001916965.1. Taxonomy (GTDB): domain Bacteria; phylum Bacillota; class Clostridia; order Lachnospirales; family Lachnospiraceae; genus COE1. Next base: position 126,411 of record MNTL01000003.1, read on the forward strand.
GAGTAGAAGAGAATACCCAGGAAGAAGTATGCGTGGACTTGAATGGAGCAGAGAAGGAGCAGGCAAAAGGTGGAAAAGAGCTGGAATACCGCAAGAAGCCGCTGGACTATCTGGAAACAGCAGTAAGTAAGCGGGATCTGTTTCGAATCCACGAAGAAAACAAGTTGCCAGCAGGATTACCGGCAGTGGGAACGGTTATCTGGAGAAGTACGGCAATTCAACATGTAAATTTTAAGCCACTTTCGGGAAAGATTGCAGTAGGTGGTGAACTGTCTCTTTTCCTTATATATAAAGAGGATATCAGTGGCAGGACAAATTGGTATGAAACAACGATGCCCTTTAGCGGAAACATTGAATGTCAGGGCTGTGAAGAGATGATGACAGCGGACATTGCATATGAAGTAGGGCATGAGGAGATTACCGTACGGGAAGACAGCGATGGCGAAGCCAGAATGCTTGGAGTGGAGCTGGCACTGGAACTGGAAATCAAGCTTTTGCAGAAGGAGTCCTCCCCTATCGTAGCTGACGTCTATGGGGTAAGCTGTGAAGTGGCTGCGATCTCCAGTCCGAAGAAGTTCAGACAGCTGCAACAGGATGCCTATCTGGAAGAGAAACTGACCGGCACGGTAAAGCCGGATGGAATTGATACAAAAATATTACAGATATGCCATAGTGAAGCAAAGCCTGAGATTGAGAACTGTATCTTCGGAGATGATGAGATAGAGATCAGGGGAAGTGCCGAAGTACAGGTCTTATATCTGAATAATGAAGATGGTAATAATTTCGCCATGGCTGAGAGCAGACTTCCATTTACCATAACCAGGAAGTTATCAGGACTCCGCAAGGATATGGAGTATAATATAGAGAACTGTTCTCTGAAACCACAGCTGGAACAGCTGCATGTGGTTATGAAGGATGGGGAAAGGATAGAATGGCAGGCTGTATTGACCCTGCATCTGATGCTCTACGGTGAGGCACAGGAAGAGATTCTGACTGATCTGAAGATTACAGAGCTGGACAGTTCCAAATTGGAGAAGCTTCCTGGTTTTGCCATATATTTTGTAAAAGAAGGAGATACACTCTGGCAGATAGGAAGAAAATATTATGTCAGCGTAGATAAAATTAAGGAAGTCAATCAGCTTACCAGTGAAGATATTGCGCCGGGAGATAAGCTGCTGATTGTAAAATCCGGGGAAATATAAAGAACGGGGCTTTGAACAGCCCCGTTCTTGTTGGTGGTATTTGATTAAGCTAACGGATTAGCGGTATCTTCTGTTGTTGTATTGTCTTTGATGATGACCTTGCCATCGCTGTCGGATTTTTCTTCTTTTTTGGAAGAGATGGAATCGAATTTCTTCATGACAGCATCATAAGTTCTCTGGGAAATATCAGGAAGTTTGCCGCCCCACTGTTTCTCAGCCTGCTTATAGCCTTTGACAAATGCATCACGCATTTTCTCCAGAGCCTTGCTGTCGTCACCTGCCAATGCTGTGGCAAAGGAAACGATACGGTCTGAGGTCTGCTCAACGCCCCAGTATCCATCTTCTGCGATATCCTTCTGGGCTTTTGCTTTGGTCTCGGCATCTACAGTAAAATCTCCTTTTGCAAGGAACTTCCAGATATCTGTAGCCTGTCCAAAGGTAGCAGCCTGCTTGGACATCATATTTTTTACAAGATCAGTAAGCTGAGTCTGGCGCTTCTCCTGATCGGCTTTTAGCTGTTCTACAATTGTTTTTCTGTCATCTTCACTGAGTTTGCTCTTATCATAGACAGCAGCTGTATCATCCTGCTTTGGAGTGGTGGCTGTTGCCTGATCTGTATTGTTATCTTTTGTTTGTGTACTGTCGGTTTTCGCAGCTGTATCAGTTTTCACGTTTTTGATATCAGATACAGCAGCTGACATTGTGTTAGTAAGTCCGTTTACATCCATAATTATAACCATTCCTTTCTGTAGCCTGCAGACCTTGAACTGCGGGCACAAATCTGTGTGAAATATTTCACACTGCATCCATGCATTACTGTGAAACAGATACATTAACTCTCATCTTATATATCGACAGGCCTGTAAGAAAACTTAATAGTAAATGATGGATATTGACGAATCTTTAGAAATTGTATATAATCGAATACAAAATGTATATTGTACTGAATGAAGTACAATGATTACGGTAACGTACAATGCAGCACATGGAAGGAAGAAACATGGATAAATTGAAATATAAGGCAAGAGCCAAGGTGAATTTAGGACTGGATGTATGTGGACGTCTGCCCAATGGGTATCATAAAGTGAAAATGATCATGCAGGCAATTGATCTGTATGATGAGCTGGAATTCAACAAACGTAAAGATCCGGATATTATTTTATCCGTAGACAGTAAAGATCCCTTGGGAGATATTGGAAATAACCTTATATTTCGTGCAGCAAAACTGATGAAAGAGTATTATTCCATCAAAGAAGGAATAGAGATTCATCTAAAGAAGCATATTCCCGTAGCAGCAGGAATGGCTGGCGGAAGTACAGATGCCGCTGCTACCATGCTGGCAATGAACGAGCTTTTTGAACTGGGACAGACCAGGGAACAGCTGATGGAGCAGGCATTGCGTCTGGGTGCGGATATTCCATTCTGTATTCAGGGAGGAACAGCACTGGCAGAAGGAATCGGGGAGAAGCTTACCGAACTGCCAGCACCGCCCAAGGCATCTATTCTGGTTGCCAAACCTCCTATTATGGTATCAACCAAAGAGGTGTACCAGAGCCTAAAGGCAGATGAACTGAGCAGCCATCCTGATATTGATGGGATGATAGAGGCATTGAAGCAGGGAAGTCTGCAGGGAATTACAGACAGAATGGATAATGTACTGGAAACCGTTACTGTAGAGCAGTTTCCTGTTATTGCGCAGATCAAGGACTTCATGAAAGAACATGGAGCGATGAATGCGTTAATGAGCGGAAGCGGACCTACTGTATTTGGTATATATAAAGAGGAACAGGAGGCATTGGCCGCAGAGAAGGCATTGAGAGAGATGGGACTGGCCAAGCAGATCAAAGTAACACAGTTTTACAATGGGGAAAGGTAGGGCAGTATATGAGCGATGCATTTCAGGTAAATGGAACGGACGAGTATTTACCGTTAAGAGATGTAGTTTTTAATACCCTCAGACAGGCGATTCTTACGGGTGAAATGAAGCCGGGCGAGAGACTGATGGAGATTCATCTGGCAAATAAGCTTGGAGTCAGCAGAACACCAATCAGAGAAGCAATCCGTAAGCTGGAGCTTGAGGGTCTTGTAGTAATGATACCAAGACGAGGTGCAGAGGTTGCACAGATCACATGGAAGAATCTCAAGGATGTACTGGAGGTAAGAAGGGCACTGGACGTCCTGGCAGTTGAGCTTGCCTGTGACCGTATGCGGCAGGAGGAGCTGACAGAGCTTGGCAAGGCATGTACAGAGTTCAAGGAAGCGACCAGGACACAGGATTGGCGTAAGATTGCAGCGGCAGATGTGCGCCTTCATGATATTATTGTCAGATCAACAAGAAATGACCGTCTGATTCAGCTGGTCAATAATCTGGCTGAGCAGATGTATCGTTACCGCTTTGAATATATTAAGGATGCTACGCAGTATGAGCGTCTTATCCAGGAGCATAATGATATATATGAGAGCATTATGCGCAAGGATAAGGAAACTGCAGCCAGAGTCGTGACCCGCCATGTGGACAACCAGGAGGAAGCCATCACCAGACAGCTTCAGCTGGGAAAAGATAAACAATAGTGGAATAAAAGCCATCAGAACAGTCCATACTGATATCAGTAAATGGAGGTATGGATATGAAATGGAGCAGGATATGGAGACAGTGGTTCATGATGGCTGGAATACTGCTGTGGATCGGTATATTGGGACCGGAGATATATGTAGAACAGGGAACCGGATGTCTGACAGACGAGAATGGCAGGGCTTTGACCAAAGAAGAGACAGAACAGCTGCTGGAAGAATGGTTCTATACAGAGGAAAAAGACAGAGAGCCCCAGCATGAGATCGTATACAGAAGCTTGCTGGCAGAGTGGCTGGAGAAGAGATAGAAAGGTGTGATTGCAGTATGACAAAAGATGTATTGCTGTGCATACAGGGACTGCAGTTTGAAGAAGAAGCACAAAATGATGAAGAACTGGATAAGATTGAAACGATCTGTGCCGGTGAATACTATTACAGAAACAATGCCCACTACATTCTGTATGAAGAACTGGTAGAGGGAATGGAAGAGCCCATTAAGAATATGATAAAAGTCAGGGGGGACGAATTTTCTCTGACCAAGCGTGGTGGAGTCAACGTACAGATGATTTTTACCCAGGGTAAGAAAACCATTACAGAATATGCCACGCCAATGGGGGGGATCCTGATAGGGCTGGATACCTCCAAAGTAGAAGTAGCAGAAGAGACGCAGGATAAGCTTCGCATACATATTGATTATACGCTGGAAGCGAATTACCAGTATATAGCGGACTGTCATATTGAAGTAGTGGTTACTGCAAACAGTGATAAATAAAAAAGGAAAGCATCGGGAGAACCGATCTGCTTTCCTTTTTTATTGTTTACTTTAATGGTTTCGCACCTGCTTTTTCCTGCATTTTCTCAACCCATGCCTTGAACTTGCCCTTCTTCTTGCCGGTAGGCTGATTCAGGCTGCCACGGATACCCTTCACATCAGTGATGTAAATACCGCTTATAGTTGCCTTCACTTCCTTCTTAACCGGAACCGTATCAAAGATGGATGCATCACAGATCAAAGACATAATCTGTGGGCCGACTTTAGCTTTTACAATGGGGAATTTCGCTCTCCTTAAATATTTGGGCGTTTGTTCCATGACCATTGCTGGAAGACCGGAATCTTTTAACCGCAACTTCTTCTTATCGATAATCAGCATCGTTACGGTCTGCTTGGCTGCCTCTATCTGAGCCTGTTGTTCTGCCTGCTTCTTCTGGGCTTTACGTCCAAGAAAATACAGGATTGCAATGACTGCTACCAGAACGACCAAAACAATTAAAATAACTTTTAAAACCGGACTCATAAATTGACCTCCTACCAGTCAGTGAATCAATTCACTGCAATCACTTTGAATTTTATCATTAAATATGCAAAAGTGCAAGGAGATTCCCTTTTCAACAGCGGGTTTTTGTGATATAAATGAGTTGTTATATCTTTTTTTGAGGGTATTACTATATATAAGGATTGGAGTTATTATAATGAAAAAGAAAATGGCAATGATGTGTATCGCAGGTGTTATGGCTGTCAGTTTAAGTGCTTGTGGTAATAAGAGTACACAGACAGGATCTGATGCAGCACAGACAACAGAACAGAGCAGCGAGACTGCAGCAACACAAGAGACAGCTTCCGAAGAGGAAACCAAGGTAAGCGAAAGAGCTGATTATGTAGCGCTGGCTGATCTGGATGTAGATGAGTATGTAACACTGGGCGAATATAAGGACATGACAGTGCAGGCTGCCAAGACAGAAGTAACAGATGAAGTGATCGAGAATTATATCAACGGCAATATGCTCACTACATATCCTGTTACAGACAGAGCAGTAGAAGACGGCGATCTGGTTACAATAGATTATGTAGGCAAGAAGGATGGAGAAGCCTTTTCCGGCGGCAGCGCAGAGGGCTATCAGTTAAAGATCGGTTCCAATACATTTATTGATGGCTTTGAAGAAGGCTTGATTGGCGTTATGCCGGGAGATACTGTAGATCTGAATCTGACTTTCCCTGAAAGCTACAGCAGAAACCAGGATCTGGCTGGACAGGCAGTTGTATTTACTGTTACAGTACAGAATATTCTTGAGTCTACTGATTATGAGAATGTAACACCAGAGCAGCTGGAGCTGATGGGACTGGAATATAAGACCAAGGAAGCTCTGTGGGATGCAGCCAGGAAGAGTGTAGAAGAAGAGGCAGAGAACAATTACCAGACCAATATCAATAATGCCATTCTGGATCAGCTGGTAAGTGACAGTCAGTTCACTTCTGTACCACAACCTCTTGTAGATGAGGAAGTTCAGAATTATAATGAATATATGGAAGCAATCTGTGTCAGCTTCTATGGATGTGATCTGGAGACATTTGTTACCACATATTATCAGATGACGATGGATGAGTACAATGCGCAGCTGACAGAGATGGCACAGGAAACAGTAAAGCAGTACCTTGTAATCGAAGCAGTAGCAAGACAGGAAGGTATTGAGATAACAGACGAAGATATTAACAAGAAGGCTGAAGAAGAAGCCAAGGAATATGGATATGACTCAGCTGAAGCACTTCTTGATGAGGTCGGTAAGACAACTTACAGAATGTATATGCTTCAGGACGATGTTATGGCAAAGCTTAAAACCATGACAAACGTAGAGACTGTAGAAGAGACAGAAGAATCCTCCACTACAGCACAGTAAGTATATACTGGTATATAAAAGGGGTATCAGTAGTAGATGAAGAAACGTTTGAAGCATCTGTTGTGCCTGGTTATGGCATTCACAGTGTTTATGGAGTCGGGTGTCTGTGCGTATGCAGATCAGATCAGTGATCTGAAGAAAAAAAATCAACAGGATCAGGATAAGCTGGACGAGCTTGGAGACCAGATTGATGAATTAGCCGGTGAACAGCAGGGAATCAAAGGCGAGATGGATTCCCTGCAGGCTGAGATTGCAGATATTATGGCAAGCATCAGCCTGATCGAAGAAGACATTCAGAAGAAGAAGGAACAGATTGCACAATCGGAGAAAGATCTGGGGGCTGCCAGGGAAGATGAGCAGAACCAGTATAATGCGATGATAGTCCGTATCCGGTTCATGTATGAAAAAGGCGACATGAATTATATAAACCTTCTTATGGAAGGCGGCTCCATGGAAGATCTGGTGAACAAGGCTGATTATATTGAGAAAATATATGATTATGACAGGCAGCTGCTGATACGCTATCAGGAAACCAGGCAAAAGATAGAAGACCTGAAGGCACAGTTGGAGGATGAAGAATCCGAGCTGGAAATGACGCAGGACGAATATAAGGAAGAGCAGGAAGGCATGGAGGCTGCAATGGCAGAGCTGAAGGCTGTCAGTGATGATTATGCACTACAGATCAGTAAGGCGAAACAGCAGGCAGAGGTCTATAAGACACAGATTAAGCAGCAGAATGCCCAGATTGCCAAGCTAGAAGAGGAAGCCCGTAAAAAGGCAGAGGAAGAAGCCCGTAGAAAAGCAGCGCAGAATAAGAATAACACTTCTACTACGACCACCAGTAAGCCCAAGGGAACAGCAACAGTGAATTCAGCAGAAATCCTGGCTGCCAATGGTAGTGATATTGGTAAACAGATTGCAATCTACGCCTGTGGATTTGTTGGAAACCCTTATGTGCCGGGCGGTACCAGCCTGACCAATGGTGCTGACTGTTCAGGATTTACCCAGTCTGTATTCAAAGCATATGGATACAGCATTCCAAGAAGCTCGTATTCACAAAGGACAGCAGGTAAAGAGGTAAGCTTCACTGAAGCGCAGCCGGGAGATATCATCTGCTACGCAGGACATGTGGCTCTTTACATTGGTAATGGAAAGATTGTACACGCCAGCGGTGTGAAGACTGGAATCAAGATAGGATATGCTACTTATCGAGAGATATTAAGTGTCAGAAGAATTGTATAAGAAAGAAGGCAGGCAGAAATGTCTGTCTTTTTTTGTGCATTTATACTGAAAAAGCACGGGAAATTTGTTCTTATTTGTGAATAGTATTTCCTATTGTAAATGATATAATAAAGGAAACTAAGAAACTTAAAGCAGTTTTCAAGTTTCCAAAGAAAGGTGAGATAAGAAATATGCAGTCTCAATTAGAAGAGAAAATACTTCTTGCTGCAATTGAAGAGTTTGGCAGGAAAGGTCTGAAATTCACCATGGATGACATTGCCAAAAATCTCAGTATCAGTAAGAAGACACTGTATCATGTATATGATAACAAAGAGGCTATGCTGTTAGCATTGGCTGATTACTGTTTTGCAGATATCAAAAAGAGTGAGCGGGCAATCGTAGAGAATCCTGATCTGGATGTGGTAGATAAGATAGAGCAGATACTGGTGGTATTACCGGAAAGGTATCAGAATATAGGGTTGAGTAATCTCTATCAGCTCAGTGAGAAATATCCCAATATCTATACCAGAGTATCCGCGTATCTGTCTACAGACTGGGATGCTACTAATGCATTGATCGAACAGGGTGTGGCAGAAGGGAAGATTCGTCCGATTGCGCTTCCGGTTCTGCAGGCAATGGTAGAGAGCACCATACAGAAGTTTTTTGCAGACAGCATTCTGGTGGAGCATGGGATCAGCTATGAAGACGCATTACATGAGATGATACAGATTATTATTCATGGAATCAGGGTAGAGAAGTAACAGAAAGAAGGAATCAGTATGAAAAAAGTACGTGTAGAAGCCAGTACAAAGAAAGACAGAACCAGTGAGATATTTGGGAATCCAATGAGTAAGAAAGTAATACGTAAGGCGCAGAAGAGCAAGCAAAAGAATCAGAAGAAATACGGTGATGATTCCAAGGTCAATTATCAGTGCATCATCAGGGATAATTCCTGCATCGGAGGGCCACTGGGTGTTAAGAATGTAGTTGTCACCAGAAAAGAGGGAAAAGGAAGCTTCGATGAGGAGAAGGGTGTAATTGTAGGAAATATCCGTATGGGATTTGGACATTACCGTATCTCCATGGCAATTGCATCTGCTGCACACGCTCTTGGATATACACCATACTGGATGGATCTGAATTCTTATCCGGAGACTACCTGTACGAAGCTGATCAGTGCACAGAATGAATTATATTCTCTGGGATCAAGAATCTCCCAGAAGAGTAAGCTTTTTAACAAATTCGTATGGGAACCTGTGAATTATGAAGGATTCAGACAGCTTTCCTACAATGCAGCAGATCAGAAGAATGCTGAACTGATGGCACCTGTATATCATAGTGTGCCTAAGGATATTCCTGTTATTGCCACACACGTATGGCCCGCACAGGCAGCAGTTCATGCAGGCATGAAACATGTAGTCAATGCGATTCCTGATAACTGGCCAATGGCGTTACATTATGCGCAGGGCAGTCTTCATACAGTACAGACCCACTATGCATATCAGGGCTATCGTATCGGTAACGGTATGATGAAAGACAAGGTCGTACAGGCAATGCCACCACAGGATCTGATGTATACAGGACATTATATAGATCATGAGCTGGCAGCAAATATCGAGAAGGACTGCGAGACACGATTATCCAGATTGAAGAATGGAGAGGCTATGAGATTCCTTCTGACAGTAGGCGGCGCCGGCGCACAGATGGAGATCTTCGGTGAAGTACTGCATTATCTGATTCCCTATGTCATTGCCGGAAAAGCCGTTGTATATGTGAATGTGGGCGACTACCGCAACATCTGGGAAATGATCAAGGCTAATCTGCCCGGTATGAAAGGCATTACCACAGAGCACATGGATAACTGGGAAGATACAGTGGCTTTTGCCAAAGAAGCACTGGAAGGAAAGGTTTCAGGAATCCATGGCTTCTACCATGAGAATATATTTGAAGCAGTATACTGTACGAATCTGCTGATGAGAAGTGCGGATGTACTTGTGACCAAACCAAGTGAGCTTGCCTTTTATCCGATTCCAAAGCTCTTTATCAGAAGAGTAGGAGGACATGAGCAGTGGGGGGCTGTGCATTCAGCAGAGCTGGGCGATGGCACACTGGAATGCCGTGATATTGAACATACCATACAGATGCTTGATCTGTTCCTGAGAGATCCGGGTATGCTGGAGAGCATGTGCCACAATATTGTAAATAATAAGAAGCTTGGTATATATGATGGGGCTTACAAGGTAGTAGAAGCAGCGTTTGCATTGAAAAAGGGAGAAATAGAAGTATGAGACTGACAAAGAAGGAAAAAGTATCTTACGGACTAGGGGCGGTAGGAAAAGACATGGTATACATGCTTTCTGCCAATTATATTTTATATTACTATCAGGATATTATGGGGGTGAGTGCTTTTGCCATGGGTGTGATCCTTATGGCAGCACGTATCTTTGATGCCTTTAATGACCCGATTATGGGCGTTGTCGTAGCAAAGACCAAGACACGCTGGGGTAAGTTCAGACCCTGGCTGCTGATCGGTACGGTCATGAATGCCATTATTCTGTATCTGATGTTCATGGCGCCGCCTGCACTGAATGGTGGTGGACTGGTTGCCTATGCGGCAGTATTCTACGTTCTCTGGGGTGTTACTTATACAATGATGGATATTCCTTTCTGGTCCATGATCCCGGCGTTTACAGAGGGTGGTAAGGAGAGAGAGAATCTGTCCACACTTGCCCGTTCCTGTGCGGGTGTAGGTTCTGCCCTGATTACGATCATTACCATGTTGTGCGTACCGGCTCTTGGTTCTATATTCAGCGACAGTACTTCACAAAGAGAGATTGAAAGAGTAGGTTTTGGGTGGTTTGCACTGATTATTGCAGCAGTATTTATCCTTTTTACAGTGATTACCTGTCTGAATATTAAGGAAAAGTCAACAGTGAATGTAGAAGCTCCATCTGTAGGTCAGATGTTCAAAGCTCTGGTCAGTAACGATCAGGCTATGACAGTAGTTATCACAATTGTATTAATTAACTGTTCTCTCTACATTACATCAAACCTGCTGATCTATTTCTTTAAATATGATATCGGTGGCGCAGGCTGGAATGCAAATTATGTATTGTTCAATACTTTCGGCGGTGGAATCCAGATTATCTCCATGATGCTGTTCTACCCGCTGTTTCGTAAGTTCATCAGTGCCATGCAGGTATTCTACGTCAGCTTCGTTATGGCAATTGGCGGATACGCAGTGCTGCTTGCGCTGATGTTTACGAACCGTACTAATATTTATATTCTGATGATTCCCGGATTCTTCATTTTCACAGCATTTGGTATGCTGACTGTACTGACAACAGTATTCCTGGCTAATACCGTGGATTATGGCGAATTGAAGAATAACAGACGTGATGAAAGCGTGATCTTCTCCATGCAGACATTCGTAGTCAAGCTGGCAAGTGGTGTGGCTGCCATGATCGCTTCTATCTGTCTGACAATCAGCAATATCAGCAATGATACCTCAACAGAAGCAGCAGCTATGGTATCAGATTCCTACACCTCAGTAGCTGTCCTTCGTATGACAATGACAGTTCTGCCGATTATTGGCTTACTGGTTGCAGTATTTATCTTTGCCAAGAAGTATATTCTGACGGATGAGAAATTAGGAGAGATCAATCAGGAACTTGCACACAGACATAAAGCATAAGGAGAAAAAGTATGATTATTGTACAGGATGGATGCTTTGCATTGCAGACTCCCCATACAAGTTATATCTTCAGGAAGGATGCAGCAGGGAATCTGCTGCATCTCTATTACGGGGAGAAAATAGAAATAGAAGAGGAAGGACTTGCCAAAGTATGTGAGATTATGGCGCCGGTCATTACCAATCAAAACGGCTGTAGTCTGATTGCAGACACTGCACAGCCCAATCTTTGCCTGGATGATGTATGTCTGGAGATATCCTCCCGTGGAAAAGGTGATATGAGAGAGCCTTATGTAGAACTGGTACTGGCTGATGGCAGCAGCACCAGTGATTTTCGTTATGAAAATTACAGAATAGAGGAAAGTCTGCTGACACCGGAGGGATTGCCGGGGGCTTATGAAGAGAAGGGAAATGGACAGTCACTGGTTATTACTCTGGCAGACCGAAACAGCAAGGTAAAGCTGGAGCTTGTCTATGGCGTTATGGAAGATTGTGATTGTCTGGTTCGATATGGAAGACTGGTTAATTCAGGGGAAGAGACAGTTACAGTCAACAGACTTATGAGTATGCAGCTGGATATGGAAGCAGGAGTCTTGAAGATTACAGATTTCCATGGAGACTGGGCAAGAGAGATGGCTAAGAATGAAACAATACTTCGTCAGGGGAAATATGTAAATGACACGAGTGTTGGTTTCTCGTCCAACAGAGCCAATCCTTTATTTATATGGGCAGATACAGAGACAACACAGGAGTATGGAGATTGCTATGCTGTGAATCTGCTGTATTCAGGGAATCATAGAGAAAGTGCACAGGCAGGGGGACATGGCAAGATGCGTATTCTTGCCGGGATGAATCCTGATTACTTATGCTGGCAGTTGGAAGCAGGAGAAGCCTTTTGCTCTCCACAGGCAGTATTGACCTACTCTCATCAGGGATATCAGGGAGTAAGTGGACAACTGCATTATTTTGTCAGAGAGCATATTGTCAGAGGAGAATGGAAGCATAAAGAACGTCCCATTCTGATCAATTCCTGGGAAGCCATGTATTTTGATGTGCAGGAGAAGAAGATACTCAAGCTTGCCAGAACAGCAGCGAATGCAGGCATGGAACTGTTCGTGCTGGATGATGGCTGGTTTGGTAAAAGAAATTCTGATGCGTCATCTCTGGGTGACTGGTATGACAATAAGGAGAAGCTGCCGACTGGACTGGCTGGACTTTCTGAGAAAATCCATAAGCTTGGATTGAAATTTGGTATCTGGGTAGAGCCTGAAATGGTCAGTGAGGATTCTGATCTTTATCGGAAGCATCCGGACTGGGCGGTACGGATACCGGGACAGGAGCATGCTCTTGGAAGAAATCAGATGGTACTGGATCTGACCAGAGAAGAAGTGCGTAATTATATTATAGAGAGCATGTCCGATGTCTTTTCCAGAGGAAAGGTAGATTACGTTAAATGGGATATGAACCGTAATCTGTCGGATTATTACAGCCAGGGACTTGCACCCAGGCATCAGGGAGAGTTTGCGCACAGATATATTCTGGGATTATATCAGGTAATCCAGACACTGACAGACAGATTTCCACACATTCTGTTTGAAGCCTGTGCTTCTGGCGGTAATCGTTTTGATCTGGGAATGCTGTGTTTTATGCCACAGATCTGGGCAAGTGATAATACAGATGCCATCAGCAGAGCCAGAATACAGAACAGTTACAGTTATGGTTATCCGCAGTCTGTGATTGCAGCCCATGTATCCGGGTGTCCTAATCATCAGACGCTGCGCAGAACACCGCTTACATCACGATTTGCAATTGCCAGTGTGGGGATTCTTGGATATGAGTGTAATCTGAGTGATGCTTCCATGGAAGATATGGAAGAAATCAAGGTGGAGATAGAACTGTATAAGAAATGGCGCAATGTGCTGCAGTTCGGTGACTGGTATCGCCTGTATGAAGAAGCGGATAAGAAATCTGTTTATGACATGGATGTCATTAGATGGAATATGGTATCTGCGGATAAGAGCAAAGCCGTAGGTATTATGCTACAGGGAGAGACACTGGCAAACTACAGTCATCATGTATTCAAAACCAGAGGACTGGATGACGCGAAAAAGTATCACTTCTATAACCGGGCTCTGAAGTATGATATACACAGGATGGGAGATCTGATTAATACAATGGCGCCTGTCCATGTAAAGCAGGATTCCCTGCTGCATGATGCCATATCAAAATTCATACGTCTCGATGGTGAGAAAGAAGATAAAGTGGTCAGCGGGGCTGTCATGAACCGACATGGAGTACCTCTGGCGCAGAATTATGCGGGAACCGGATATGGACAGAATACAGCGCTTTATCAGGATTACGATGCCAGAATATATTTTATGGAAGAGGTATAATACGATACTTGCCAAACTTATGTAAAAGGGATAAAATATACGTGCTATATTGTTACATAGAGAAGGATAAGAATATCGTGAATATTACAGAGTATAAAAACCGTGGGGATGGATATAAATGTTATTACGGTAAGGCAACATTAAAAAAGGGATACCGCTTTGTGGATGGTGATGAACCGTTTTATGCGCTGATAGGTACAAATTCCTGCTACTCTATGACAGAGCTTCTTCATCCGGATGATCTGGATGATTTCCTGGGAGCAGTAGAAATGCTGGGGAAAGGAACACAATATCTGACCGCCAGGATAAGATGTTATGACCAGCAATACCATTATCTTTATCTGGAAATGAGAAGAAATGGAAGGAATATAGATGGTTTTGATACAATAGATATGGAACTGAGCGAGTTTATGGAGCTAAAGGACAGGTATGCCATTTATATGCATCTGATCAGAAAGTACAGGGAATTCCTCGGACTGCTGTCACAGTGTTACTTTGAATATTCTTTGGAGACAGATGAAATCAATATTTATCATTATATCAATGTGCGCAGCATACCGATTATCAAGTGCCCATTGGAAAAGGCCAGAAATGAGCTGCTTGCCAGTGATGAACCGGATTCTTTGAAGACGCAGTTTGAGGTGCTTTACGAAGTATTGAAGCATGGAAAAGATCAGTTCGATGTTACAATAACACTGCCCTCTTATTTTGACGGAACAGTGCAAGGCAGTAAAGAAGACCGCAGACGCCGTTTCAAGGGACGGATGATGTATAAGGATGGAGTCAGATATTTATCAGTGGGGATCATCACTGCGCTGGAAGGTACAGAGGAAAGGAAAAGCTATTATCTGACGGAAAGTGCATATGATCCGGGAACAGGACTGTTCAATAAGCGTGCAATCAATGAGTATACAATAGAAAAAATACGGGACTGTCAGAATACCCATGAAGGACTGTATCTGGCGATTATTGATGTAGATGATTTCAAGACTATAAATGATACTTATGGGCATATGTTCGGTGATGAAGTATTGTCCAGGGTATCTGAGATAATCCGCAGTGATCTGAATGCAAGAGGTGTAGCCGGCAGATTCGGCGGTGATGAGTTCATGGTACTGTTTGAAAATGTAAAATCAGAACAGGAGCTTCGACTTATTCTGAAAACCATCACCAAGAATATCCAATGGGCTTTTGCTGATAAAGAGGTATCTGTTACGACTTCCTGGGGAATTGCAAAATATCCTGAGGATGGAAGCAGCCTGGAAGAGCTTTTTAAAATAGCTGATAAAGCACTTTATATAGCAAAGGCAAAAGGCAAGAACCGCTATATCATATACGATGAACGTAAACATGGAAATATAGTTACAGACAGAGAAATACAGCAAAACAGCGGCATCCGTTCTACGATAGTCAGTGACAGCCGTAAAGCACAGATTGTTCAGGAGCTGACATTAAAACTGCACAAGGAAGGTGCCGGTGCTTTAAAATCTGCTCTGGAGGCTGTGTGTGCGGGCTTTGATATTGATGGTGCGGCTGTGTATACAGGCGATGATATGCATCGGAGCATATCCGTAGGTAAATATGTAAATCCAATTCAGAATCTGACATGGGCAATGGATAAGAAATATCAGGAGCTGTTTGATGAACAGGGCGTATACATGGAAAGCGCTATGAGCCGTCTGAAAGATTCCTATAAAGAAGCAGGCAGGATGTATGTAAGCCAGGAAAATGGAAAATTCGTACAGTTCATGGCTGTTCGGAAAGGCAGACCAGCAGCAGTTGTGGCATTTGACTTCTTCAACAGATCTCCAAAGCTTGGCGGAACAGATACAGGTATGATCAGAATAATCGGAGCTTTCATGGCAGAAGTTGCCGCAGAGTAAGAAGAGGGGAGCATAAGTCTCATGGCAGAGGCTTTGCTCCCTTTTATCAATGGTGATCGAGATGAAGATATTTTTCTCTGGTAGCAAGTCCGCCACGGATATGGCGCTCAGACTTGTTCACATCCAGAACAGAGCGAGCCTGTCTTGCCAGTGCCGGGTTGATCTGTACCAGTCTGTCCGTTACATCTTTATGTACAGTGGATTTGCTGACGCCAAAAGCTTTGGCAGTCTGGCGTACAGTGGCATTATGGTCGATGATATAGTTAGCAATGGTGATCGCTCTTTCCTCAATATAATCCTTCAAGAAGTAACCCCTCAGAATACTTTTTTACATTGTATGAAGTATTCTGGGGGGTTATGACAATATATGGGATTACAAAGGCGCGATTTTGTGGTCGTGCTTTACTTCAAATTTACGATCCAGAGCATTAAGCAGAATATTAATGGTCAGATTGGCTTTTTTGGTAATATCATTCTGATACACATAGACAGATTCTGGCAAGGGCGGCTCATATTCACTACAGGAAATGACAGTCATGTCAGAATCGGATATATAAGAACGCAACATAAGGGCAAGGCAAGTTCCGATAATCAGGACTTTCCTGCCCTTTATTTTTGATACTGTTTCATCAAAAGACGAAGTGAGAATAATGTCTTCGGCGGGAATATTCTGTGTAATGTATTCCAGGTAAGCTTCATTCTCATAAGGTTCCAGAACAACAGCAAAGTCATTTCCCAGACGTTCATGCGCCCGTTTAATCAGTACAGGTATATCAGAATAGATCTGGTAGAACAGACTGTCATTGATGAGCATGTCCACACTTATGATAGGAACAAAACAGTTATTGGACAGCAGGGCAAAGTCCTTATGAGACAGATCAATGGCAATAATGCCGTCAATATTTCGGTTAATCACCAGAGTATCACTTACAGGAAGGAAGAGTACGTCCAGTTTCAATCTGTTGAGACGTTCAATTAACAGACTGGCGAAGTTGATCAGATCAAGATTTCGTGAGGGAGTATCGGGATTCAGCCGATAGGCAAGTCCGATCATACTGTTCCTTCCGGTTGCGAGACTCTTGGCAGCCTGGCTTGGTCTGTAATTGAGCAGATTAGCGATCTGCAATACCTTTTTTCTTGTTTCTTCACTGATTTTCATATCTGTCCGGTTATTCATGATATAGGACACAGTTGCAACGGAAACGCCGGCTTCTCTGGCAACATCTCTTACGGTCACTTTTTTCTCCATACAGACTTTTGACTCCTTTATGTTTTCGATACACGTTCATTGAACCGTATAAGTGTATCTTACAGACGGACGAAAAAAAAGTCAACATGATATTGACATAAAAAGTTTCCTGTGCTACTATCGACTTAACCACTTAAGTTAAACGGTTAAGCAGCAAAAAAGGCAGTATTTGTAAATGACTGAAAGGTAAGGTGAAGATCATGAAAGCGCAGAGAAAGAAAAAGACCAAAATAATGTGGATAACAATTGGGATGATAGCAGCATTATGTGGATGCGGCAGCAAACAGACATCCGAAGAGGCTTCTGCTGTAGATGCAGTGCAGACACAGCAGGCGCAGGAAATTACGGTAACTTTTATGAAGGGGGAGGAAACTCTGGGAACGGTGCAGACTTTGGCAGGAGAAATCATAGAGTCTGATGCATATGAAGCGTATGAAAAGGATGACGGGGCTGCATTCCTTGGCTGGTATGAGACACCGGGATTCCTTGAAAGCAGTAAGAAAGATCTGACTCAGGATACCTTCGACGAAAATACTACGTTATTTGGAAGCTTTGAGGCAAAGGAAGTGGCAGCAGATACGCGTAAGTGGTATGTAGCGGGAACTTCCCAGACTGGAATCCTAAAGGATAATAACTGGGCTGGAAGTGATGTGGCAGAAGCAGATCGTGAAAAGTTCAGATTAAACTCAACCGGTAATCAGGTAAATGAATTTGCCATTACACTGGATCTGTATGCTGGAGATCAGTTTCAGGTCATTCCCGACTGGAACTGGAGTGGACAGAAAGGATATGGATGTTTCACTCAGTTGGATGAGACACAGATGGAAAGTGGAGGCAGTCTGGGTGATTCCGCCAATACAGCAAATGTCAATGTTCTGGTAGATGGTAATTATACGATCACGCTTACCACCAACCCGGATAATCCCGCACTGGATACTGTAACAGTTGTGCGTAATTCAGATCCGTTGGCACAATAGGATGAAAGGATAACAGGAACATGAACAGATACGCAATGCAGCATATCATGGACTCTTCCTTTTGTTTTCCCATATCGGAGAATGAAATAGAGATCCGTTTGCAGACGGCAAGAGATGATATGAAATGGGTAGAGCTTATATATGAAAGCAAATATGTCTTTGGCATGACACAGAAGAGGGCGCGTATGAACAGGGCATACAGCAGTGAACTGTTTGATTACTATACGATACGTCTACAGTTGGAGGATACGAGACTGGCATATGTATTCTATGTCAATGATGGATACGAGAGCTGCTTTTTCTCAGAGGATGGCATTACCAGAGATTATGACTATACGAAGGGCTTCTATAATTTCTTTCAATACCCTTATATTAACCGGGCGGATATTATGGAAGAAGTAGACTGGATGAAAGAGGCTGTCTTTTATCAGATATTTGTAGACCGATTCTATATGGGAGATAAGGAGAAAGATACCTCGTATATTAACTGCCGTTGGGGAGATATTCCCACGCCTTTTTCCTTTGCAGGGGGAGATTTGAGGGGAATTACAGAGAAACTGGATTATATTATGTCCTTTGGATGCAGTGCACTTTATCTTACGCCTGTATTTCGCTCGATTTCCAATCATAAATATGATATCAGTGATTATTATGCCATCGATCCTGAATTTGGCACGGCACAGGATCTGAAAACACTTGTGGAGGAAGCACACAGGCGGGGCATGCATGTAGTCCTGGATGCGGTGTTCAATCATTGCAGTGACAGGATGATGCAGTTTCAGGATGTAATTGCAAAAGGCAGAGAATCAAAATATTATGACTGGTTCTTCATTCATGGAGACAGGGTTGAGAGAAATGAGCATGGATATAATTATGAAACATTTGCTTCCTGTGATTATATGCCCAAGCTTAATACCTCCAATCCCAGAGTGCAGGAGTATCTTATCGGAATCGGCTGTCATTATCTTAAAGAATATGGAATAGATGGCTGGAGACTGGATGTATCTGATGAGGTCAGCCATGATTTCTGGAGAGCATTTAGAAAGGCAATCAAGGGCTGCAATAAAAATGCTGTTATTATCGGAGAAAACTGGCATAATGCATATTCTAACCTGAGGGGAGATCAGTATGATAGTATTATGAATTATGCGTTTACCAAGGCGTGTCTGGATTATTTTGCACAGGAGAGTATGGATGCCAGACATTTTGCATGGAAGCTCAATGACCTGTTAATGAGAAATACAGATACGGTAAATGCAATGATGCTCAATCTTCTGGACAGTCATGATACACACAGATTCATCAGTGAAGTAGGTGGAAAGAGATTCCAGATGAAGGCGGCATTGTGTCTGCTTTATCTTTTCCCGGGTGTTCCATGCATTTATTATGGAACGGAGATACTGACTCCTGGCGGCTATGACCCTGACAGCAGAAGATGCATGGACTGGAGCCGGACGGACAGACAGGGTGAGTATGCGGATATTTATGAATTACTGAGTCGTCTGGCACAGTTAAGAAAGGAATATGCCCATCAGAAAATCAGTACCGATATCAGGCAGGAGAAAGGCGTATTTATATTGACGCAGCATATGTCGTCTGAGAAGCTGCATTTATATATCAATAATACGGATGCGCGCGCCGTTCTTGGAGGACAGGAGATACAGAAGAGAAGTTATATGGTGGTAAAAGAGCTTGCAGATGGCAGTCAAATAAAGGTATTGTAATAGAAGGATGAAGAAAAGAGGTAGAGCAATGAAGAAAACGGCAACGATGACAATGATGCTGGTATTGGCATCCGGTCTATGTGCATGCGGTGCAGATTCTGATCAGACCACAGTACAGCAGACAGACGCAAAAGAGGGTGAAACGGTAGTATTACATATTCTGGAGAATGATACAGCCAAGTCAGAAGGATATCTGGATGCGCTGTTGTCAGCTTTTAATGAAGCATATGCAGATCAGGGAATACAGGCAGTAGATGCCAACATGGACGAATACACAGATCTGGCGGCAAATGGACCTTATGGATATGGCCCCGATGTACTGTATCAGGCAAATGACAAGCTTATGACCTATGCGGAGGATAAGCATATTTTGGCATTGAATATCGAAGATTATGATTGCTATGAAACGGTTCCACAGCAGGCATGGGATGCCTTTTCCATGGTAAAAGACGGTAATACCTACTATTGTGGAATCCCGGTCAATATTCAGGAACCAATGCTCTTTTACAGGGAAGACCAAATGCCGGATGACTGGCAGAGCAACTGGGATAAGGATGGAAATGGTGTTGCTGACTTTTTTGAGAACTGGAATGACCTGTATGCATATTCCAGACAGCTTCGGGAAGAAGATGAGAGTGCCGGAAAGGACAGTCAGTATGGATTCATGGCATCATTAAATAACCTGTATCTGTCATCAGAGTTTGTCTTCTCCTATGGAGGATATGTATTCGGACAGGATGAGGATGGAACGCTTAATACACAGGATATCGGTTTTGCGGCGAATGATACTGTTCTGGGAATGCAGGCGCTTAAGCAGATGGCAGGGCTTATGAATGAAGGTTGCATTGATGATACGATCACTTTGAACCGCTATGAAAAGCTTGCTGATGGAAGTTATTTCTGTACTGTTTCTACGCCTGACACCTACAGCCTTTTTATAGAGAAACTGGCACTTCATTATGAAAAAGAAGGAATGTCAAAGGAAGAAGCACAAAAAGAGGCAAAAAATAACCTGAAAATGATCGAGCTGCCGTCTAAAATGCCAGCCGATGGAGACTTGAGCAGGGATTCTGCCCAGATGAAGGACTCTGACTGGGTCGATACAGTTGTCATGGGTGGTGTGAATGGTTATGGAATCAGTTCCTATACGAAGAACCGGGAAGCCTGTATTGCATTTGTTAATTTTGCAACCAGTTATGATATGATCCTGCAAAGAGCGAATATGCTTGGAATTGCGCCTGCCCGTTCTGATGCAGCCAGCCAATGTGGAGATACGGCAGATACAATATTCAAAAGCCTGTCAGAGGGCAGAATCTATCTGATGCCATCTGTTAAGGCAGTTGATCAGATATGGGTACCTGCTCAGACCTTAATGGGAGATATGGCAAAGGATGCCTACCGAAGCAGGAATGGTGAAACACAGAAGTACAGCAGTGAGGCTGATGTGCTGGCAGCCCTGCAGACAGTAAATAAAAATATTTATGATGCAGTATATACACTTTCGGAATAGTAAGTACGGAAATGAGGAGCGAAATGAAAAGTAAGAATAAAATGACACATATGTCAGTTCAAGTCAAGGCTTCCATGATCGTGATGGGAACAGGACAGCTCATGTATCATCAGTGGATCAAGGGCTTTCTATATCTGGCGGTGCTGATTGCAGCAATTCTATACTTTATACTGACAGGAGTGTCAGATGTGATCGGCTTTTTTACATTGGGAACTGTAGAAGCAGATCCATGGCTTGGAACACAGGGCGATGATTCAGTCATTATGCTTTTGCGTGGACTGTTTTCTTTTATGGTGATGATAGCAGTGGTTCTGGTGTACCGTTCCAATGTAAAGGACATAGTAGAATGTGATAAAAAAGTACATATGGGCAAGGAACTTCCTGCCTTTGGTAAAGCTGTCAGTATTTTTCTCGACAGGAAATTCTACATTGTGGCACTGGCGTTGCCTGTTGCGGGGGTTCTGGTTTTTCAGGTGATTCCCATAGTATTCATGATTCTCATTGCATTTACCAATTATGGAGGAGATATCGTCCCTCCCAAACTGGTTGACTGGATCGGGATAGGTAATTTCACCAAGATACTGGCACTTTCTGATATCAAGAACACCTTTTTCAAAATACTGGGATGGAACCTGATATGGGCGGTTGCTTCCACTTTCCTGAATTATTTTGGTGGACTGGGGCTTGCACTGCTGCTGAACAAGGAGTGTGTGAAAGGCAAAAAGTTCTGGCGGGCATTTCCCATCCTTGCTTATGCAGTACCGGGATTTATTACCCTGCTGGCATTTAAGTTCATGTTCTCTTACGGAGGACCAATCAATTATTACATCACATCAGCAGGGGGCAGCGCAGTAGGATTTCTGGATATTGATGCAGGAATCAAAGCCAAACTGATTGGTCTGTTCGTCAATGCCTGGATCAGCATTCCCACCTCTATGTTACTGGCAACAGGTATTTTATCCAATATGAACACAGATTTGTATGAAGCAGCCAGCATTGATGGAGCTACTAAATGGAAACAGTTCATTAAAATTACGCTGCCATTTGTTATCTTTTCCACCACGCCGGTGCTTATTACGAGCTTCATCGGAAATTTTAACAATTTCGGTGTATTTTACTTCCTCAGAGGTGGTCTGTATATGGATGGCTATTTCCTCGCAAGTGATACGGATCTGCTGATCAACTGGCTGTATAATCTGTCGATTGACAATAATTATTATGGAATCGGAGCAGCAGTAAGCCTGATCATCTTTATCATTACCTCTGTAATTTCACTGACTGTGTATGTCAGAAGCTCTGCATACAGGAAGGAGGACACGTTTAGATGAATCATTCAACACATGCAACCCGCCATAAAAAAGCAGATACCATTGTGACGCATATTGTACTGATCGCAGTATGTGCCGTGTTTTTCTTTCCTGTGTTATGGCTTATTATGGCATCCTTTTCCAGGAGCGGCTCTATCTATGATATAGGTGGATTCTTCCCGGACAGTTTCAGTCTGGCGGGATATCGCAGGCTTTTTATGGATACCAGCATGTATGATTATCCCCGGTGGCTGAAAAATACACTTTTTGTTGCGGTATTCTCCAGTCTGATCGGTACAGTACTGGTCATCCTGACTGCATATACAATAAGCAGGTTTCAGTTTGCTGGCAAGAAGGCATTCATGAAGTCAGCACTGGTATTGTCCATGTTTCCGAGCTTTATGGGAATGACGGCAGTTTATCTGCTGATGGTGAATTTCAATCTTATAAACCGTCTGTGGAGTCTGATCTTCATCTATGCGGCAGGAGCGCCTATGGGTTATCTGGTCCAGAAGGGGTATTTCGATACGATATCCAATTCTATTTATGAGGCAGCCAGAATGGATGGTGCGACTAATATGAGAGTGTTTTGCAGTGTAACCTTACCGCTGTCCAAACCGATCATTGTATATACGGCGCTTACGCAGTTTGCATGGCCCTGGAGTGACTTTATCCTGCCTAACCTGTTATTAAAGAACAAAGATCTGTGGACGGTGGCAGTAGGACTGATGCATCTGGATGAAACACAGTTTACTAGATTTGCAGCAGGGTCTGTTTTTATTGCAGTACCTATTGTAATTCTGTACTTTGCATTGTCTAATTTCCTTGTGACCGGAGTTTCTGCCGGAGCAGTAAAAGAATAATATAAGTTGAGCCAGTCCGAAAGGGCTGGCTTATTTCTTACCTGTTTATAAGTTATTTAATTTTTCAAATTTATTCTTCAATTCATCAGACACTTCACCAATCATGCTTGCAGAAGCGGCAATCTCTTCTGTGCTGGCAGCGAGATTGCTGATTCTGCCATTGACATCATCTACGATCTCCATTAAGTGATCTGCCTCTGTTGTAAGGTGTTCAATGGCCTGAACAATCGCATCTTTATTCTTATTGCTATCCAGTGCAGTATCTTTACTGGTCTCACTTAAATGCTTGATTTCATCAGCTACGACAGCAAAGCCCTTACCAGCTTCGCCAGCTCTGGCAGCCTCGATGGAAGCATTCAGGGAGAGCAGATTGGTACGGTTCGCCACCTGGGTAATACTGTTGTTATTATCCTCTAATTGCAGTAAGAGGTCACTGATCATATGGAAAGAATCCTGCATACTGTTACAGAAGTTGACAACGTCAGCCATGTGACTGCTGATATTACTGCTTTCTTCTGCATTACTGTTATTACCATTTACCATTTCAGTGATAGACTGGTTCAGAGTAGTGAACTGTTTCTCGGCATCGGAAACCATTTCGCCGATTGCAGTATTTTTATCGGATATTTCCTTGTTGGCAGCTTCCATTTCAGAAGAAAGTACCTGTAACTGTGCCTTTTCCTGCTCTACAGTGTCTTTTACATAATGAATACAGTTCGATGGAACATTGCAGCTGTTGTGAATTGCACATGCCATATCCTGACAGGTAGAGTAACCACAGGCGCTACAGTTAATCTTGCGCTGCTCGGCACTATTTTTGTTTAAGGACTGGAAGATAGCTTCCAGTTCCTGCGTATTAGGACGCTGAATCACGTTGCCGGCAGACAGGTCTGTATATTTGCGGGCAAAATCGTTGGGATTAAGCTGTCTGAACTGTCGGTTCAGTGCTGCCAGACGCTGCTTGTGGGAGCTGTTCTCTTTCCAGGGACTTCCTGCCTTTTTCTTCTTGGAAGAAGCCTTGATACGCTGAATCTCGTAGAGAATATCGTCATTAGCAGATTTCTGTGGCTCTATTCCTGTACCGTAGAGACACCCCTGTGCACAGTTGAGTGCATCTACCATAAAAGGCAGCTCCTTATTGGAAGATACACGTTTGGCATAGTCATCCAGAAAATGATATACATGTTTCTCACCCTCAATCTGGCGGATGAACAGATCTTCTCCGCAGAACCAGTAGACATTTTCCTTTAAACCACCAGGCATTGGGTAGATGGAACCAAGACCATATTCGATTTCTGTGCCGACAGGATCACCCTTGATGTGATGGGTGCGTGCATAGTTCATAAGATGGTCAAAGGTTACATTGTAGTTTACGTAGCCGTTATTATTTGGATCATCGATTTCGGATTTCTTGGCAATACAGGGGCTGATAAAAGCCAGCTTATCCTGAACGTTCATATATTTACGAAGATAGATTGCTGCACACATCAGAGGAGACTGTACAGGCATCAGCTTGGGAAGCAGTTCAGGAATATAATGCTCTATGTAGTTGACAACAGCTGGACATGGCTGAGAGATACCGCCGGTAAAGTTGTGTTCTGTAATGTAGCGGATGTACGCCCAGGTAGTAATATCCGCACCGAAGCTTACACTGAGGATACGGTTCACACCCATTTTTTTAAGCCCGCCAAGGATACTCTTGTATTCATTTGGATAGTTGGCGGCAAAAGCCGGGGCAATCAGAAGAGATATTTTCTGACCTTTTGCCAGATCAGCAAAGAATGCTTCTGTGTCATCATAATAACTTCTGGCATTGTGTTCGCAGGCATCAAAGCAGGCACCACAACCGATGCATTTATCCCCATCGACCTCAATAACAGTGCGACCGTCTTTTCCTACTGCGCGGTTTGCTGTAATGACGGGACAGACAGAGATACATTTGTTACAACCGATACAGTTCTCATTGGTAAATACAAAGCCTTTATGTAAGTTGCTCATAATGGAAAACCTCCTCGTATATTTTATTTTTAAGCTGTGAAATTAATATAATAAAAAACAAATTGTAATGGTACATTTCACAAAAAAACTGTTAATATTATAACATAGTATGGTAAAAAGTGACAACAATACACATGCAATAAAATAAATTGTATTTTAAAAAGTCCATGTTAAAATAAGGTATATGATAGATATAAAAATGGAGATTGATATGAAAAGAATAAGTCTGGATGATCTGGAACATGCATTGCACCCTCAGGATTATCAACAACTGTATGAGGCTGTTTTGCATAGAATTGAACTTGGAGAGATAAAACCGGTTAAAGCATCTGGTAAAAACGGTAAAAAACCTGTATTATACAGGGAGTACTGGCTGATAGAACAGGCAAGGGGAGACGAAGATGAATTGGTAGAGGAGCTTTCCTATCAATATGTGCCTGCTATTGCCACAGGATATTATATGAAACATCTACAGCAGTATCGTGAAGACCGGGAATGGCTTATGCTATTGGATCAATATCTAAGGGAACATAAATGCCTGCTGGAGTTCCCCATGTCTTTGAACGAGAGAAGCTATGATATCTGGCATAGAGAGAAATTCCTGAAAGAAGAACAGGGCAGAAAAATACTGAAGCGGTGTGGTATTCCCCTGGAAATGTTCAATCTCTATGAGACATCGGAACCTTTGGCTTATTATACGGATACAAAGGAAATTCCGCAGAATATTCTGCTTGTAGAAAATAAAGATACCTTTTACAGTATAAGAAGGAATCTGCTTGCAGGAAAAAACAAAATACTTGGAATCACTATCGGAACAGTTATATATGGTGCCGGTAAGGGTATTCTGCGCTCTTTCCAGGATTTTACATTGTGCTGTGAACCTTATATGAAAAACGAAGCGAACAGATTGCTGTACTTTGGGGACTTAGATTATGAAGGTATCATGATCTATGAGAAACTGGCTGATAATTTTCTGGACTTTTGTATCATAGAACCTTTTGTACCGGGATATCATGCAATGCTGCATAAGGCAGCACTGAGGGGGCAGGAGCGTTTACCTCATATGAAGGAGAAGCAGAATCACAATATCGGGATGAAATTCCTGGAATACTTTTCCATGCAGGATAGACAGTATATAAATGGTATTTTGGCAAAGAACAGATATATTCCACAGGAAATCTTAAATGGTGAGGATTTTAACAATGCAATATGAATTTCTGAAACAGTTCCCCAAACGAATGAAGCATGTGGGAATGTATGCGTTAGTGCTGCAGAACAGCAGCCAGAAGCAGACATGGAAACAATACGGAATCCTGAAAACAGATGAACAGATCAATATTATATTTGCCCTCATGCTGTATATCATGGAGCAGTCCTTAAAAGAGGAAAAATGTACCATGGATGATATGGGGGCATATCTGGATTACCTTAATATGACGTATTTTAATACATGGATGTCTTTTGACGATTGCAGAAAGCTGGGAGATTTCATTATTAATGTAATTCTGTCAAATGAAGGAAAGGCAATGTATTTTGACGGATATGATTTTGAGCAGAGAGCATATAAAATCATGAATATCAGTTATGTGTCAAATGAAATCGTATATCTGGATTCGGATGTAAAAAGGACATCCTACCGTTTGACGGAGGACGGTTATAATCTGCTGCTTTCCACGCTGGAAATCGAGAACAATATGAAGCTGACAATTCATGAGATGATATTCAAAATGCATCTGGAGAAGCAAAGCTACGACAAGGCAGTCGATGAGATTAAAAATGTATTTAACCTCTTGAGGATACAGCTCCAGAAGATCCAGGATGCCATGCTGCGTGTGCGTAGAAATGCATTAAGCTATTCTGTTTCGGACTATGAGCAGCTTCTTGGTGAAAATATGGAATCTATTGATATGACAAAGCAGAAGTTCCAAAGCTATAGGGAGACTGTAAGGAAAAGAGCCAAAGAACTGGAAGAACAGAATATCAATGTAAGGAAGTTATCTGCACAGGAGGAGGAGAATCTGGAGAATCTCAGAATCATTGAAAGCTATCTTAACCGTGGTATCGATGAGCACCAGAAAATCCTGAATTCGCATTTTGACCTGAAAATCCTTTATGAAAAAGAACTGGAACTGTTGTCGCAAATGTCATTGATCCAGAGATTTTCATTAAGGACAGATCTCTATGATAAGGTATTACAGGATGCTTCCGGATTGGATAATATAGATATATTTTTAAGACCGTTATTTCATCAGGCTCCGGATAAAATTTATAATCTGCAGAAAGCGACACAGCTTCAGCGTCCAATCAGGAAGAAGCAGCAGGAAGAAGAGGAAGAAGTACTGGACTTTGATGAAGACCAATGGCAGGAAGAATATGCAGCAAGAAAGCGCAAACGCCTTATGCAGTATGAGAACAGTCTTGGGTTTGTACTGGATAAAATGATGGAAAAAGGCAAAATTACGCTGCAGGAGATGGCATCGTCTCTTGGCAGAGAAGAACAGAACACGTTAATTCCCGATATAGATATATTTAAAGAAATCATGGTAGAGCTGATAAAAAGCCGTCATATTGATATAGATGCGCTGCGTAAGGAAAAGAGCGAGTATATTGCAGAGGAAACATTGGATTTCCAGCTAAATGAGATGATATTGGAGTTAGTGGATAAGGATGAAAGAAGGAAGCACATCCATCAGATAGATATATACAGGCTTGAAGATGGTGGTGTAGTGGAGTTTAGAAATATCAGGAATGAGACCGGTGATGGAAAAACAGTACGTTGTTCCAATGTAGCATTGGAAATTGGAGAATAGGTGGGCAAAGATGGCATACGAAATTGAAGAAATCAGGTTAAGCCAGCAGATTTTCTATTATCTGTTAGAGCATTTTGAACTGCGTGAAGAAGAGGAAGAAAGACTATACCGGGCTTATACAGAGGAAGAGGCGGTACAGAATCTTGTAAAATCCCAGGCAGCGGAAGCAGAAAGCGCAGTGGAAAGATATGGGGATGTGATTTATCTGATCCCGAAGGAAGAAAATGTTTTTCTGGGATTTTCCAAAGCGAAGTTAAAGGAGACATTGTGTAAATCAGCAGCTACAGACAAGGATTTCTACTTATCACAGTTCGTGATCCTGACATTGCTTGTGGAATTTTATGATGGACAGGGAAGCAGCAGCAGGTCAAGAGAGTATATCCGGGTAGGAGAATTGCAGAACTGTATCTCTGCCAGACTTAAGGAGGGTGTAGAGAATACCTCGGAGGAAGAAGAGGAGCAGAAGGGAATTGCCTTCAGAAATATGTTGGAAGCATATGAGGCACTCCGGTCAGATGATAAAGGCTCAAGGGCTAAGACCACCAAAGAAGGCTTTCTCTATTCTATATTGACTTTTCTTGAGAAGCAGGGGCTGATTGAGTATGTGGAAGAGGATGAGATGGTAAAAACAAGTAAGAAGCTGGATAATCTGATGGATTGGAATCTTTTAAACCAGAATAATTATCAGAGAGTCAGAAAGGTATTGGAGCATGAGTAAAGTCAACGCAGTCCGTTTTATCAATCTTAATTATAATAATAATGCGATCAGGATCAGTGATGAGACCTTTCAAATGGGAGGAAGAAGTACACTCCTGTCCCTTCGGAATGGGGGTGGCAAATCTGTATTGGTACAGATGATGACAGCCCCGTTTGTGCATAAGCAGTATAGAAAGACAAAAGACAGACCTTTTGAAAGCTATTTTACGTCATCCAAGCCTACTTTCATTATGGTTGAATGGAAGCTGGACGGTGGAGCAGGTTATGTGTTGACTGGAATGATGGTAAGAAAAAGCCAGATTATGGAAGAACAGTCTTCAGAACCTTTGGAAATTGTAAATTTTATCAGTGAATATACAACAAGATGTGAAGAGGATATTTATCATTTACCGGTTGTAGAAAAAGGAAAAAAGGAAATTGTTCTTAAAAATTATGGATTTTGCAGACAGTTATTTGAAGGCTATAAGAAGGACCGCAGTAAGAAATTCTATTATTACGATATGAATAATTATGCTCAATCCAGACAATATTTTGATAAGCTGGCAGAGTATCAGATTTATTATAAGGAATGGGAAACGATCATCCGTAAGGTAAATCTGAAAGAATCAGGTCTGTCTGAGCTTTTTTCTGATTGTAAGAATGAGAAAGAACTGATTGAAAAATGGTTTCTGGATTCGATAGAGAGCAAGCTGAACCGTGAAAAAGACCGCATGAAGGAATTTCAGTCAATCGTGGAGAAATATATTATCAGTTATAAAGATAATAAATCAAAAATAGAGCGGAGAGATACTATTCTGGAATTCCAGACAGATATGAAAGAACTACAGCAGTATGGTGAAGCGTATGAGATTGCAGAAAAGCAGATCCATGCTATGGAGAACCGTATAGCAGCCTTTAGAAGTGTGCTTGCGCAGATTGAAAAGGACACGGTGGCACGGCAGTCAGAGCAGGAGCAGCAAAGGGCAGGGATGGAAGAACAACTGGCGCACATCATGTATGAAAAATTGTCCATGGAAATATATGAACTGATGGAGCAGAAGAAGTATCATACCGGTAACAGAGATATGATTTCCATGGAAATGAATGAATTGGAACTGGAGACAGAGTATGTTGAGAAGCTTATCCACAGCTATGCCTGTGCAAAACAGCAGAAAATTGTGGATGAATATACCAGAGATAACGAACTGCTTGTGGAAAAGATTGCAGTTTATCGTGAAAACGAGAAGGAGTATGAGCCTGAAAGAAAAAAACTGGGTGGATATCTGCATACTCATTATGGGGACAAGTTCCGCAAAGCAGGGCAAAATGCTGAACAGATCCAAAGGGAATATGACAGCAACCTTGGCAGACAGCAGGAGATGATAGAAAAGGAATGCGAATATCAGACCAGAATAGAGGAGTTAATCGCTGAAATAGCCAAAGACCAGGAAAGACTGTCATCCTTTGACCGGCAGGAAGAGGTATTCAACAGAGATTATCAGGAGCATTTTGTAAGAAATATCATTGGTACATACGAACCGGGAATGCTTCAGATCAAAAAAGAACAGTATGTGCAGGAGCAGGAGCAGCTGCATAGAAACAATATGCAGCATAAACGTCAGCAGGAAGAAACGGAAGAAAAAGTAAAATCAATGCAAAGAAACCTGCAGGACAGAAATAACCAGAAGATGCAGAAAGAATATGAACTGCGGACTCTTACGGAACAAGGGGAAGAATATAGCAGACAGATCAGGGAAAGACAGGTCATGATGCAGTATCTTGAGCTGGATGATACGTATTTATGGAATGATGGGAAAATCATGGAAGCAGCAGACCGTAAGATCGCAGAATGTGACAGAGTACGTGCAGAACTGGAGAAAGAGCATAATCTGCTGGAAAGAGAATGGAAAAAACTGACATCAGGTGAAATACTGGAACTACCAAAAGATTTTCAGGAATTACTTACCCGGCTGGAGCTGCATCCGGTGTATGGAATGAATTGGCTGGAGAAGAATGGATATTCTGTAGAAGAGAATACAGAGCTTGTCAGAAGGCAGCCTTTTATACCATATGCATTGATTCTTCCAAGGCAGGAAATGAAGCAGCTTGAGTTACATGGACAGGATATCTGTACGTCCTTTCCCATTCCTATCATTCCAAGAGAAGAACTGGAGCGGACATTGGCACAAGAGCCAACAAGTATGGTCCAATTATCGGGGATAAGCTTCTATTTATGGTTCAATGAGAAATTACTGGATGAAGATGCTTTACGTGTTTTGATCAAGAACAAAGAATCAGAGATGACCAAAAAGCAGAAGCAGCTGGAGAATAAAAAGACTGAGTATAAGGATGCACTCGACAGAAAGCAGATGCTGGAACGGCAAAGTATCACAAAAGAGAAAGTAGAGAAGAATCGTCAGCAGATTACGGATACGGAGCAGGAAATATCAGAAATCGACAATCAGATTATCCACGATAAAGAAGAAATGGACAGGCTGGAACAAAAGAGGAGTGAGCTTGTACAGATTATTCTGAAAGAGAAACAATGCATGGAGTGGAACCAGAGAAGGGCATCAGATTTTGACTATTTCTGCCGGGAATATGATTCATATCTGGAGAAGCACGACACTCTTGAAAAGAATCGAAAAGAAAAGACAAAATATGAAGATAATAAAAAGCAGGCGCAGGATTTACTGGAAAAGTACCGTGAACAGCAGAGGACACTGGAAAGCAGACAGCGGGAATTAAAAGCACAGACTGAAAATATACAGAAGAAGTATATTCTGTATCAGGAGTATGAGCCAATTGCCCTGGAAGGACAGAATAGGCCGGTGTCTGAGATGGAAGCCAGATACGAAGCCATTACAACGAAGATGTCTTTTCAATTACAGGATCTGGAGCATCAACTGCAGAAAACGAACGGCAGTTTGAACAGGGCGAAAGAGGAACTGGCCAGATTACAGCACAAATTTCTTCTCAAAGAAGATGACTGGAAAGAACTGTATTATGATGAAAAAGAAGAAATGCACCAGGAAAGTGTGCTTGCAGAACGGAAGAAGCAGTATAAATTCAAAGAAGCCCAGTGGAATGAACAGGATAAGCAGATTGGTATCATCAGCAGTAAAATAGATGATAAGAATAAGCTGATGCTGGAGCAATGTGGTAAAGAAGAGATATTACCCAAAGAAGAAATACGTACAATTGACTTTGATGGAAGAAGAAACCAGCTTCTCTACCAGATAAAGGAAACAGAACGTGCCCTGAAGCTTACGGAAAAGAAACTGACAAGTGTACAGGAGAATATAGCATCCTTTACAGAATATGATGATTTCATACAGAAGGAAGAAATCCAATGGGAGGAAGATATTGCGCAGATGGATTCCAAATGTCTGAGAGAGTATGCGGGTATGATCCGGCGCGATTACAGGCATAGCTGTGAGGAAGGTAAGAACAGACGGGATAAAGCAGAAAAAATCCTGAAGATATTATTATGTAAGGAAAAGTATCAGGATGATTTCTACAGGAAACCACTGGATGCCATGATGTCTGTGTCACAATCAGCCCATTTGCTGCTTGCACAGCTTACGACTACACTCCAATCCTATGAAAGCCAGCTGGCAAAACTGGAAGTAGATATATCAATCATAGGCGAGGAGAAGAAGAGGATTGTAGGTCTGTTGGAGGATTATGTAAAAGATGTACACAGCAACATGGGTAAGATAGATAATAATTCCACGATAACGATCAGGGAACGTCCTATAAAAATGCTTCGTCTGCAAATGCCTGAATGGGAAGAAAATGAAGGATTATATCATCAGAGACTGGATGATCTTATCAGTGAGCTGACTCAAAAGGGTGTGGAAATCTATGAAAAGAATGAGAATTCGGCAGAATATATAGGAACACGCATCACTACAAAGAATATTTATGACGCGACTGTCGGAATTAGTAATATCCAGATTAAGCTTTACAAGATTGAGGAGCAAAGGGAATATCCAATCACATGGGCAGAAGTTGCCAAGAATTCAGGCGGTGAAGGATTCCTGTCGGCTTTTGTCATTCTATCCAGTCTGCTGCATTATATGCGTAGGGACGACACGGATATTTTCGCAGATAAGAAAGAAGGTAAGGTTCTGGTCATGGATAACCCATTTGCACAGACTAATGCAGCCCATCTGCTGAAACCGCTCATGGATATGGCCAAGAAAACAGACACACAGCTGATATGTCTTTCCGGACTTGGAGGAGATTCTATCTATAGCCGATTCGACAATATCTATGTGTTGAATCTTGTGACAGCGGGATTAAGAGGAGGCATGCAGTATCTGCGTGGAGAACATACAAGAGGTATTGAAGAGGAGGTCATGGTAACTTCCCAGATAGAAGTGATCGGACAGCAAAGTCTGCTGTTCTGATACTTGTAAAATATTTGCTTGTAATTGGGTAGAAGGTATAATATACTTTGGAATAGATATGCGGTTTTATGCCTGTGCTGCGGTATGATTCCGCAGGGTAAATAGTATGGCAGCACAGAAATGAGGAGAAAGAATGGATCAGGAAAAGGTAATCGTCATTGATTTTGGCGGCCAGTACAACCAGCTCGTTGCAAGGCGTGTCAGAGAATGCAATGTTTACTGTGAAATATACTCCTACCGGACTGGCATTGAGCAGATTAAGGCAATGAATCCCAAGGGAATCATCCTTACCGGAGGACCAAACAGTTGTTACGAAGCAGACTCTCCGACCTATACCAGAGAGCTGTTCGAACTGGGAATCCCTGTACTTGGCTTGTGCTACGGCGCACAGCTTATGATGCATGTACTGGGAGGAAAGGTAGAGAAAGCACCTGTCAGAGAATATGGTAAGACAGAAGTTATGGTAGATAAGACTTCTCCCTTATTTGGAGATGTTGCATCCACGACAATCTGCTGGATGAGCCATTTTGATTATATTTCCAAGACAGCACCGGGCTTTAGAATCTCTGCACATACAGCAGATTGTCCCGTAGCGGCAGCAGAGAACTGTGACAAGAAGCTCTTTGCAATCCAGTTCCATCCTGAAGTACTCCATACACAGGAAGGTACGAAGATGCTCCATAATTTCGTAAGGGGTGTCTGTGGCTGTGCCGGAACATGGAGAATGGATTCCTTTGTAGAGAATACAATCCGTGATATCCGTGAAAAAGTAGGCGATGGCAAAGTATTGCTGGCTTTATCCGGCGGTGTAGATTCCTCAGTGGCAGCAGGTCTGCTCTCCAGAGCAATCGGCAAGCAGCTTACCTGTGTATTCGTAGATCATGGCTTACTGCGTAAAGATGAAGGTGATGAGGTAGAGGCTGTATTTGGCGACAAGGGTCAGTTCGACCTGAACTTTATCCGTGTCAATGCGCAGGAGAGATATTATAACAAGCTTGCAGGAGTTACAGAACCAGAGCGCAAGCGTAAGATTATTGGTGAAGAGTTCATTCGTGTATTTGAAGAAGAAGCAAAGAAGATTGGTGCGGTAGACTTTCTGGCACAGGGAACTATCTATCCCGATGTTGTAGAAAGCGGACTGGGTGGAGAATCCGCAGTTATCAAGTCCCACCACAATGTAGGCGGACTTCCTGACTACGTAGATTTCAAGGAAATCATCGAGCCACTGCGTAATCTCTTCAAGGATGAGGTACGTAAGGCAGGTCTGGAACTTGGTATTCCTGAGAAACTTGTATTCCGCCAGCCTTTCCCAGGACCGGGACTTGGCATCCGTA
This sequence comes from Roseburia sp. CAG:10041_57, assembly GCA_001916965.1. Classification (GTDB taxonomy): domain Bacteria; phylum Bacillota; class Clostridia; order Lachnospirales; family Lachnospiraceae; genus COE1. The sequence continues at coordinate 160,928 of MNTL01000003.1, forward strand.
TCATTGGTGAAGTAACTGCTGAGAAGGTACGTATCGTACAAGATGCAGATGCAATCTACCGTGAGGAAATTGCAAAGGCAGGACTTGACAGAAGCATTGGACAGTACTTCGCAGCCCTGACCAATATGCGTTCAGTAGGTGTCATGGGTGATGAGAGAACCTACGACTACGCCGTTGCACTGCGCGCAGTCAACACAGTAGACTTCATGACAGCAGAAGCAGCAGAAATTCCATTTGAAGTGCTGCAGACAGTTATGAGCAGGATTATAAACGAGGTGAGAGGAGTCAATCGAGTATTCTATGATCTGACGAGTAAGCCACCTGGAACGATTGAGTTTGAATAATTTTCAAAAGCTCGCAAAGCCTAGTAAAATGGGCATTTGCGAGCTTGTTTTTTGTCTTGTGGTACTAAA
>MNTL01000052.1 GCA_001916965.1 Roseburia sp. CAG:10041_57
TTAAAGGTTTTGTTCTCTGAACAATCCTATCGTTTCATTTCTGAAACTTTCTCAATAGAATTTTCAGGGTTGCATTACTGTTTATTTGTCAAGGTTCTGCGTGTTCTTGTTTGACACAACTCCATCACTTTATCATACGTTTTGAAGTTTGTCAAGAACTTTTTTGAAATATTTTTATTTCTCACAACCGCTGCTTCCACAGTGGGTTTTCATATTAACACGTTTTTTCATTTCTGTCAATATGTTTTCTTATTTATTTTTATGTAGTTTCGGCTGGGCGAAAAAAAAGAATCTTGATGTTGCTAAGATTTCTTTTCTACATTTCATAAACAAGAACGGAGAAAGAGGGATTTGAACCCTCGCGCCGGTTACCCGACCTACACCCTTAGCAGGGGCGCCTCTTCAGCCTCTTGAGTATTTCTCCTCGATACTGAATATCCTCTACCAATATCTAATTATGCGTCTCTCTTGACGCAAAATTTATTATACATAAGCTATACCATATTGTCAATTCTTTTTTTCATATTTTTTATTTTACTGTAACTATTCGTTACTGTACACAGGTAGTATGCCGCGAAGTGTTTTCATGCAGATTATGCATGAAAATCACGAGTTTGTATGCGCCAAAATCAATGCAATTGATTTTGTGTGCATAAATTGTTGCTGGAACGAGGTACGAGTGAACAGTAACAACTATTCAGAACCCTATGTGCAAAATCGCTGTTTCACAGCTCTACTGGATAACAAGTTTATCTGCATGGCTCTGAATAGTTACATTTTGCTTATTTATTCTGCTAATATTTGTTTAAGCTCATTTGATGCCTGTTCGTAAGTCTTAAATACTATTCCCTGCATTCCTACATTAATGGCACCCTGTACATTTTCTTCTCTGTCATCAATGAATACACATTCTGATGCACTGAGCTGATAAGTGTCTATCAGCTTTTCATAGATATCTGCATCGGGCTTGATCATCTGAACAAAGCCGGATACTATCTTGCCATCTACATGATCAAGAAACGGAAATGATCCTACATTGGCATGTAATGTAAATATATCTCTGGGATAATTAGACAACAAATACACATGATATCCCTGTTCTTTTAAAGAATCTATCCAGGATACCGCATAATCATATGGTTTCACCAGTTTATCACGGTTCTCCCATACCAGATCAAAAGCTTCTCTGAATTCTATATTATCTTCTCTTAATCTGATAACAGCATCTTTTTCATCTATCGTACCATGATCCAGATCATGCCACCAACAGCTTCCAAATACTGATGTTTCAAATCGATCCTGCGCTTCTTTGGAAAGGTTAAGATTTTTCATTAATTCACGCCATCTAAAATCTACCAATACATTGCCGATATCAAATACTACGTTCTTTATCATATAAAATATATGCCTTTCTTTATCCTTAAAGCTCTACGCCATTTTCCTTCAAAAGAGCCTGTGCGCTTTCTACAGAGTCTACACCTGTCTTGTTCTTGATTGGTGCAAATTCATGATTTCTGACTACTTCAAAAGACAGACAGTTATCCAGTAAATGAATCATATCCAGTACGAGAAGCTCAAACTTATAGCCATTAGGTGTCTCCGGTTTATGATAATTGCCCTCTTTGTCTATGTATGGAATCTTCTTCTCTACTACATGTACCGGCATCTTCTCATTCATGATCTCTTCCAGCTTATCAACACGGAACAAATAGTTCAGAATAACACCAAAATTATAGGATAATTCACCATTTGCTTCTCTGGAATTGATAATCTCTTCTGTCATCTCATAATATTCTACGATAGAAGGTCTGCCATCCTCAAGGCATAATACACCTACCTTTTCATTCGGATCTGCCTTTCTTACGACCTTGGCACCACTGACTCTTCCTGAATCAATTGTTGCTCCAACAAATACAGGGTCTGCAATTCTCTGAAGTACATTATCAACTGCAAAAATATTAAGCCATTCAATACCTCTTTGATGAACATCATCCAGAATACCTGTTACAGACATGGAATAGAACCATCCACCATTACCATTGGGAGATAAGGAAAGAGAATCCTTAGCTTCCATGAGTAATTTACCATCATAGTCTGTAGAAGGTGCCATTTCCTGCTTAAAGAATTTTACATATTCCTCAGGATAGCCAAAATAGGACTTTTCCTTGAAAAATGCAATTGTTTCGTCATTATTCTTATCGCTGGTCATAATATAAAGAGGTACATAGCATCCTGCTTTATCTGTCACATCCTGCAGATTGCGAATCAAACGTTCAAATATGTAAACATCCTTAGTCAGTCCGATATTGTATTTTCCCTTAGGTCCATCAGAACCAAGTCTGGTTCCCTGTCCACCAGCCAGTAATACGGCACCTACTTTACCTGCTTTGATTGCTTCCAATCCCTTTGCTTCATATTCATCTTTTCTTGCATTGATTTCGTTTACTTCCAATGCAGATAGCGGTTCCAGTTTACCTCTTTCTTGGGCAAGTTCCTTATGACCAGCCATTGCGACCATAGACCAGTCAATCTTGGCTACCTGATTAGCCAGCTTCTCTTTGCCAGCTTCATCCAGTGCATCATATGCTTCTATAATATGCTCCTGACCATGTTCCCTTAATATTTGTTTTAACTCGTTCTCTCCCATACTTTCCTCCAAAACTCTAATTCTTTCAAGACATTTCTATAGTGTCTTCTGCTCTAAGTTATACTACATTTTTCGTGATATTGTAAACCGCTTTTCAAGATTTTACATAATTAATACATTTGATATTTATAATAATTATCTGTATTAACTATTTTTTATATTATATAACGTGATTATGTTAATTATATAACAATTTCAAATAAAAATATCACTCTTTTATAGACAAATTCAGAAAATAAATGTAGAATATGATATGAAGACGTATTCAACAAATTCTTTAAATGAATAAAAGGAGCCATCATATGGATTATTTTTCAAAAGAAGAAGCTGATGTAATTGGTGAAATATCCAATATATCAATAGGTTCTTCGGCAACTGCCATGAATATGATGCTTGGTCAGCCCATTACAATTACAACACCTGATGTATCCCTTGTTCATAAAACAGAAATCTTAAATGACTATGAGAAATCATGTGTTTTGATTCGTGTTCAATACACACAAGGGTTATATGGAAACAACATCCTGATATTAAAGGACGAAGACGCTAAGATAATTACTGATCTGATGATGGGAAATGATGGTACAGGAACATATTCTACCGGTGAAATAACCGATTTGCATATCAGTGCAGTAGCCGAGGCGATGAACCAGATGACAGCCAGTTCTGCAACCGCAATGAGTAAAATGTTCGATAGCAAAATTGAGATCTCACCACCAAGTGTTCAATCAGTTAAAATTGACACGTTCCGTTTTCCGGATGATATTCCTGATGATCTGTTTGTGAAAATTAATTTTAAAATGAAAATAGGTAATCTGATAGACAGTACAATTATACAGTTGTACCCGTTTGATCTTGCGCATTCTATTTATAAATTATTCCAGAGGAGGAAATAAAATGGCAAAAAATATTTTAATTGTCGATGATGCAGCATTTATGAGAATGATGATAAAGGATATTTTATCCAAGAATGGTTATACTGTTGCCGCAGAAGCTGAAAATGGCAAGGTAGCAGTAGACAAATATAACGAGGCAAAACCCGATCTTGTATTAATGGATATTACAATGCCGGAAATGGATGGTATCCAGGCCCTTAAAGCAATTAAAGCAAATGATCCTAACGCTCAGGTTATTATGTGTTCTGCAATGGGTCAGCAGGCAATGGTTATTGAAGCAATTCAATCCGGTGCAAAAGATTTCATTGTAAAGCCTTTCCAGGCAGAACGTGTATTAGAAGCGGTAAAGAAAGTTGTAGGTTAATTTCAGAACATGAAAAAGGTAGCCAATCGGCTACCTTTTTTAACTTCTTTTTATAAATTCCGTATTACATTTGGGACATATGACGGCAATCTTGCCTTTTCCTCTGGGAATTCTGATCTTCTGTCCGCATCCTGGACATTTATAGATATGATATGCCTTTTTCTGGGCAAGATCATATTTTAATTTCTCCCATCTGCTGCCCTTAGCTGTATATCCCTTGGGATGAATCCACCGATTCCATTTTGAAGTAAAACGATAACGCAGTGTCAGGAACTTGCTGTTCTCCTGCTGCCTTTTCCCATAATCTCTACTGAGTATTCTGTAATACAGCCATACTACCGTTACCCAGAACAGAATTTCAAAAAATCGGTTTCTGGTGATTAATTCCAATACAATCCATACCATAGAAAATCCCGTTAAGAATCTTGCCAGTTCATCCACACCATACCTGCCCTGCATAAATCTTGCTATTTTCTCACGCATAGATATCTCCATTCTCCTACAACATAGGTGATATTATTTTTAATACAAACTGAATCAATCTCTGATACCAGGGTCTCTTATTCCATTTATCAAGCTGTATTTCCTCGCACTTCTCCATCGTACTGAGGAAATCGTTCTTCATATCATATACAGCGCCCATTTCACTTAAAAAGACACCGCATTCATAATGCAGATAAAAACTCCTGTAATCTGTATTAATGGTTCCGCAAATCGCACACTCATCATCAGAAACAACATTTTTGGCATGAATAAATCCTGGCTTATATTCAAAAATTCTGACGCCCGACTCTATCAGTTTGCCATAATTGGATACATTGACCATATACACATACCATTTATCAGGAATTCCAGGTACAATAATTCTAACATCTACCCCACTTTGAGCGGCACTGATCAGATCATCTCTCATACTTTGATCAAGTACAAGATATGGTGTCGTAATGTAGATATAATCCCTGGCTTTGTTGATCATTCTGGTGTAAGCACCCTCTGTCGGATTGCTTGGATTTCTGTGAGGTCCACCGGCAAATGGCTGTACATAGCCATCTTCCTTTACTTTTACATTAGGACGATATTTGTCATATTCAAAGACACTTTCGGCATCTGTTGCTTTCCACATTGCCATAAAAATACAGGTAAAGCTCCACACGCCTTCTCCATAAAGTCTGAGTCCTGTATCCTTCCAATGTCCAAAACGCACAATATAATTGGCGTACTCATCTGCCAGATTAATGCCTCCTGTATATCCGATATTGCCATCAATTACTGTAATCTTCTGATGGTTACGATAATTAAAAGACAATCTTGCCACATTTTTATGAATTGGATTAAAAATACGCAGCTCTATTCCTCTGCTCTCCAGATCTTTACGGAACGCATGATTATTGATAATCAGTGTACCAAAATCATCAAACAGTAATTTGACTTCTACGCCTTCCTGTACTTTCTGGGTCAGTATTTCAAGAATTTCTTTCCATACTCTTCCATCTGATACGATAAAATATTCAAGGAAAATAAATTTCTGTGCCTTTTTCAAGTCTTCTATCATTGCCTGAATGATATCTTCACCAATCTCATAATATGTAACTTGTGTATTATTATAGATTGGGAAGCCTTTTTTCCTGAGATAACGGCTAATCTGAACCTTATTAGGATGCTGCTTCTGAATATCTTCTGCTACTTCTGTATTCTGGACCATGTGGTCAAATATTTCTGATTCAATTTCGTATATTCGTTTATTTTCTTTGGAATTACGTCTTTTACGTCCCCACATAAAATACAAAAACAATCCTGCTACCGGAAGTACCAGAATAATAATAATCCAGGACATTTTATAGGATTCTGCATTATTAACCAGTGCAAAGACCGTTAAAACGCTCAATAATTCCATTAACAGATAGATGATAAAAAATCCTCTGAAAAGATATACGGCAAGAAGCACCATAGTGATAATCTGCAGCAAAAACGCTATTCCAACCGTAACACCTCTGATAATACCATAATATTTACTCTTTATTATATTCACACTATCGTCCTCCATAATAGGGACCGCCACAGAAAAATTTTCTTTGAATTTTTCTTCTGCCTGTGCCTTATTGGGATTGTTGATATTTGCATCAGGATGATATCTTCTGCTTAAACTTCTATAAGCCTTCTTGATTTCTTCCTCTGTTGCTCCTCTCTCTATTCCCAGCACTTTATACGGGTCATTCATTTGGGTAACCTTTCTTTCTTCATGCGTAGCTGCTCATAACGGCACCAGACACCTGAATAAAGTATATTTCTTAATAGTTCGATATTATGAATAATTGGTAATTTTTCAAATTCCTTTGAACATTCTGCCATCATCATGGATAGAATGGAACGACATTTTTCTTCATATTCCTCGTTTTGCTCCACAAATACAAAAGGATTATAGTTGCCGCTCTTCTTATCTTTCTCCAAATCTTCATAGGCATCCATTAAATATACAAATTTACCAAGAAAAAATGCCATTCTTCGGATACTGGCGTCCCACTCATCATTTTTGTAGGCAAACAGTTCTGCCAGTACTTCACCAAAAAGTCCTGATACTTTATCCAGGCTTTCTTCCTGTTTCTTTTCACAATCCGATATTTTATCAAACAGGATTTCTACTTTTTTACATTTATCAGGATATTTCTCCTGTACTTTCTGATAATTGCCGGTAAGCCACTTTGCAAAAAGCATTCTGCTTGCCTTATGCTCATCTTTCCAATCATCCACACATTTATAATAACTCAAAAGTATCGTCATGTCAGCTGCATATTCTGTATACATGTTAATACATGCCGGTGCTCCCTTCTTAGGATGAAGTGCACATTTTCTATTATCTCTCACTTCCTGCGGTTCGTATAACCCTGATAAGAATAAAATCAAAAAAGTACAATCATAGCTTAATGTAAACTGCCCGCTAAAACCGTATTTTTCCCGCAATACTCTGCATAGACCGCAATAATATGCCTGATACATATCAAATTCTTTGAATTTTAATTCCTGTTTATTTACTGTTATATATCCAAACATTTGACCAACCATGCCTTCCCTACTCTTTATTGTAATGCAGTCTTTTTCATATTCAATAAAAAAAACATAAAAAATTCTGAAATCTTTACAGTATCTATGATAAGATAAACTAAGAATCCATATGTAAAGGAATATATTTTCATGAGAAAAAAAACAGAATCCCATACAGTCTGCCAATCTGTTGACAAAGCTCTCTTTTCCGAAGCATGCATGCAAATGATTGGCGCATTACAAGGACAAAATGGAATTGGAACATTGCGTGAAAAAACAATACACTCTGTCCTTAAATATTATTATGCACCAAACCCTGCATATCATGAAATCAGAATTGGAACTTATGTTGCTGATATTTGTGTAGATGGAGAAATCTTTGAAATACAGACACGTAATTTTAATACAATGAGAGACAAGCTTAGCTTTTTTCTTCAGAATCATGATGTCACGATCGTATACCCTGTTGCGCATACCAAATGGTTATCCTGGCTGGATGTAGAAACGGGGGAACTCTCTGATAAGAGAAAATCTCCCAAGACAGGAACTTTCTATCAGATCATACCTGAATTATACAGAATCAAAATGTTTCTTCAAAATCCGAGACTTCACTTTATTATCTCGCTGATTGATGTAGAAGAAACCAGATATCTTAATGGATGGAGCTATGACAAAAAAAGAGGTTCCTCAAGAATGGATGGCATTCCTGTTGATATCTATGATGAAGTACGTATTGATACCATGAAGGATTATCATAAATTCTTACCAGATACACTTCCTGCCAGATTTACCACGAAAGACTACGCCAAATGCGCTCATATTCCACAAAAATATGCTACCACCGGTCTGAATGTTCTACTGGAGACCAAAACTGTAGTCAGAGTCGGCAAAATGGGAAATGCGTATCTTTATGAGAAAGCAGCAGAGTCTGAAAAATAATCTCAAACTCTGCTGCTTATTTATTTACTCTTCATCTTCATCAGATTCTGTAGGAAAAATGATATTTTCCTCTTCTTCGTCTTCAGATTCTTCATTTACTTTCTCTGCAGCCTGATCTACGTCATCATATTCCTGCATTCCATCAGAAATCTTCTCACGTACCTTTGCAATTCTTGCTACAGTTACACCTTCATCAAGATTGATCATCTTAACACCGGATGTATTACGTCCAATCATGGAAATATCTTCCATACGAAGCTGAATGATAATGCCTTCTGTTGTGATCATCATAATCTCATGAGAATCATTTACAGCCTTTACACCGATTACATTACCGGTCTTATCAGCAATCTTATAGCATTTAACACCCTTACCGCCACGTTTCTGTACACTGAATTCATCCATTCGAGTTCTCTTACCCATACCCTTTTCAGATACAATTAAGAGAGAGTCACCTTGAGTATTCAGCTGCATACCGACAATTTCATCGCCATCTTCCAGATTCATACCGATAACGCCCATTGCTGTTCTGCCCATTGCTCTGACATCTGTTTCCTTGAATCGGATACACATACCATACTTGGTAACCAGGAATATCTCAGAATCAGCATCTGTAGTCTTTACCTCTATTAATTCATCATCTTCACGAAGATTAATTGCTGCAAGTCCTGTTTTTCTCACATTTGAAAATTCAATAACAGGTGTTTTTTTAGCAATACCATTCTTTGTGATCATGAAAAGATTCTTGCCTTCTTCATATTCACTGATTGGAATCATGGCTGATATCTTTTCACCAGGTGTCAGCTGCAACAGATTAATAATAGCTGTTCCTCTGGCAGTTCTGCCTGCTTCCGGTATCTCATATGCCTTTAATCTGTATACACGTCCATAGTTCGTAAAGAACATAAGATAATGATGTGTCGTAGTCATCAACAGATCTTCGATATAGTCATCATCAATAGTAGACATACCCTTAATTCCACGACCACCTCTGTTCTGTGTCTTGAAATTATCTACAGTCATTCTCTTAATATATCCAAGACTGGTCATGGCAATTACTGTATTCTCACGTGGAATGAGATCTTCCATGTCGATATCATATTCATCATATCCAAATTTGGTTCTTCTGTCATCTCCATACTTTTCAGAGATAATCAGGATTTCTTCTTTGATCACACCAAGTAAAAGCTTCTTATCTGCAAGAATTGCTTTAAATTCTTTGATTTTCTCTAATAAATCTGCATGTTCCTGTTCCAGCTTGCTTCTTTCCAGACCTGTAAGAGCTCTCAGACGCATATCTACAATTGCCTGAGCCTGAACATCTGTCAACTTGAATCGCTGGATTAATCTGTCCTTGGCAACCTGTGTATTCTCACTGCTTCTGATAATCTGAATGACTTCATCAATGTTATCAAGTGCAATTAACAACCCCTGTAAAATATGGTCACGTTCTTCTGCCTTGTTCAGATCATACTGTGTTCTTCTGGTCACTACATCTTCCTGATGCATGATATAGTAAGTCAGAATATCTTTCAGATTCATGACTTTTGGCTCATTGTTTACAAGAGCCAGCATTATAACACCGAAGCTGTCCTGAATCTGTGTATGCTTATATAATTGATTCATAATGACATTGGCATTGGCATCTTTACGTAGCTCAATACAGATTCTCATACCTTCTCTGTCTGATTCGTCTCGAAGGTCTGTAATGCCATCTATTTTCTTATCTTTTACCAATTCGGCAATCTTTTCAATTAATCTGGCTTTATTAACCATGTATGGAAGTTCCGATACAATGATTCTGCTCTTGCCATTTGGCATGGATTCTATACTGGTGACACCACGTACACGAATCTTACCACGACCGGTTCTGTATGCTTCCTCTACGCCTCTGGTTCCAAGGATAATTCCTCCTGTTGGGAAATCCGGTCCTTTTACAATTGGAAGAAGTTCTTCAATATCCGTATCTCTGTCTTCCTGGACTTTATTATCAATCATCTTCACAACAGCCTGAATGACTTCACGGAGATTGTGAGGTGGAATATTGGTAGCCATACCAACAGCGATACCCTGAGTACCATTTACTAAAAGATTGGGATAACGGCTTGGTAATACAGTAGGTTCCTTCTCTGTTTCATCAAAGTTCGGTACAAAATCTACTGTATTCTTGTTAATATCTGCAAGAAGTTCCATGGAAATCTTACTTAATCTTGCTTCTGTATATCGCATGGCAGCTGCGCCATCTCCATCTACAGAGCCAAAATTACCATGTCCGTCTACCAGAGGATAACGTGTTGACCATTCCTGCGCCATATTAACCAATGCACCATAAATGGAACTGTCACCATGAGGGTGATATTTACCCATTGTATCACCAACGATACGTGCGCTCTTTCTATGTGGCTTATCAGGACCGTTATTCAATTCAATCATAGAATAAAGTACTCTACGCTGAACCGGTTTTAAACCATCTCTTACATCCGGAAGTGCTCGGGATGCAATAACACTCATGGCATATTCAATATAGGACTGCTCCATGGTTTTTTGCAGATCGACTTCTTGAATTTTGTCGAATATTGTATCATCCATATTAATAATCTTGCCTTTCTGTAACTTGTAATCCTTGGATTTTGGTTACACTGCCTTTTTATAACTTAAATATCGAGATTCTTGGCAAACTTAGCATTTGCTTCGATAAAATCACGTCTTGGTTCTACTTTATCGCCCATTAAGGTCGTAAAGGTCAGATCTATTTCAGATTCTGCTTCTTCATTCATTGCTACTTTCAGCAAAATTCTCTTCTCAGGGTCCATTGTAGTATCCCAGAGCTGTTCCGCATCCATTTCTCCAAGACCTTTGTATCGCTGAATCTTGTTATTCTGATCTCTTCCTACTTCATCCAGAATTTTGGAAAGTTCCTCATCACTGTATGCATACCATGTCTTCTTATTCTTTTCCAGCTTATAAAGAGGTGGCTGCGCCAGATAAACATGTCCTTCCTTGATCAGATCCGGCATAAATCTGTATAGGAACGTCAGCATAAGTGTTGCAATATGTGCACCATCTACATCGGCATCTGTCATAATAATGATCTTGTCATAACGAAGTTTGGAGATATCAAAATCTTCATGAATACCAGTACCAAATGCTGTAATCATGGCTTTGATCTCTGCATTGCCGTAAATTTTATCCAGTCTTGCCTTCTCTACATTCAATATCTTACCACGCAGTGGAAGAATAGCCTGTGTAGCACGGCTTCTTGCAGTCTTGGCGCTGCCACCTGCAGAATCTCCCTCTACGATGAAAATTTCACAGTTCTTAGGGTCCTTATCAGAACAATCTGCAAGTTTACCAGGAAGTGCCATTCCTTCCAGTGCAGTTTTTCTTCTGGTAAGATCTCTTGCTTTTCTTGCTGCCTCTCTCGCACGCTGTGCAAGAATGGATTTCTCACAGATCTGCTTGGCTACAATAGGATTCTGTTCCAGATAATAGGTAAGCTGTTCACTGACAATACTGTCAACTGCTCCCCTTGCCTCAGAGTTACCAAGTTTCTGCTTGGTCTGTCCCTCAAACTGAGGATCTTCGATCTTAATGGAAACAATGGCAGTCAGACCTTCTCTGATGTCATCGCCACTTAAATTCACTTCACTGTCTTTCAACAGCTTTGCATTTCTTGCATAATCATTGAATGTCTTAGTAATTGCATTACGAAATCCGGCAAGATGTGTACCACCCTCCGGTGTATTGATATTATTTACGAAGCTGTATGCACTTTCCGTATAGGAATCGTTATGCTGCATGGCAACTTCTACATATACGTTGTCTTTTTTGCCTTCAAAATAAAGGACATCTTCGTATAAAGGTGTCTTGCTCTTATTCAGATAAGAAACAAATTCCTTGATACCGCCTTCATAGTGGAATGTCTTCTCGATTGGCTTATCATCCGGTCTTAAATCTCTTAAAATAATCTTGAGATTCTTGGTAAGGAATGCCATTTCACGAAGACGCTGCTGTAAAATGTCATAATCATATACAGTCTCTTCAAAAATTGTATCATCCGGTAAAAAGGTAACTTTCGTACCTGTCTTACCAGGTTCACATTCACCGATCACTTTCAGAGGATAACATACATGTCCTCTCTCATATCTCTGCTTATAAATTTTGCCTTCATTGCAGATCTCTACTTCAAGCCAGTTGGACAGCGCATTTACAACAGACGCACCAACACCATGAAGACCACCGGATACCTTGTATCCTCCACCACCGAATTTACCGCCCGCATGCAGAATGGTAAATACAACTTCAACCGCAGGAATACCTGCTTTATGATTGATACCAACAGGAATACCACGTCCGTTATCAATGACTGTTATGGAATTATCCGGATTGATCGTAACATCAATCGTATCACAATATCCTCCCAGTGCTTCATCTACGGCATTGTCAACAATCTCATATACCAAATGGTGCAAGCCTCTTGATGAAGTGCTGCCGATGTACATACCTGGTCTTTTTCTGACTGCTTCAAGACCTTCCAGTATCTGAATTTGATCTGCTCCATACTCAGTACTCATTTCTAACCTCCAATTTAGTTTTCCTGCGTTACAGTTGCATTGGAAACTTTATAAACTCTATTAATTTCAAAACGGTTGTTTACGAATTCTTCAAGACCGGTACAGGTGATAATCGTCTGGATGTCACCAATACTGTTTAATAAATAATTCTGTCTGTTACTGTCAAGTTCACTCAAAACATCATCCAGTAAAAGAACCGGCGTATCCTTTGTGATTTTCTTTACAAGTTCTATCTCCGAAAGCTTTAGGGAAAGTGCTGCTGTTCTCTGTTGTCCCTGAGATCCGAACTTGCGGATATCAATATCTCCTACCTTAAAACAGAAATCATCTCTATGAGGACCGGTACTTGTCTGCTTGAGACGAATATCTCTGTCCTGACCTTCCTGTAATCTGCGTTCATAATCCTGTAACGCAACATCCGGTTCATAAATGATCCTCAAATCTTCTTTATCTCCAGATAACTTACGGTGAATATCATAAATAATGTCATTGAGCTGTTCCACAAAAAAAATCCTGCGCTCAATAACCTTGCTTCCATAGGATAACAGCTGGGAATCCCATATGGAAAGAGTGTCTTTTAATCCTGGATTAAAGGATAATTCTTTTAAAAGCTTGTTACGCTGATTTACAATTTTATTATAATTATTCAGATTGTACAGATAAAAGCTGTCCAACTGACATAATTCCATGTCCACAAAACGTCTTCTCTCTGCCGGTCCATTCTTGATAATAGATAAGTCCTCCGGAGAGAAAAAGACAACATTTAAAAGCCCAAGTAAATCTGCCGCCTTCTTAATCTTCTGACCATTGATGGCAATTCCTTTGGACTTGCTTTTTCTAAGGTGCATATCTACACGATTCTCCAAACCGTCTTTCTCGATATAAGTGCGAATATGCGCTTCCTCTTCACCAAAATGTACAATGTCTCTGTCCTTACTTCCCTTATGTGACTTGGTTGTTGCTGACAAATAGATAGCCTCTAATATATTGGTCTTACCCTGTGCATTATCCCCATAGAGGATATTCGTTCCAGAATCAAAGGTCATAGACAACGAATGATAATTTCTAAACTGATCAAGTTCCAATGATTTGATAATCATGCTTCATTCTTTCCTGAACTCTATGCCAAAATTCTGAAGGTATCGCCCGCAAATGTGACTTCATCACCATTTACAAGCTTCTTACCTCTCTGAGTACAGACTTCACCATTTACCAGAACCTTACCATCCTGTACAGCAAACTTGGCATCAACACCGGATTCTACCAGACCGGCAAGTTTCAGAGCCTGTCCAAGCTTTATAAATTCATCTTTGATTCTTACTTCTTTCATGATAAGTCCTTTCCGACTATACAAATATGAATAATAGATATAACTGTCCATAAATATAGACAGTTATATCTTACCATTTATTGATACATTATGTCAATTCTGTACAGATGTCATCAGGCAACTGTACTAAAAGTTACAGGCAGGATCAGATAAATATAACTTTCCTGTTCATCCTTGATAAAGCATGGAGCCTTTGGATTGAGAAGCTTGATCTCAATATCTTCATCATCAATGACCTTCAATGCATCAATCAGGAATTTCGGATCAAAACCGATCATCAGATCTTTACCGTTCTTTACTATGTCAATTTCCTCATCCAGACTACCTACAATGGAATTCATTTTTAATTCCATGACATCATCTTTAATATCCAGAATGATAGGTTTCTTGTCTGCTTCTTTTACAAGAAGTGTAGAACGGTCAATACAGCTTAAAAATTCTCTTTTATTAATTTTTACTTTCGTTTCATAGTCTGCGGATAAAATATTATCAATCTTTAAGTATTCTCCTTCAATCAGACGGGAAACTACAGTTGTATTGTCAAACTCAAATAAGATATGTTTGTCAGTAAAAAAGAGATTGACATCCTTATCAGCATCACCGGATAAAATCTTACTGATTTCATTTAATGTTTTGCCGGGAACAATTACTTTCTTATCAGGATAGGTATTTTTCAGTTCTATTCTACGAAGAGAAATACGTAATCCGTCAGAAGAAACAACTTTTAAAAGATTACCATTGATTTCAAATAATTCTCCCGTTAAAATCTTGTTTGTAAAATTATCTGCAATTGAGAAAATTGTCTGTCTGATGACTTCTTTTAAAGTAAACTGGGAAAGAAGAATGGAATCAGATCTTTCTATCTGAGGTAAATAGGAGAAATCCTCACCGGATTTACCAATAATATTAAAGGTAGCCTTTTCACAGGTAATGATTGTTTTATAGGAAGAATCTGTTTCTATAGTGACATCATTATCAGGAAGCTTACGTACCATTTCAAGGAAAATCTTAGCATCCAGAGCAATAATACCCTTTTCGATAATCTCACCCTCAATCACCGTTTCAATACCAAGCTCCATATCGTTGGCTGTTAAAGTAATCTGACCCTTCGTTGCATCAATCAGAATACATTCCAGAATAGACATGGTTGTTTTACTGGGTACTGCTTTAGAAACAATATTAACCCCATTCAGTAAGTTAGATTTAGAACATATTAATTTCATGTGAATAACTCCCTTCAACAAAAAAGTGAAAAAAATAAAAACTGCAAAAAATATATAATAAAGATTAAATTCGTAGTATTCATAGTAATCGGCGTGGAAATGTGAATAACCGATTAGAAGCCATAAAATCCAGGGAAAACGATTCGAAAAA
Source organism: Roseburia sp. CAG:10041_57 (assembly GCA_001916965.1). Lineage (GTDB taxonomy): Bacteria > Bacillota > Clostridia > Lachnospirales > Lachnospiraceae > COE1. The sequence continues at coordinate 15,164 of MNTL01000052.1, forward strand.
CCTGTGAAAAAAGAACATGGAAAAAGTAAGGTTATTCAGAACCATTCACAACCTGAGAAAAGATGTATGGAGAAGAAAAAGATATCAATTGTGGATTACCCACATAATTTCTACATAGGTAACCACAAGTTATACACATAAAAATCAAACTATGATGGAGAGATCTTCTTCTTGATTGTTTCTATTTTATTACGCAGGTCTTCATCTGTTGCAAGCTTCTCATCAATCTTCTTGATTCCATGGATAATGGTAGTATGATCCTTCTTGCTGAGAAGATTGGCAATGCTCTGCTGAGACATATCAATCATATTACGGCACAGATACATGATGATCTGACGAGGAAGTACATATTCTGAATTACGCTTCTTGGAAGTAATCTCTTCCTTAGGAACATTGAAATGCTCTGCCACTACATCAATGATCAAAGCTGGTGTAATCTCACGAACCTGATCTGGATAAATGACATCTTTTAAGGCATCTTCAGCCAGAGCAAGAGTAAGCTCTTTCTTATTAAGACGGGCATTTGCCATGACTTTATTCAGAGCGCCTTCCAGCTCCCTGATATTGGATTTTATGTTCGTTGCGATGTATTTGATGATCTCATCGTCAATTTCCTTATCATAGGTCTCTGCATTTTTTCGCAGAATAGCCATTCTGGTCTCATAGTCAGGTGGCTGGATATCTGCAATCAGTCCCCATTCAAAACGGGAACGGAAACGTTCATCCAAAGTCTCCATTTCCTTAGGTGGTTTATCAGAAGACAGAATAATCTGCTTACCGGCAGAATGAAGTACATTAAAAGTATGGAAAAATTCTTCCTGCGTGGATTCCTTACCAATGATGAACTGCACATCATCAATAAGCAGTACATCTACGGTTCTGTATTTCTCACGAAGCTTGGTCATGGCAGCTGCATTACCACTACGGATAGATTCGATTACTTCGTTGGTAAACTGCTCTGAAGTAACATAGAGAACCTTCATATTAGGATTCTGTTCCAGTACGAAATGTCCAATGGAATGCATAAGGTGAGTCTTACCAAGTCCGGCACCGCCATATAAGTAAAGTGGATTATAAGCTTCTCCCGGAGATTCCGCTACAGCAAGCGCTGCAGAATGGGCAAATTTATTATTACTTCCTACAATAAAGGTGTCGAATTTATATTTACTGTTTAAGTTGGCATTTTCATAATTGATATTAGAGATACTGCCGGCAGGCTGAACTTCAGAATTGCCCATGGATGCGGTGTCTTTTTCCAAAATAAAGGTTACATCATATTCATGGTCCATAATTTCTGAAATGGTAACTTTAAAAAACAGACCGTATTTATTTGAAATATAATTAATGGTCTGTGCCTGGTCGGAAGGAATCATAATCGTTACGACATTATTCTCTACTTTATATAATTTTAACGGTGCGATCCAAGTCTCATAAGATATATTGGTTAATTCGTACTCGGTCCGAATGCTTTCCTTAATCTGATTCCATTTCTCTTGAATATCGTTCATGTTCTACCTCTGAATCATTACAATAATATATATAAAACCATAGTACCCCAAAAAAATAAAAAAATCAAATCATTTACACAGAAATGTGAATAAAGTGGAAAAGAAATACACATTTATGACCAGATAAAATCAAAATGTGTGGATAACTTATCCCCAATGTTGTGGAAATCGTAAAAAAAGAAATTTTTTAAACAGAAAATCCATTGAAATGTGGATAAGTTTGTGAATGGTTATAAACACAATCCACCCTGTAAATTTCAGTACTTGAATATTGACATAAAAAGTTTTCTACCAGTCATCTACGAGATATCCACAAGATATCAACAAAATGTGGATATCTTGTGGTTTGTGTGGATTTTTCCACATATTTCGTGGAAGAATTGTGTAAATTATGGACTGCATTTATGTAAATTCTGTCGGGTGACGTAAATTCTGTCCACAAAATTTCCACGAAATGTGAGTAAACATATAATTGCTTCAATATATATAGAAAAACTGTATGTGGAAATCAGAATATGATATACTGTAAATGTAGATACTATAACACTATGAAGTTGAGAGAAATGTTATAAGGAGAGAAGTATGAAAAATAAAACAAGACAGATAGTGGCGTTACTTGTTACAGCGGCAATGCTGACAGGTTGTGGAGCAGTACAGAATCAGGATGTGGTATCTGAACAGACAAAGACACAGGAGGAAACACAGACTGAATCTGTGGAAGAAGTACAGAGTAAAGCTGATACAGCGACAGAGTATTCTGTAATAGGGCAGCGACCAAGGTTGATTTCTACAACAGCAGACAGCAGTGAAAATATATCGCCTGCTGCTGACTCTTACATATTGGAGAAGGATTTAAGTAATGTAGATAACTTATGGCAGTTCTATCTGGATGATAAAATGACAGAGTTACTTGAAAAAAATGGTTTTGTAGTCAGGGAAGAGGCCGGAAGAGAATTTTTTGATTTATATGAAAGAAACAGATATAATATGATACCAAATTTTGTGACTGTGGATTCTCTCATGCATACATACCATGTTTATTTTGCCTATTTATTAAAAAATATTGAAAAAGAATATCTTGCGGATCAGGTCAGACAGCTTGGAATAAAAATGCTGGAAGACAGTAAGGAGCAGTATGTGCAGCTTAAAGGAAGTGAATGGGAAAGCGCTGTTGTTAGAAATGTTGCCTTTTTCACAGTGGGGGCAAAATTATTGGATGATACAGTTCAGATAGAAGATTATGTGTCAGATATCGTAGAGTCTGAGTTATCCCGTATAGAGACTGCACAGGGAATCATGATTTCAGGGATTACAGATGATGAAGAGGATTATTCCCAGTATAAGCCAAGAGGATATTATGAGGGAGATTCTGATTTAGAGGCATATTTTAAAGCCATGATGTGGTATGGAAGAATGCATTTTAAGCAGGAAACAGAAGATCTGGACAGGAGTGCGCTTCTGATTACCAAAGCACTGGATTCTGACAGTGAGGCATATGAACTGTGGCAGTCTGTATACAGTGTGACTTCTTTCTTTGCAGGAGCAAGTGATGACAATGGAGTATGTGAATATGCACCGCTTATCAGGGCTGCTTACGGTGAAAATGCCAAAGTAACAGACTTAATAGGAAATGGAGATGCTTTTTTGGATTATAGGACCAATACTGCGGCATTACCAGTACCTCAGATCAATTCTATTCCTATTGAAGACGGAGAAGAAAATGTAATACCGGGTTTTCGGTTCATGGGACAGAGATTCTCCATTGATGCAATGGTCATGCAGAAGCTGATCTACAGTAATGTTCAGAGTAACAGTGCAGGAGAGAAACGTATGTTACCTGATGTGCTGGATGTACCGGCTGCTTTGGGCAGTGATGTTGCCTTGAATCTGTTAAAAGAAAATGGAGTAGAAGATTATCCGGGATATATGGAAAATATGGAGAAGCTCAGAACCGGTATTAATGAGGCAGATGATTCTTTGTGGAATGCCAGTCTGTATGCAAGCTGGATACATACATTACGTCCTTTATTGGAGAAAAAGGGTGAAGGATATCCAATATTTATGCAGAATGAGGAATGGGCAAAGAAGAATCTGGAGTGTTTTGCAGGAAGTTATACAGAATTAAAGCATGATACAGTACTGTATTCCAAACAGGTCATGGCTGAAATGGGAGGCGGTATGGAAGAAGAGCCGGATGATCGTGGTTATGTAGAACCGGAGCCGGTTGTTTATGAGAGATTTGCCAGTCTGGCGGAACAGACAGCACAGGGATTAAAGAAATATCAGATGTTAAGTGATGCAGATGAAGATAATCTGGTTAAATTGGAGGAGCTGGCGCTTCGATTACAGACGATATCCAATAAAGAGCTTCAGAATGAAACACTGACAGACGAAGAATATGACCTAATCAGAACATATGGCGGTAATATCGAGCATTTCTGGTATGATGCCATGAGAGCAAATGCAGATTCTGATACAATATTCAGTGAGGAGTATCCTGCGGCACTGGTAGTAGATATCGCAACAGATCCCAATGGAAGTGTACTGGAAGCTGCTACAGGAGATCCATCCCAGATTATTGTTGCTGTGCAGGTAGATGGCAAGATCAAACTGGCTTCAGGAAGTGTGTATACATTCTATCAGTTTGAACAGCCATTAAATGACAGACTGACTGATACACAGTGGAGAGTCATGATGGGAATTGAAGCCAATGACGACATGGAATATCAGAAAACTACGGATATAAAACAGCCTGCATGGACTGACAGCTATCGTTACCATTATGAATGGTAAGAAAAAGGTCATAACGGCGGTATGTATAGGTATCGCCGTTATGACAGGCTTAATCTGTATATCATGTAATAAGATTCCAGGCTGGGTTACATGGGAAAAAAGACAGATAAAGGATGCAACAGGGGAATATGAAGTTACCTTATCTTCCAGAGCAGTGAGTGTAAGCAGAAGTTCTAATCAGAAAATCATCTGGAAAAGCCAAAAAGGTGTGAAAGTGCAGGATGTCTTATCCTGTGATATAGATGGTGATGGCAATGACGAGTTGATTCTTCTATGCTGGAAGAGGGGGAGATTTGGCAAATACAGACCATTCTGGATAGAACAGGATGAAAAGGAATGGTCACAGCATATTTTTGTATACAGATATACAGAAAATCAGATCACTCCCATGTGGATGTCCTCTTATATTGGACAGGATGTAGTTAAAATAAATGCAAAGCCGGATTTCAGACAGAAATACTACTTGATATTGACTGACAGAAACGGTGAAAACAGTAATTGGGCGTGGAATTACTGGGGATTTGAATTATTTGAAAAATAAGTTGATATTATAATCTGATAAGCATATAATAATTGTATCAATGAGAAAGAGGTGAAAGGATGAGAAAATAATCTACTTTTGAAAGCATGAACAGATTTTAGACAGTGCCCTGTAAAGGGTATCGTTTTCATGTTGCCAAAAGTGGATTATGATTCTCATAACCTCTTTTTTTCGTGTTTATTTATATAATATACGGCTGCTTAGTCTGGCAGTGACACAGGTTATCCGAATCAGAATCGTTTGGCAACAGACGTTTTGAGATAAGGAGGAATGTGTATGGCACAGATTTGTGTTTCTAATCTTACATTTTGTTATGAAGGCAGTTTTGATAATATCTTTGAAGATGTTTCTTTTGTAATCGACACAGACTGGAAACTGGGCTTCATAGGACGAAATGGCAAGGGTAAGACGACCTTTTTAAATATTTTATCAGGAAAGTATGCTTATCAGGGAAATATCAGTACATCTACAGTATTTGATTATTTTCCATATCAGATCACACAGCAGCAAAAGGAACAATGTGCATCAGAGTTTCTTGCAGAATTAAAGCCAGGGTGTGAGGAATGGCGTGTCATATATGAACTGGATAAGTTACAGACATCAGCGGAAATATTGTATCGTCCATTTGGAACTTTGAGCTTTGGCGAACAAACTAAGGTAATGTTGGCGGTATTGTTTGCAGGAGACAATGATTTTCTTTTAATTGATGAGCCAACGAATCATCTGGATCATGAGGCAAGACAGATCGTAAAGAAATATCTTGCAGATAAGAAGGGATTTATTCTGGTTTCCCATGACAGAGATCTGCTGGATGCATGTATTGATCATGTACTGGTGCTCAATCGTAAATCCATTGAGATTCAAAGCGGAAATTTCTCAAGTTGGTGGGAGAATAAAATGCGTAAGGATACCTTCTTACAAATGGAGAATGAGAAGCATTTAAGGCAAATAGGTCAGTTAAAAAGGGCAGCAGAGCAAAGCGCCAGATGGGCGCAGCAAAATGAAAATACCAAGATAGGATATGATCCAAAGAAAGAACCGAACAGAGATATCTCAACCAGAGCTTATATTGGGGCAAAAACCAAGAAAATGCAAAGCAGAGTCAAATCCTATGAGAAGAGAATGCAACGTGAGATAGAGGAAAAAGAAGGATTGCTGGTAGATATTGAAAATCCCGTGGATTTGAAATTATATCCTGACAAATATCATAAGGATGTACTTGTTTCTGCCAAAGATTATACCTTTACCTATGCAGATGCAAAGGAGGCAGTGATAGATCATCTCAGCTTCGAGCTGCGCCAGGGAGAAAGAATTTTCTTAAAGGGCAGTAATGGATGTGGCAAGTCTACTCTGATAAAGAACATTTTATCCCATGTAAAGGGAGAAAGTCCTTCAAATGGTAAGGAAGAAGGTCTGCTAGGAACAGGAAGCGGGCTTACAGTTTCCTATATTAATCAGGATACTGGCTTTTTAAAGGGCAGCATCAGGGAATTCTGCAAGGAGCGTGAACTGGATGAAAGCTTGTTTTGTGCACTTCTTCGCCAGCTTGATATGGACAGGGTACAATTTGAGAAAAATATGGAAGATTTCTCAGAGGGACAAAAGAAGAAGGTGTTGATAGCTTCCAGTCTTATGACACCGGCGCATCTCTATATATGGGATGAACCACTTAACTATATTGATGTATTTACCAGGATGCAGATAGAGGAATTATTGTTGAAATATCAGCCGACTATGTTACTGGTAGATCATGATGAGAGCTTTTGTAACAGAATTGCTACAAGAATAATTGAATTTAGCCTTGACGAACGTTCTTTTTTACATTATAATCTTAATGATATTTTCTAGTACATGGTATTTTTCTGCCCTTTTGAAGGGAAGATACCGATTGCATCATAAGACAGATATTTTACTGTATATAGAATGAGAAGGAGGTGTTTCTCAATGAAAATGACATTTCAGCCTAAGACAAGACAGAGAGCTAAGGTTCATGGTTTCAGAGCTAGAATGAGTACTCCAGGTGGAAGAAAAGTTTTAGCTGCAAGAAGAGCTAAAGGAAGAAAGAGATTATCAGCATAGGTCACATTTTGTGGCCTTTTTCTCTTTGATTTGGAGAGTTTATATGAAATTTTCGGAATCATTGAAAAGTAACAGCGATTTCAGGCGGGTATATCGGGGCGGTAAATCATACGCCAACAAATATCTGGTCATGTATGTACTGGAGAATGGAACAGATCAAAACAGGCTTGGAATTTCTGTCAGTAAGAAAGTCGGAAACAGTGTCGTAAGACATCGGATTACGAGATTAGTCAGAGAAAGTTACAGACTACATGAAAATATATTTAATAGTGGTTTAGATATAGTAGTCGTTGCAAGGGTCGGTGCAAAGGAAGTCGGTTATGCCGAAATAGAGAGTGCACTGCTGCATGTATCGAAGCTCCATAGAATATTAATAACCTGCTGATAAGGAGGTTATCTATGAAATATATCATGATCAGAATGATTAGATTCTACCAGAAGTATTTGTCACCGCTTAAAAGTACGAAGTGTCCATATTATCCAACCTGCTCTCAGTATGGTCTGGAAGCGATTCAGAAATATGGAGCCGTCAAGGGCGGTTTACTTGCGTTATGGAGAATTCTTCGATGCAATCCTTTTTCAAAGGGAGGATATGACCCGGTACCATAAAAGGGAGTCTTGATTAGGAGGAGACAGATGGATTTTATTTTATTGACACAGAATTCAACTCCGATATTCCAGTATGTAGTTAAGTTACTTGGCGTTATCATGAACGTTATTTTCGAGTTTCTTGATTTGATTGGTATTCCCAATATCGGTTTATCTATTATTCTTTTTACAATTGTTATTTATTTATTACTGATGCCACTTACTATTAAGCAGCAGAAGTTCTCCAAGCTTTCTGCAAAAATGAATCCTGAGATTCAGGCAATTCAAGCTAAGTATAAGGGAAAGCAGGACAATGAATCCATGCTTGCCATGAACGCAGAGACCAAGCAGGTGTATGCAAAGTATGGTGTATCTCCATCTGGAAGCTGTGTACAGCTGTTGATTCAGATGCCGATTCTGTTTGCCCTGTATCGTGTTATCTATTCCATGCCGGCATATGTTACCAAGTTAGGTGACGCTTTTGGTGTTCTGGCTGATAAGATCATGAGCGCTGCAGATGGTGTGGAATATGTAAAGGGCATGAGTGCCGCAGCATATTATGCTAAGAATTTTGATATTGCAGGCAACACAAGAAATGCAATTATTGATACTCTGAATAAGGTATCCAGTACAGATATGGCTACTTTATCAGAAAAATTTGGACTGGCTGATCTGACTTATAATGGAAGTCTGATTCTGAGTAATGGTTCTACCAGAGGTCTGATTGATACCTATAACAATTTCCTTGGTCTGAATATTGGTAATACACCAATGGATACCATCAGAAGTTCTTTTGCTTCCAATAATTATTTGCTTCTGATCGGTGCTGTTATGATCCCTGTTCTGGCAGCTCTGACACAGTGGATTAACTATAAGCTGATGCCTCAGGCGCCAAGTAATGATAACAGTAATGCCAAAAAGGGTCAGAGTGATATGGCTGACAGCATGCAGCAGTCTATGAAGATGATGAACACCGTTATGCCGATCATGTCAGCATGGTTCTGTTTAACACTTCCTGCAGGTATGGGTCTGTACTGGGTTATTGGTGCGGTTGTCAGAAGTATCCAGCAGATCGCGATCAATAAGCACATTGATAAAATGGATGTAGATGCAGAGATTGCAAAGAATATTGAAAAGTATAATGAAAAGATGAAGAAGAAAGGTATTGATCCTGCCAAGTTAAATGCAGCTGCAAGAACAAATACCAAGAATATCTCATCCAAAACAGTTTATAAAAATACAGCTTCAAATAAACCTGCTAAAACAGAAGAAGAGAAGGCTGCGGCAATTAAAGAATCTACAGAATATTATAATAAGAATGCAAAGCCTGGTTCTTTGGCAGCCAAGGCTAATATGGTAAAGCAATACAACGAAAAGAACAATAAGTAGGGGGTAAATGAACATGGAATTCATGGAGTTTTCAGCAAAAACCGTTAATGATGCCGTTACAGAAGCATGCAAGCACTTTACAGTGCCAAGTGATAAATTGGAATATGAAGTAATTGAAGAAGGTTCTACCGGATTTCTTGGATTCAATTCCAAACCTGCTGTTATTAAAGCAAGAATTATTGAAGAAAAGTTATCTGTTGAGGATCAGGCTAAGAAATTCCTTCAGGATGTATTCCAGGCTATGAATATGGTCGTAGTCATTGATGCTAAATTTGATGAAACAGAGAATGCACTGGATGTTGAATTAAGCGGAGACGAAATGGGTGTTCTGATCGGTAAGAGAGGTCAGACACTTGATTCCCTGCAGTATCTGATTTCATTGGTAGTAAACAAGGGTACTGACGAATACATAAGAGTAAAAGTGGATACTGAGAACTACAGACAGAGACGTAAGGAGACACTTGAGAATCTGGCTAAGAATATTTCTTACAGAGTAAAGCGTACAAAACGTCCTGTATCTTTGGAGCCTATGAATCCTTATGAAAGAAGAATCATCCATTCTGCATTACAGAATGATAGATTTGTTACAACACATAGTGAAGGCGAAGAACCTTACAGACGTGTCGTTGTTACTTTAAAACGATAGGAATCGGTATTTAAGAGTCCTCACCAATTGGGTGGGGACTTTTTCAGTATAGAGGTGATTAAGTTGAAAAAAATATTTTTTACAGACATAGATGGTACGTTATTAAATGATAAAAAAGAATTGACTCCTGAAACCAGAAAAGTGATAGAGAAAATTTCAGAAGCTGGACATTATATGGTATTAGCTTCAGGAAGACCTATGATGAGTGTAATGGAGGTAGGAGAGCAGCTTGGAATTCCCGATAATAACCTGTATTATATTGGAAGTAATGGTGGGATTGTAGTAGAAGCTGCAACCAGTCATGTTATCATGGAGAAAAGGCTTGAACTGAAGGATGTAGAATATATCTTTGATGTATGTGAAAAAATGGGTGTTCATATACATTCTTATACTGATTGTGCAATTGTATCTAAGAGGCAGACAAAGGAGCTGGATTTTTATCAGAAGGTTATTCATATGCCTACACTTCTGGTAGGACAGGCATCAGATGCCTTTAAGGATAAGCCGCCTTTAAAATGTGTTGCAATCTCCATTGATGGAAGAGGAAAGCTAGAGCAGTTAAAAGAGGTTCTAAAGCCATGGGCAGAAGGAAGAATTAACTTATTATTCTCCAATGATAATTTACTGGAAATGTTCCCTGTTCAATCCGGTAAAGGGAAAGCATTGGAGTGGCTGAGTAACCATCTTGGTATTCCAATAGAAAATACATTAGCTGCAGGGGATCAGGATAATGATATCTCCATGATAGAAGCAGCCGGTATGGGTGTAGCTATGTCTAATGGTGCAGAGCATGTAAAGGAAATAGCAGATAAGGTTACAGATAGATCAAATAATGAAGATGGACTTGTTTCTATTCTGGAGGATTTCTTTGAAGTGTAGTAGAAAGGCAGGATGTAATAAATGGGTTGGATGATGTTTGCCGCAGTATGTGCTTACTTTGTAAAAGGGCTGTGTGGATTTGCAAATACACTTGTCTTCTCCACTATATTGAGCTTCAGTACGAATAATGTAAATATATCTCCTGTAGAATTGGTTCTTGGATTGCCAAGTAATATTATGATTTCCTATAAGGAACGTAAATCTGTACAGTGGAAGGTGTGTCTTCCATTAGCAGGTCTTGTATTATTGGGTGATATTCCAGGAATACTGCTTCTTAAAAATACAAATACACAAGTTATTAAAGGTATCTTTGGATTTGTAATCATTGCGATTGGGGTAGAGATGCTTCTGCGTGAATATATGCGAAAAACTAAAAAATCACAACTGTTATTAATAACAATTGGTATTTTATCCGGTATTTTATGTGGATTGTATGGAATTGGCGCTTTGCTGGCAGCATATATGGGACGTGTTACAGATAACAGTAGTTCTTTTAAAGGAAATCTATGTATAGTCTTTTTGATTGATAATCTGTTTCGACTGGTAATGTATGGTGTCACCGGTATTATTACATTGGCTACGTTAAAGCAGTCTGTTATTTTATTCCCTTTTATGGCTTTGGGATTATTTCTGGGAATGAAGGGCAGTAGTTTTCTGGATGAGAAGAAAATTAAGAAGCTGGTTATTATTATGCTGATTTTATCAGGAGTATCTTTGATTGTGACGCTGTTTTAGTGAGATATTTCATTGAAATAATTGCTAAAATAGATTATAGTTAAAGTTAAATAGGTTAAAATGAGAAAGGTATGGTCATCGGGATATGCAGACAGATACAATCGCAGCGATTGCAACAGCAGTCAGTGATTCAGGAATAGGAATTATCAGAATCAGCGGCAGTGATGCCCTGTTGGTAGCAGATAAAGTGTATCGCTCACCTAAAAATCAAAAAAAGCTGTCACAGGCAGCAAGCCATACCATTCATTATGGATATATATATGATGAAGATGAGCTGATTGACGAAGTTATGGTGGCAGTCATGCGTAGTCCTCACAGTTACACCACAGAAAATACAGTTGAGATCAACTGTCATGGTGGAATTCTTGTTATGAACCGTATATTGGAAACTGTGCTGCATCATGGGGCAAGACTGGCGCAGCCGGGTGAATTTACCAAGAGAGCTTTCTTAAATGGAAGAATTGATTTGTCCAAAGCTGAGGCGGTTATGGATCTGATTCATTCTAAAAATGAATTTGCAATGAAGGCATCCGTGAATCAGTTAAAAGGTTCTGTATCTGCAAAAGTCCGCAGCTTGCGTGAAGATATTCTGTATGAAATTGCTTTTATAGAATCTGCACTGGATGATCCGGAGCATATCAGTCTGGAAGGTTATCCAGATAAGCTTATGGCAAAAACACGGGGACTGAGTCAGGAATTAAAGAAGCTGATAGACAGTGCGGATAATGGTAAGATGTTAAAGGATGGTATTCGCACGGTTATCTTAGGTAAGCCTAATGCGGGTAAGTCCAGCCTGCTTAATGTTCTGGTAGGGGAGGATAAGGCAATTGTTACCAGTGTTGCAGGAACGACAAGAGATGTATTGGAGGAATCAATCAAACTGCATGGAATTGGACTGAATATGATTGATACAGCTGGTATTCGTGATACAGAAGATGAAGTGGAGAAAATTGGCGTAGAAAAGGCACGTAAGTATGCAAATCAGGCGGATCTTGTTATATATGTAGTAGATTCTTCAAGAGAATTAGATGAAAATGACGAAGAAATTATTGAATTAATACGTGATAAGAAAGTAATTGTCCTTTTGAATAAAACGGATCTGGAGCCAGTAGTAACAGAAGAACAGATCAAAGATAAATTTCGTGAGATCTATGAGGGTGAAGAAAAGCATGATGACAGTCTGCATGTAATTCGTACTTCGACCAAAGATAATACGGGAATAGATGAGTTTGAGAAGACAATTCAGGATATGTTCTTTGCAGGCAGAATTGCAGTAAATGATGATATATATATTACCAATCAGAGACATAAAGAAGCTTTGGTTGAAGCATATGACAGTCTGAAAATGGTGCAGAAGAGTCTGGAAGATGAAATGCCGGAGGATTTCTATTCTATTGATCTGATGAGTGCTTATGCTGCTCTTGGCAGAATTATAGGGGAAGAAGTTGGAGAAGATCTGGTTAATGAGATATTCTCAAAATTCTGTATGGGGAAATAATAAGAAAGAAGGATATAAAAATGCCTGAAATTCGGGAAAAAGTTGATGTGTGTGTGATTGGTGCAGGGCATGCGGGATGTGAAGCTGCGCTGGCTTGCGCCAGAGTTGGTTTGGAGACTGTAATTTTTACAGTGAGTGTAGACAGTATTGCTCTGATGCCATGTAATCCTAATGTCGGAGGTTCCTCAAAGGGACATCTGGTAAGAGAATTGGATGCCCTTGGTGGAGAGATGGGCAAAAATATAGATAAGACTTTTATTCAATCCAAGATGTTAAATGTATCCAAAGGACCTGCGGTACATTCTCTTCGTGCACAGGCTGATAAGGCAGAATATTCCAGAGCTATGCGTAAGGTCCTGGAAAATCAGGATCATTTGACAATCAAACAGGCAGAGATTGTTGAGCTTCTGGCAGAGGAGCTGGAGACACCTAATGGTCTTGCAACGAAGAAAATTACAGGTGTGAAGACTTATACCGGCGCAATCTATGAAGCAAAAGCTGTTATTTTGTGTACAGGTACTTATCTTAAAGCAAGATGTCTGTGTGGAGAAGCAATTACTTATACAGGTCCAAATGGTTTGCAGCCTGCTAATTATCTGACAGATTCATTAAAGAGTCTGGGTGTGGAAATGCGTCGTTTCAAGACTGGTACACCAGCCAGAATGGATAAGCGTTCTATTGATTTCAGTAAGATGGAAGAGCAGTTTGGCGATGAAAGAGTTGTGCCTTTTTCCTTCTCTACTAATCCGGAGGATGTACAGATTGAACAGGCTTCCTGCTGGCTGACCTACACAAATGAAAAGACGCATGAGATCATCCGTAATAATCTGGACAGATCGCCTATTTATGCGGGTGTTATTGAGGGAACAGGTCCAAGATATTGCCCATCTATAGAAGATAAGGTTGTTAAGTTCGCAGATAAAGAGAGACATCAGGTATTTATAGAACCTGAAGGATTGCATACAAATGAAATGTATATCGGGGGCATGAGTTCTTCTCTGCCTGAGGATGTTCAGCTGGCAATGTATCGTACTGTTCCAGGATTGGAGCATTGCAAGATGGTTCGTAATGCGTATGCGATTGAGTATGATTGTATTAATCCGGGACAGTTATATCCTACCTTGCAGTTTAAGGCAATTCAGGGGCTTTTCAGTGCAGGACAGTTTAATGGAAGCAGTGGATATGAGGAAGCAGCAGCGCAGGGGATTCTGGCAGGAATCAATGCAAGTCTCTTTGTACGCGACAGGGAGCAGATTGTTTTGGATCGTTCTCAGGCTTATCTGGGAGTACTGGTAGATGATTTGGTTACGAAGGAGAATTTCGAACCATATCGTATGATGACCTCAAGAGCAGAATATCGCCTTTTGCTGCGTCAGGACAATGCGGATTTGAGATTGCGTGAGATTGGATATCAGGTAGGCTTGATATCTCAGGAGCAGTATGATGCGCTTTTGAAGAAAAAGGCGCAGATCGAGGAAGAGATTACACGTCTTGAGAATACCAAAGTCGGTGCAAATAAGGAAATGCAGCATTTCCTGGAAAGCAAGGGAAGCTCTGGTCTACATACAGCTGCTTCTCTGGCTGAGTTAATCAGTCGTCCAGAGTTGTCCTATGAAGCGATTGCTGAGATTGATCCTGAGCGTAAGCCTTTGGATGAGGCGGTCATTGAGCAGATCAATATTAATATCAAGTATGATGGCTATATCAAACGCCAGCTTAAACAGGTAGAACAGTATAAGAAGATGGAAAAGAAGAAGATTCCTGTTGACATCGACTATGATGATGTGAAGAGTCTTCGTCTTGAGGCAAGACAGAAGCTGAAGCAGTTCCAGCCTGTAAGTGTTGGTCAGGCTTCAAGAATCAGCGGAGTAAGTCCTGCGGATATTTCTGTTTTGCTGGTTTATCTGGAACATTTTCATGCAGCGAATGCTGCTCATAACGAATAAGGATGAATATGAGTGATAATACAAATTTAGATATTTCTATTTTAGAACGTGCAGTAGCAGGCTTTGATCTTGTACTGACAGATACACAAAAACAGTCATTTCTTACCTATTATCAGTTACTGATTGAGTGGAATTCTTTTATGAATCTTACAGCAATTACTGATTTTGAAGAAGTCTGTATGAAACATTTCGCAGATAGTCTGTCTTTGTGCCAGGCAATTGACTGTACGAAACCGATGAAGGTCATAGATATTGGAACAGGAGCAGGATTTCCAGGAATTCCATTAAAGATCATGTATCCTGATATGGATATTGTATTGTTGGATTCTCTTGGAAAAAGAGTCAAATTCTTAAATGAGGTTATCAGTACTCTTCACTTAGATAAAATTACAGCAATCCATGGCAGGGCTGAGGACTTTGCAAAACCTGGAAGTATGAGAGAAAGCTTTGATTTATGTGTATCACGTGCTGTAGCAAATCTATCTACTTTATCGGAGTATTGTCTTCCTTATGTAAAGGTAGGCGGACACTTTATTTCTTATAAATCCGAGAAAATCAATGAAGAGAGTATTGCAGCGAAGCATGCGATTGGATTACTGGGAGGCAAGGTTACTGGACAAAGGGAATTCATGCTACCTGAATCAGATATTTACAGAAATCTTTTTATCATAGATAAAGTAAAAGAGACACCGAAGAAATATCCTCGTAAAGCAGGTCTGCCTGCCAGGGAGCCATTGGCATGATAAAAGATAAGAATAATATGTCTTACGCAGATTTTCTTATGCTTCAGGAGACAGAAAGAAGTCGTATTGCAGAAGATCTGCATGATACTACAGTGCAGGAATTAGTTGCATTATCTCAGAAGCTGGATTTAGCGAATCTGTATTTTGACAAAGATGTCACACAGGCAAGACTGGAATTGATTTCTGCGAAAAAGCAAATTAAAGATATCATTGAGGATATCAGAAATACGATTTATGATCTCAGACCAATGTCTTTTGATGATTTTGGTTGGGATGCATCTATTGAAAGATTACATAGAGATGTTGACCAGAAAAGCGATATGAATGTTACATTTGATATTGATTCCATAAATTCTGTTGATAATGTGATTCAGATTACAGTATATAGAATTCTACGGGAAGCTGTAACGAATGTCTATAAACATGCAAAAGCTTCCAGGCTTTATGTAACATTACATATTCAAAATAAAGAGATATATCTGGAAATACGCGATGATGGTATTGGTATACAGTCAGATATAAAAGAAAATCATTTTGGTATGCAGTTTATGAGGGAAAAGGTAAAGCTTCTGAATGGAAGTATGGCAGTTGATACAGGCAATACGGGAACTACAGTTATTGTTACAATTCCTATTGGTTAAATATATGGGTGGAGCGTCAAATTAATAGAAAGGGTACATAATGAGTATGATTCGAGTTCTAATAGCAGATGATCACAAAATGGTTCGTGAGGGATTAAGACGTATACTTGAATTTGATGGAGAGATTCAGGTTATTGATGAAGCAGACAATGGGGAGGAGTGTATCAATAAAATCCGCTCCAGTAAACCGGATATTGTTTTATTGGATATTAATATGCCGGTTATGAATGGTATAGAAGCACTCCAGGAGATTAGAAAAAAGAAATTAAAGACCAAGGTTATTATTCTTACTGTTCATAACGAGATTGAATATTTATTAAGAGCTGTTGATATTGGAATAGATGGTTACGTCCTTAAAGATTCTGATGCACATGAATTAATAAGAGCAGTGACATCTGTATATGAAGGAGATAAATTTATTCAACCAAGTTTGATTCCGCTTTTGAATTCAAAATTAATTGCCAGAGATTTGGATGCAGAAAGATTAGAACAGTTATCCAAGAGAGAAATAGAAGTATTGAAGTTGGTTGCAGTAGGTATGTTTAATAAAGAAATTGGAGTAGAATTAGGAATAAGTGAACGTACTGTAAAAAATCATCTTTCAAGTATTTTTAAAAAGATTGATTCCAGTGATAGAACACAGGCAGCGGTCTTTGCCATTAGAAATGGACTCGTTGATATAAAATAATGGTAACTATTCAGAACCCCCATGCGCAAAATCGCTGTTTTACTGCTTTTCTTTTGCTTATGTGGTTACTTCGCCATATAAATTAAGTCAAATATGCTTGTCAACAAGCATATTCTGCCTTAATTTGCATGGCTCTGAATAGTTACAAATAATGAAGATGTGAAGGCATGGTATAACAATATTATACTGTGCCTTTTATGTTTCACGTGAAACATTTTTAAGGATAAAGTATGGAATGTTTCACGTGAAACATAAAGCGTCAACATAAAAACTTATTTTACATAATTAAGTAGAAAATTCCTAGCATCTGATTTACTTTAGTGATATAATCATAAGAGAATGAAAATGTATGAAAAGTTGCAGCAAAAGAAAGGAATACAGTAGATAATGGGAAGAATCATAGCAATTGCTAATCAGAAGGGTGGAGTTGGTAAAACTACTACGTCTATCAACTTATCTTCGTGTATTGCAGCAAAAGGTAAGAAAGTATTGGTTGTTGATATCGATCCACAGGGAAATACCACCAGTGGATATGGTATTGAAAAGAATGATCTGGATAACACCATATATGAACTGATGCTGGGAGATTGTTCTATTGAAGACTGTATTATTAAAGATGTAATAGAAAATATATCTATATTACCATCAAATGTAAATTTAGCAGCAGCAGAAATAGAATTAATAGGTGTAGATAAAAAAGAGTATATTTTGAAGAATGAGATAGATTGGGTCAAAGACAGATATGATTATATCATTATTGATTGTCCCCCTTCATTAAGTTTACTTACAGTAAATGCAATGACTACAGCTGATTCTGTGTTAGTACCGATTCAATGTGAGTATTATGCATTGGAAGGTTTGAGTCAGTTGATTCATACAGTTAATTTGGTAAAAGAAAGACTGAACCCTAATCTGGAAATGGAAGGGGTTGTATTTACCATGTATGATTCAAGAACAAATCTATCTGCACAAGTGGTAGAAAATGTAAAGAGTCATTTGAATCAGAAGGTCTATCGTACGGTAATTCCAAGAAATATCAGATTAGCAGAGGCACCGAGTTATGGACAGCCTATAAATATATATGATCCGAAATCTGCAGGAGCAGAGAGTTATCTGGCTTTGGCAGAAGAAGTAATAGATAGAAAAGGAGAATAATAGATGGCTGCAAGAGGATTAGGTAAAGGTCTGGATGCATTAATTCCGGCAGGAGATAAGAAAATAACCAAGGAAGAAAATACAAAAGGTGCTGAAACAGTTGTAAAAATTACAAAAGTCGAGCCAAATAGAAGCCAGCCGAGAAAGAATTTTGATGAAGATGCATTACAGGAGCTGGCAGATTCTATCAAACAGTTTGGGCTTTTGCAGCCTATTCTGGTACAGGACAAAGGCGAATACTATGAAATTATAGCAGGGGAACGTAGATGGCGCGCAGCAAAATTAGCCGGCTTGAAAGAAGTACCTGTTATTATCCGTAATTATTCCAGTCAGGAAATTGTAGAAATATCTCTGATTGAAAATATACAAAGAGAAGACCTGAATCCCATAGAAGAAGCACAGGCGTATAAGAGATTACTGACAGAATTTAATTTAAAACAGGATGAAGTTGCAGAAAGAGTATCAAAGAGTAGAACTGCTGTAACGAATAGTATGAGACTGCTGAAGCTGTGCGATGGTGTACAGCAGATGATTATAGACGATATGTTGTCAACAGGACATGCAAGAGCGTTGATTCCTATAGAAGATCCTGAACTTCAGCTTCAGTTGGCACAGAGAATATTTGATGAAAAATTAAGTGTTCGTGAAGTGGAAAAGCTGGTAAAAAGTATATTAAAACCTGCTGAGGAAAAGCCTAAAAAGGAAGAAATACCGCAGAGTCTCATGTATATATATCAGAACATTGAAAATAAATTGAAAGATAAATTAAGCCGAAAGGTGGCAATATCACCGAAAGGGAAAAACGGTTCCGGAAAGATCGAAATAGAATTCTATTCTAATGATGATCTGGAGAAACTGATAGAAATACTTTCAAAATAAATAAAGGGAGAAACGAATGAATAGCAATTTTTTAAGCAAAATAGGGTTGTCTAATTTTGATATAGGATATTTATTTCTGATATTATTTATTGTAGCGATTGTTTTACTGGTTTTATTAATAGTTGCTCTGGTACAGATTCATTCTTTCAAAAATAAGTATCAAAAATTCATGCAGGGAAAGAATGCAAGCAGCTTGGAAAAAGATATTATGTCCTTATATGAGGATAATGTCTTTATCAAATCCAGTATGGAAAAGAATAAAAAAGATATTGAAGAATTATTTACCAAGCACCAGACAGCATTTCAAAAATTAGGTCTTGTAAAATATGATGCATTTAAGGAAATGGGTGGAAAGCTCAGTTTTACATTGGCTTTACTGGATGAGAACAATAATGGCTTTTTAATGAATTCTGTACATAGCAGTGACGGTTGTTATTCATATACGAAACGTGTAAAAAATGGGGATTCCGAGATTGCTCTGAGTAATGAAGAAAAGGTTGCAATAGAAAGAGCAATGAAAGGAACGGCATCAAACCCGGACGCAGAGTAATATAATAAAGGGGGATTTTTATGAAATTAGTAACAGTTGAAGACTTAAAAGTAGGAGATATTCTGGCAAAGGATGTGTTGCTGGAGGATTTTACAGTATTACTGAGTAAAGGGACAGTAATCAAAGAAGAATATATCAATAAACTAAGAGATTTATCTATAGTTACGGTATATATTGAAGATAATAAAGAACAGGCATCGAGAATCTCATTACAGGAGATTACAATATTAAAAGACGATGTAGAAGTAAAGATAAAAAACAAGGTAAAAGAAATATTAGAACTGCATGTATATCAACAGACTGAAGGATTACAGGAAATTGCAAAAACCGCGCAGAATATTATTTCCGATATATTGGAAGAAGATGCAGTGGTAGAGCGTGTCTATGATATTAAAGAAAGAAGTGCAGATATCTATGAGCATTCACTTAGCATTTGTACAATAGCCACGCTGGTTGCTTTAAAACTGGAAATGTCTGAAAAAGATGTATATGACATAAGCGTCAGTTCATTACTTCATGATCTGGGATTACGTTACCTGGTAGTTCGGTATGAGAATCAGGATATTCATCTTCTGCCTAATAAAGACCAGGAAGAATATAAGAAGCATCCTATCTATGGTTATACAGCAGTAAAGGGTGAAGACTGGATATCAGATAATGCAAAGGATATCATACTCAATCACCATGAGCATAAGGATGGATCAGGCTATCCACTGGGAACAGATATTGTATCAAGGCAATGCCAGATTGTTGGAGTATGTGATGAATTTGATGAATGGATCTGTGGTATTGGTAAAGTAAGAGTAAGAGTCCATGAAGCAATCAACTGCATACGTAACTATAGTGGAATATGGTATGATGAAGAAATCGTACGTACGTTCCTTCAATTGATTGCAGTATATCCTGTAGGATCAAAGGTAAAGACAAATGAAGGAGAACTGGCAATTGTCATGAGACAGAATCCTCATTTCCCCGAAAGACCTGTACTTCGTGTTATTGAAGATAAATTCGGACAACCTGTAACGAAAGAGAAAATTATTGATTTGGTAAAAACTACTTCCGTAGTTATTCAGGAAGTAGTAAAATAAAATACTTGTAAAGGAAAAATATTAGGAGGTTTAACAATGATAGATATTAAATTTTTAAGAGAGAATCCAGAAGCTGTAAAGGAGAATATCCGCAAGAAATTCCAGGATCATAAATTACCATTGGTAGATGAAGTAATCGAACTGGATGCAGAAGCAAGAAAAACACAGCAGGAAGCAGATAATCTTCGTGCAGAGAGAAATAAACTTTCCAAGCAGATCGGTGCTCTGATGGGACAGGGTAAGAAGGAAGAAGCAGAAGAAGTAAAGAAGCAGGTAGCAGCAGATGCAGAACGTCTTGAATGCCTTGCTGAGAAAGAAAAAGAATTAAATGAAAAGGTTACTAAGATCATGATGACAATTCCTAATATCATTGATCCAAGTGTACCTATTGGTAAGAATGATACAGAGAACGTGGAAGTACAGAAATATGGAGAACCTGTAGTTCCTGATTTTGAAATTCCATATCACACAGAGATTATGGAGAAGTTCAATGGTATTGATCTGGACAGCGCCAGAAAGGTAGCAGGAAATGGCTTCTACTATCTGATGGGTGATATCGCAAGATTACATTCAGCTGTTATTTCCTATGCAAGAGATTTCATGATTGACAGAGGATTTACTTATTGTGTACCGCCTTTTATGATCAGAAGTAACGTTGTAACAGGCGTTATGAGTTTCGATGAAATGGACGCAATGATGTACAAGATTGAAGGAGAAGACCTTTATCTGATCGGTACAAGTGAACATTCCATGATCGGTAAATTTATTGATACTATTATTCCTGAAGAAGAGCTGCCTAAGACTCTGACAAGCTATTCTCCTTGTTTCAGAAAAGAAAAAGGTGCACATGGTTTGGAAGAGAGAGGTGTATACAGAATTCACCAGTTTGAGAAGCAGGAAATGATCGTTGTCTGCAAACCGGAAGATTCCAAGATGTGGTTTGATAAATTATGGCAGAATACTGTTGATCTGTTCAGATCTATGGATATTCCAGTACGTACACTGGAATGCTGCTCCGGTGATCTGGCAGATCTGAAAGTAAAGTCTATTGACGTAGAAGCATGGTCTCCAAGACAGAAGAAGTATTTCGAGGTAGGAAGCTGTTCCAACCTTGGAGATGCTCAGGCAAGAAGATTAAAAATCCGTGTAAATGGTGAGAACGGAAAGTATTTTGCGCATACATTAAATAATACAGTAGTTGCTCCACCCAGAATGCTGATCGCATTCCTTGAGAATAATCTGCAGGCAGATGGTTCTGTAAGAATTCCTAAAGTATTACAGCCATACATGGGCGGAAAGACAGAAATTCGCTAATAACAGGAAAGGCATAAATGGCAGTGCATAGATATTTAAGGGCAGTTGGATTCAGCAATATTGAGAAAAGAGAGCAGCTAAAAGAGCTGATTGGAGAGGTTGTTACCAAAACAGTATTGCAGGAGACCAGACCAGAAATGGAACAGAATATAAAAGAGATTGGTCGGTATGCAACAAAGAATTTTGTAGCAGATCAGGAAGATCACTTATATGCAGAACTTTGTCTTGATTTTGCAAAAGATGCAGGTATCTGTGTAAGAGGGGAAGTAGACAAAAAGAATGTCTTTTTATATGAATACTATTTCCCCTATCTTCGCGGGAGTCATATCAGTTCCAGTGAGGATATTACGGTAGAGCGTCATGCAGAAAAGGAATCCTATGCCGGAGTATGTGATGATATCAAGGTAGGAGTATCTTTGATCTTCTACCTTCAAAATATTGTGCCTTATAAGAAATTAAAAGCAGAAGAAAAACTTCCAATTCAGGGAACAACATTGACTCTGAGCGGATTGTCCGTAGAAGGTACGATCATGATGCCCATTAATAAGAACGAGCAGCAGAAAGAGAAGAGTAAAAAGGCATCTTCAGAGCGAAAGCAGCTGTTAGCACAGGCAAGAATGGGAAACGAAGAGGCAATAGAGAGTCTAACCCTGGAAGATATGGATACGTAT
This sequence comes from Roseburia sp. CAG:10041_57, assembly GCA_001916965.1. GTDB lineage: Bacteria > Bacillota > Clostridia > Lachnospirales > Lachnospiraceae > COE1. The sequence goes on from MNTL01000052.1 coordinate 37,495, forward strand.
ACTACCATATCAAGAAAGATACACAAGGAAGATGTCTTCAGCCTGGTAGATACGTATTTCATGCCATATGGAGTAGAGTGTGACCAATATTCTATTCTTGGTGAAATTATTGATGTCAGAGAAGAAGTCAATCGTATAACCGGTGAACAGCTGGTGATTATGTCATTAGAGTGTAACGAGCTGACTTTTGACGTATGTATTAACAGGAAAGATTTATATGGAGAACCGGCAGTTGGACGACGTTTCAAAGGTGTAATCTGGCTGCAGGGCTATATTAATTTTCCCTAAAATACTATTGCATTCATAGCATATTTTGATATAATAGAAAAGTACGAATCTTTGTACTCGTTTCCTTAGTTAAATGGATATAACGGGGTCCTCCTAAGAAGTAACCATAGTTAAAGCCGTGGAACTTAAAAAGGTGGTAACAAAGAGTCCGATTTGAACAATGGCATATAGAAATGTCGAAATAAGAAATCAGATGATTCATCACGAAAGTGATTGAGTTCATAAAGTTGGTCGCCGTGACCGAAAAGGCTGAAAAAGCCCGAAAATGCGGCATTTGTTCCCATAGTTAAATGGATATAACAAGCGCCTCCTAAGTGGCGGGTGGCGTATTGCCAACGGAACGTAAAATCAACAATTTCATAAGTTTGGATTCCTGCTTATTAGCAGGTTTTCATAAATGTCCTCGTAGCTCAGTTGGATAGAGCGATCGCCTCCTAAGCGATAGGTCGGACGTTCAAGTCGTCTCGGGGACGTTGAAAGCATTGAAAATACTGGATTTTTCAGTGCTTTCTTTTTTTGTCTTTAAAAATTCCGAATGGCATCTGCCTCACACCGAGGAATGAAAGAGAGTTAAATTCCCTGCTAATGGGGAGTCGAACTCAATTTTAAAATTTTAGGAGTTGTTCTAATATCCTGCTAATAGGAAATTAGCAGTCTAAATTGTGCTAATAGCCTTACCCTTAAGCGCCTGTGTAAGCATTGAAACTAATTCAGGCGATTGCTGCAGGGCAGCTATCAGATTTGTCAGGTCAGGATTTGTGTTATCCGGTACAGTTACATCTTTTAAAGGATTGCCACCATTCTTTGCATAAAAGGTCGCTTCAAACTTCTGTGCATTTACTTTTCTGTCCTCATCCAGAATATGCGCATACACATCAGTAATCATATCAATCTGTGCATGACCGGTATCTCCCTGTGTTGCCTTTAAGTCACCATGGTTCAGCTTGAGCTTATATGTAGTGCTTGAATGTCTCAGCGAATGGAACACAACATAAGGCAAACCGGCTTTCTCCTTCAGCTTTGTAAATTCCTTGTCAATGACACGGTTTTCTACCGGTCTGCCGTTTGGGAGCGTCAGCACCAGATTGTAGTCAAAATAGTCGCTGCCAAGATAGCCTTTGTACTTCTCCTGAATTTCTTTCCAATCCCTGAGGATATAGGCAACCGTTTTAGGCATCCACACTTTACGGATACTGGATTCTGTCTTTGGTGTTTTCAGAACCAGATTTGTGTGGGTGTTTGACATTAACGAAGGAAATACATAAATGATGTCCTTATCGTCAAGTAATTCACGGGCTTCCTTTGATACACGGGCAAGCTCCTGCTCAATATTCAGATGAGCATCATCATTTGCTATGTCTGCATCCGTGATATGTACCTTGTCCCATGTCAATCCGCTGATTTCACCCAAACGCATAGAGCAGGCGAAAGCAAGGTTCATTGCGACATAAAGCTTCATATCATCACACTGGTCTAATGCCGTGCGAATCATATCTGCAGTCCAGATATCCCTTTTCTTATAGCTTGTTTTAGGTTTATTTGCATTCAGGAAAGGATTTCTGGCAATGATTTCCCATTTTACTGCCTGATCAAAGGCACAACGCAATATTTTATGGATACTGTGGATGACGCCGGGTGTCAGGTATTCGCTCCTTGGTTTACGGTTACGGTCTACAACGGATTTGACTGACTGCAACCTCACATAAAAGGAATCTACATATTTTGGCGTTATGTTTTGTACCAATTCATCTCCAATCGTAGGATTGATGTAATTTGAAATCAGTGCCGTATTCGATTGGAAAGTAGATAATGCCCAGTGCGTTTTGCCGTAAATCTGAACGAAGTCTCTTAGAAATTCTCGTACCGTCAATTCCTGCGGAGGTATAAATGTACCGTTATTCTGCTGATTTTCTATTTCTGCCTTACGCCTTTTTGCTTCAGCATAATCTTGACAGGTTTCCCATTTTTGTCTTTTCTCTCCCTTCTCATCGGTATAGTAATATACTACTGAATATTTGCTTTTTCTCTTGATTATAGATGCCATTCAATTCTCCTTCTACTCTTACAACAGGTTGTTAAGCCATTCGTCAAAAGAGGCTTTGGAGACTCGTATTGTCCGTCCAAGTCTGATAATGCGAAATTCCGGATTCTTGCAGAGGTCGTAAGCTTTTGTCTTACTAATCTGAAGGATATCCGCAATTTCCTGAACGGAATAAGTTTTTTTCTCTCTGTGCGTCTGGCTTGAACAGCTACCTGATTCAGAGATTTTATCATCTAATGCTGACATGGAAACTCCTTTCCTTGTGCAGCAACAAGAGTAAAGCAGGTCCTCTGTTAAAATGTATTATACTCTATGGAAATTTACTGCACAATAATCAAAAATTTATTTGTAGGTTATTTATATCCGTATCCATACCTTCCATCACCGTTTCCTATGCCCTTCCCGGCCACGTCTTCGGCTGCTCTGTGAGCGATGAAATCCAGACGGCGGACATACCATGAGCAGGGAGTCCGTCATCAGGAACCAATATCCATGATGGTGTATGTTCTTCAGTTGTCAAAGAACGAATGGAAATGAGAAGTGAAATACCTCTCAGACCATTTTGAAAAGTAAAGAGACAAAAACAGACAAATACTTGAAAAATTTTTATAAAGAGTAAAAAAGAGAAGAATAGATATTGTAGCTATGAGTTGACAATATACAAGATATTGTGCTAAGATTGCGTTGTAATTGATTTTTATGCGTACCTGCTGTCAGGGAGTGATATATGTAAGGCATATATCATAAGAGCTGGCGGTGCGGGTTCCGGCATGGAAAACCATAGCCGGAGGCATACGTTGTCTAAGATTGTATGAAGTGTCAGAGATACCATGTAAAAGCATGGCAGTCTTTTGGCACTTTTTTTATTGTCCGGGTAAAGGCATACCGGATAATAAGAAGTATTTTGTGGGGTACCACACGCTTTATGGAATGGAACCGAAATGGTACTGTTCCTTTTTTTGTAGCGAGGAAGGAAACCAAGCGGATGCGAAGCAGACATATGGTTTCAGCCGAGTGTACATCGAGAAAATCTATAAGCTGCAAAGCAGCGGCTTGGGCGAAGCCCAAGGATTTTCGAGATGAGTGTATCAGAGTGCCAGTAATCCGCATCAGCGGCTGGATAAATAAAAACCTCCGAAAAGGAGAGAAAAGAAAGGTGGAATGAAACATGAATGAAACAAAAGTGTATGCAGACAGCTACTGCGCAGTATTCCGGGAGCAGAAGGATTTTCTGGAGTGCATCCGGAGCAGAATGGAAAATTCCTGCTGGGACCGCAGGAAGTCAAAGACACTGCGGCTGGCGGCGCTTACGGAGGAGAGTCCGATTGCAGACCAGCTGCGGGAGAAGTACGCAAGGGAAGGCGTGGACGAGGACATCATTAAAGACACCATTTCCAACACCGGGCTGGTGCTCAAGGTGAAAAATGAGTATTATCCCGTGAGGAGCTGTGCCATCAAGAGCATTCTTGACAGGGCAGGCATAGGCGGTGCAGGACTGCGCCGGGTGGAGAGAAATGTCTATGCGAGGATTTTGAATGAGTGTCTGAAGGTTGCACAGGGAGACGCCCTGCTTCGCATTTCAGAAGGGAAGGTATCAGCAGTTCTCGGCGGTGACGGCAGCGATTATGCCGTAATCGACACGGAACAGTTATATCTGCATACCATTGACTATCTGAACGCCAACTTTCACGGCGTCCATTACCTTGGCGGCTTTTATGAGCATGACCGGGTATCGGCATTATGGGAGCTGTCCGGGGAACCGGCGCTTTTAGATGCCTACCGGAAGGAACTGGACCTGGCAGGGAAGACAGCAGAGGAAATGGTTCCGGTTGTGCGTGTGACAACTTCGGACACCGGGGCAGGCGGAGCCAATATTTACCCCATGCTGCTGTATGGCAGGGAGAACATGACCATCAACCTGGGAGATCCGCTCAGACTGGGACACCGGAACGGAACCGGCATTGCCGAGTATGACAGGCAGTTAAAGCTGCTGTACGGAAAGTATCAGCTGGCGGCGGGAAACCTGATCCGGCTCCTGCACATTCCGATCCGGAATCCGGTCAACTGTATGAAGGGCGTTATGGATAAGCTTGGAATTGCCAGAAAATACAGTGCGGATGCGGTGGATTTATTTACTGCCCAGTATGGGGAAGACCCCTGCACTGCCCATGAGATTTATTATGGCATTTCGGAGATACTCTACCGTCTGGCCTGCGAAGGGGATAGTGTCAAATGACCTATGAAAAACTGGGCAAAGAAAAAAGGCTCAGATGAACCTTGAAAATTGCAGATACTTTAGTCTGAGGTAAGCAATCGCCACCCTTGATGGCACGAAAAAGAACTGCTGTAGGTTGATCACCGACGGCGAAGAACTCAAGAACAGATAGTTTTCTCGTCGTTTACAGCAGTGTAGCAGTTCTTTTTCGTGCCATCAAGGGCAACGCCGCTTCGCGGTGGCTGGGTTACTACCTCTGGCTCTGAATCTAAGAACAGACAGTGGCTTCGCCGTTTTGTAGATTTAAGATGGTCTGTTGCCCGAGGAAGATGAGCAGTTGCCATTTGCCTGGCATGTTTTCCGCATTTGCCAGCATGTCCACTTTGTTGAGTGGAGTATAGCTGGTGTGTTTGTGCGGGCGCAGGAAGTTGTAATACGCTACCCACAGGGCTAAATCGTAGTTGGCACCATCGTAATTATCGAAGCCATTTGTGGGTCTGTAAGAAGCTTTGTAGGTACGGTTTAAACGTTCAATCATCTGCTTATACGGGCGGAATTCTTTGGAGACTTCATCCTCATTGGTAAGACCGATTACCTGTGTGATATTGAAGGTGAAGTTATCCTTGAACTTTTTGGCAAACTCCATTGCAGCCAAAGGATATGCACCGTACCCATCAGCGATGAATTTGAAGTTTTTGGGAAGTTCTTTCAGATGCCGGAAAGCCATGCGCATGGCAAGGATACAGGGACCGACACTGCGGTTATCGGATACCTGATAGCCAATGATGGAACGGCTGGCAGCATCCATGATGAACCAGATGTATGCTTTGATGCCACGGACTTTTATGTAGGTTTCGTCAGCAGTAAACACTTTTCCCGGCTTGTAATCGTAGTTGTCAACGAAGGGTTTAATACAGATAGCTGCCGTTTTGCAATAGTTGGCTATCTGCTGGTGGGAAATGCTGATGTTGTAGAGGTCTTTAAGAGCCTGTGAAGTTTTTCTTAAAGATAAGCCAAGATTAATGTGAAGAGTCAGGCACAAAGACATGACATGGGCATTGTGCTTGGAGAACTTAAGCGAAGAGGCATTCTTAGGGAGAGAGTTTAAGTCCATGGCAAAGAAATCCACAGTGAACTCACGGTAGATGTAATGGAGCTTATATTTGTTTTTGCCGTGATCCGCATCCAGATCCTTCTGTTCCACTTTTTTAAGATTGTGGAGATAGTAAGGACATTTGGGATTGACACATTTGTGTACGCGGAAGAACTTGCGGTCTTTCTTTGCAACTAGGGTATTACCGCAATGAGGACAGGTAAGCCGGATAGGAGTGGTGACCACTTCGCCGGATGAGAAAGTCTGTCCGCAGACCTTGCACTGATACTGGCCGTTTCCACCATTGTTATCGTAGATGTAATGGTGAGGGGCACCGCATAAGGGACAGATGGTATCTTCGGGAATGGATTTACCATTGCGTCGCTGAACCGGCTTAACAGGTTTGCCATACTTCCACTGATAGTATTCGAGAAGGAACTGCCAGTCCTGCCTGATAAAAGGTTTGATGACAGGGAGTTTATCAATCTTGAATTTCTGGTATTTTGGAGAGTGCGAATCGTCAAAAGCCCACTGTTTGAGAGGAATATATCTGCAAATAAAATTTAAAAGCCAGCAAATTTGTTGATGTTGGTATTGAATGTAGTTAAGTAAATAAAGTATAATGTCCATGAGCATTGGCTCCTTTTGATTTGTGGAAGTTTGGTCACGGACATTATATCAAAAATGGGAGGTCAATGCTTTTTTATTTGCAAACTCCCGAAAATAAAGGCTTTAGAAAGAAAAAAGGGTAGTAAATTTGACACTACCCTTCTTCTTGTAAAGGAAAAGATCGGAAGAGAAGAATTCGAAGCGTTGTTTGACAGTAGAGAAATTTGTAAACAGGATAATCATGTGATGGAAAACTGAATTTGCAGTTGAACTGTTACAGAATATAAACTGCCATAACAACAGAGGTACGGTAGAAAACCATCTCTGTTATGGCAGTTATTTTATGCCTTTTGTCCGGTGGTAGATCTCAGGATCAGTGACGGCTCAATAACAATATGTTCGATCTGCTGACGGGAGTTGGATTTTGAAGCATTAATCTGATGCTGTATAATACGTATACAGTTTTCGGCCAGTGCCTTAGCATCCTGTGAAACTGTGGAAAACGGGAGATAGGATTCCCTGGAAACAGGTGCGTTATCAAAACCGATAATTTCATATTCGTCAGGGATGCTTTTGCCATGTTTTAATAATATGTTGATAAAGATGCTGGCATAAGTATCCGAAGACCAAAAGATTCCTTTTTTTTGCCCTTTATAGTCTTTTTCTATATTGTCATAGATTGTTTCTATTTTCTGGTATAATTTATCATAAGAATGAGGAAAGTCTTCCTGATATATTTTATAATTGGAATGATGGGATTCACATAAATCGATAAAGCCACGAATACGCTGATAACCAGGTGCCATTTCATGATCTTTCGTATTTACGTGAATCAGGACATCGCAGTTGTCTCTGATAAATTGTTCTGCAGCTAACCTTCCTCCGTAGAAGTTATCGGTATTAACGCTGCTGATATATTGGTCTTCACGTTCAATGGAAACGACAGGAATTCCGATTTCCTTTAGTTCCTCAGAAGGGAGATTGTGGCTTAATTCTATTAATCCTTCAATTTTATAAGATAATAATTCACGGATATATTTTCTTTCCTTATCTGGATCTTCTTTTCCAAGAAAAATAATAAACTTATATCCATATGTGGTATAGGTGTCAATCAGGTGTTGAACAATGCTGCTGTAAAACTGATGCTCAAAATGAGGAATAATGATACCGATAAATTCTGATTTACCGTTTGCCAGAATTCTGGCCACCTTATTATTTTTATAATTTAGTGCTTCCAGGGCATCTGAAATAATCTTTCGGTTTTGCAGGGTGACGCTTTCCGGATTATTGAAATAACGTGAAATGGTTGTTTTTGAAAAATGTGTGTAGGCTGCAATATCGTCAAAAGTGACTTTGGATCCCATAAGTACCTGCCTTTCTTCTGTATCTACACTATGGATAATATCATACTGCTTACTGAAAACCAATTACTTATTTCATAATAAGTAAATTGTTATATCTTATTTTACCACTCATTCTTAAAATGTAAAGTGCAAAATAACCGGTTACTTTAAAAATATAAATAAAATATATTCAAAATATACAAATATAGAACGACAATATTGTATAAAATGTAAAATTTGCAAAAGCATATTTACATATTTCTGTTGATGATGTATTATCTAGTCAAGAAAAGAAAGTAACCGGTTACCTAAAAACAACTATGAGTAAATGCCATGATAAATGGAAGAAAGGGAAATTATGAGAAAGAGACTACTGAAATTAACTTCAATGGTATTAGCTGGAACCATGCTGGTCAGCATGGCAACAGGATGTGGTTCGTCCAACACAACAACAGAAACAGCAGCGACTACAGAAACGACTGATGAGGTGACCGCTTCCTCTACAGAAGAAACATCAACAGATGGAGAAGCACCAGTTTATGGGGACAATCTGGTATGGGATGGTAATGTACCTGTAAATAATGGAGAGGATGTTTCTCTTTTGGTTTATGCACCCAGTGGAACAATTGGTGATTACTATGTTGAGTGGGCAAATAACTATATGCAGTTACGACCTAATGTAAAGATTGATATACAGCTTCAGACAGAAGATGTTGCCCAAAAAGTTATTCTGGAAACCCAGAATGGGACAGCACCGGATATGTTCTCAACACATAATGGCTGGAATACTGCAATTGTTAATACTTGTGGTATGCCGTGGACACAGGACAGGTTTAACATAGATGGACTATTAAAAGATTATGTTGGACTGGAGCAGTTTAAGTATAACGACAATATTTATTATATTCCTTATGGCATTATGACAAGTGGTATCTTTTATGACAAGGATCAGTGGGCAGAAGCAGGTCTGACAGAAGAAGATATTCCTAAAACGTGGGATCAGTTGATTGCAGTAGCCCAGAAGCTTACAAAAGTAGATGATAATGGAAAGATGACAGTGGCAGGTTTCGGTTTTAATGGAAATATATCTTTCCTGCTGGAAACCTTAAACTATGAAAAAGGACTTCCGATGTTCGACAAAGAAGGAACTCCCATCATCGATGATCCGATTGTTGCTGAGAATATTCAGTTTATTCAAAAGCTGTATGATGAATACAAAGTAAACGACAGAAATTTTGATACGGCTGCCAATACATTTGCAACCGGCGAGTCAGCCATGATTTACAACTGGGGATGGTTAACTTACTCACTCAAATCTACTGCCCCGGATAAGAACATTGGATATTTCCAGACACCTTCCTTTGTTGAAGGAGAGGTTTGCCCTGCATATGGCCGTAACGGAGGGGACTCTTCTCTGGCTGTTAGTGCTACTTTGAAGGATGAGGCAAAGATTGAGGCGGCATTTGATTTCCTGACATATTTACTGGCAAATGATGATGCGGTATATGAATTTGATGAACTGTTAAGTATGTATCCACGTAAGATTTCGTTAAGAGAAAATCAGGAAAAAATTGATGGAAATGTTGTATTCAAAGAATTAAAGAATTATGTGGATCGTACGGTCTGGCCAGGTCCTGTACCCGGATCTTATGCTGATAACAATTATATTACCTATGTTGTGGATCCGATTTTTAAGGAGAATGCAGATATTGCATCGACTTTGACATCAGCACAGAAAGTGTGCTCAGATGCACTGGCAGAAGAAGGCAATTGGTTCTTCTCAGAGAGAGATTATCAATATGCAAGTGAATTTATCAAATAGCTAAGTTGTGAGAATAACAGAAATTATGGGAGAAAAACATATGATTAGCAGACAACGAAAAAAAAGTATACGAAGTGGTCAGAAGATGATGGTTTATATTGTTGTGACGGCACTTATATTATTTTATGGCATATTTGTATTCTTCCCGATGATTTATGCCTTGGTAGGAAGCTTCTTTAACTGGAATATTGCCAGGGGCACATTCACATTTAATGGGCTTGACAACTATATTAGTATTTTCAGTGCACCAAAATTCAGGGCAGGAATTATTAATTCTGTTATTTTTTCGGTGATTGCAACCATCCTCAGGTGTTTCCTGGGGATGGTCATAGCAGTCATGATTTATTTTTCTTCCCAAAAGCTGAAGGAATTTTACAGGACGGCTTTTTTTCTTCCTATTGTAATTTCAATGGTTGCAGCTTCTTATGTATGGAAATGGTTTTTTGATGCCCAAAATGGTATCTTCAACTGGCTGTTAAGCGTGATAGGTGTCAGTGGCCCTAACTGGTTGAATGATAGCAGCTTTGCTCTGCCGGCCATTATTATAATGACCGTCTGGAAGGACGTTGGATTTGCTGTTGTTTTATACCTTGCAGGAATTTCTCAGGTTTCTCCGGCTATTTATGAGGCTGCCAAGGTAGATGGAGCAACGAAACCTCAGATCTTTCGGCATATTATGCTTCCTTTGCTGGGGGCAGTTACCACATTTTTACTAATTACTTCCATTATTGGTTATATCCAGTCGTTTGATCAGTTTTTTGTCATGACAGAAGGCGGACCTGGAACATCAAGTTATGTAATGGGGCTTTATCTGTACGAGACAGCATTTAAGAGCTATGACTTTGGTAAAGCATCTGCAGTTTCATTTGTAATGTTTTTTGTTATTTTGATTTTGACACTGCTTAATTCAAAAAAGAAGAATGCATAGGGGGTCGGTGTTATGAGCAAAGCAAAGATATTTAATTTTCTGGTAAATGCGTTTTTAATGATTATGGCTCTGTCCATGATACTGGTATTTGTTGTTTTAATTATCGGCTCATTTAAACCTAATTCGGATTTGCTGAAAATCCCGGATGGATTTTTGAATCTAGACTTTACGTTAGATAACTATAAGGCGGTTTTTTCAAAACTGGATTTCCTCAGAGTTACCTTTAATTCTATGTTTCTCGCAGTTATAAGGGTGGTTGTTGTGCTATACACAAGCGCAATAGCTGCATATGTACTGGAAAAAATGGAGTTTAAAGGGAAACATCTTTTGTTTGCTGCGATTTTAAGTACCATGATGATTCCGTGGACGGTAACCCTTGTTCCCAAGTATCAGCTGATGTCATGGTTTAAATGGCTGAACAGTTATAATGCATTGATTATTCCGTTTTTATTTGATACGTTTGGTATTTTTATGTTAAAACAGTTCCTAAATGGAATACCGGATTATTTTGTTGAAGCAGGGAGAATTGACGGAGCTTCTGAATTTTATATATTTCATAGATTGGTATTACCCCAGATGAAGGGGGGATTGGCTTCTCTGGGTATTTTGAAAGCATTGGATTGCTGGAATGACTTTATGTGGCCATATCTGGTGTTAAACAGACCGGAAAAATTTACACTGCCTATTGCTTTGAAGTCTTTGTCTAACAGTTATTGGAATGATTTTTCATGGATGCTTACAGGAATTACAATTTCGATGATTCCAGTGGTAATTTTATATCTGTTCTTTAAGGATAAATTAATTGAAGGAATGGCTTTTGCAGGCACAGCAAACTAAATTTAAGATTCAGAGGTGAAATATGAAATTAACATACCAGGATTTATTAGAAAAAATGACAAATATGGAAATGCTTGCCATTCCTCCTGAAAAAGGAGAGATGGGAGGAAATTTCTCAAGCTATGACCGGAATTCATCCTATGATCCTTCAACAGATACTTACAGCCAATGGGGAGCAAACAGAGATTGTGATGGGTATATTCGTATGGAAAAGGATCGTCTTGTGGCATTTGAAATGGAAGGTCCCGGGGTGATCTGGCGGATCTGGAGTGCAAATCCACAGGAGGGGCACATCAGAATCTATACAGAGAATGAGCAAAAAGAGAAAATGGATATGCCATTTCGAAAACTGTTTGAGAGATATGCCTATGATGAAAGCAGAGTGGAGTGGCCAGCTAATTTTCCCGAATTGATGCCGATCTTATCAAGGGGTAGAAACCGGTTTATTCCAATTCCTTTTAATCATTACTGTAAAGTTACTTTGGATCCTGGATGGGGTGAATTTTATCACATCACTTATACTAAATTTCCATCATGTGTGGAGCTTCCTGAATACTCGTTGGATATGGAAATTGAAGTCCAAACAGCGCTTGCTGTACTGGATCGAAAGTTTTATTTAAGAGGTAAGGAAGCGTATGAAGCAAATCAGCTTGAAAATACTTTGATTGAAAATCTGACGTTGAACTGCGGGGCTGGAGAACAAAAGATTCTTTATCAGTCAGATAAGCCTTTGGCAATTAGTGGAATCTGGCTTCTTGTAGATGAAAAGCAATGTGCCTGGGAAGATCTGGAGAAGCTTCGAATAGAGATATACTGGGATGGTGAAAAGGAAAAGAGTGTGTCATGCAGTTTGGCCTCCTTTTTTGGAGTTATAAAGGAATCCTGTGAATACCGTTCCTGGCCAGTTTCCAAGACTGAAAGAGAATGTGCAGCGTTCTGGTATATGCCATGTAAATCAGTTATTATTAAAATTATAAATAATCATAATATAAAGCTCAGATTGGATTTTAGAGTCCGTTATGCAGATATATCCCTGGATGAGGCAGAACAGCTTATGAGGTTTCATGCAAAAGAGCATGGAACAGAATTCGCTTATCTTGAAAAGGAACGTTTCGAAAAAGCAGGCGACAGATGGCCGGATTGGCCGGTTTTATTATGCAAAGGGAAGGGTCGTTTTTGTGGTATGCATCTTGTGGTGGATAATCATTTTGTAAAACCTGAAAATGAAGCAGAAGAATGGTGGTATGGTATTGCGGATAACAAAACCATTGATTGGTGGTGGGGAGAAGGTGACGAAAAATTTTTTATTGATGGTGAAAAATTTCCTTCTTCTTTTGGAACCGGAAGCGAAGATTATATAGGATATGCCTGGGCGGCTGAACCTCCACATGTATATTTTGATAGTGCATATGCTGTGCAGAATGCAGTTCCACTGGATGGAAACGGAAACACTTCTCTGTTGCGTTTTCATATATGTGATGCAATTCCTTTTCAAAATCAGTTTGAAGGTTTTCTGGAAAAATATAATGATAACGGATGGGCAGTGAATGCAACATGTGAATATACAGTTACACCTTTTTGGTACGTTTTACATGATGGAAATCAGGTAGATCCATATCAATAATCGGAGGAATATGATGAGTCAGTTGTTAGAAAAAGCAAGAGAATTTGAACAAAAGGAAATAAATAAAATCAACATGGAGGAACGTCCGGTCTTTCATTTTTCCAATCCGGTCGGCTGGATGAATGACCCGAATGGATTTTCGGATTATCAGAAGGAACATCATTTATTCTTTCAGTATTATCCATATGAAACCTGTTGGAATTCTATGCACTGGGGACATGCAAAGAGTAAAGATTTTATTAAGTGGGAGTATTTACCTGCGGCGCTTGCTCCGGATCAGGAATACGACAGCTATGGTGTATTTTCCGGAAGTGCAATAGAAGATAAAGGAAAGCAGGTATTGGTATATACCGGAGTGAATGAAGTCTTGAAGGATGGGAAAGCATATGCCCGTCAGAATCAATGTGTAGCAATAGGTGATGGTATTAATTATCAAAAAATTTCTTGTAATCCTGTAGTACGTTCTGATATGTTACCGGAAGGAAGCAGCAGGGAAGATTTCCGTGATCCCAAGATATGGAAAGAAGAAGATAAATACTATATGGTGGTTGGCAGCAGGGGAAGTGACGGAAGCGGGCAGGTCGCATTGTTCTCAGCAGATCGGCTTGATTCGTGGAAATTTGTCGGAATTATAGACAAAAGTGCAAATGAATTGGGAAAAATGTGGGAATGTCCGGATTTTTATCATTTGGAAGAGAAATATGTATTAATGGTTTCGCCACAGGAAATGGAAGCGAAGGAACGGGAATTTCATAGTGGAAACAATTCTGTGTTTCTGATTGGAACCTATTGCAAATGTAATTATAAATTTAACCGTGAAAAAATACAAAATGTAGATTACGGATTAGATTTTTATGCTCCCCAGACGATGCAGACAGAGGATGGAAGAAGAATATTAATTGGCTGGATGCAATCATGGGATAATCCGATATATCAGGACATCCATGCCTGGTCTGGTATGATGACAATACCGCGTGAACTCACGATAAAGGAAGGGCATGTCTGCCAGTGGCCGGTAAGGGAATTGGAAAAATACCGGACAGGTAAAGTATCATATGAGAGTGTTGTGGTTGGAAAGGAATTAAGTCTGGCTGATATTGAAGGAAGAAGTATTGATATGGAAATTCAGCTGACAGGAGATACATATCAAAAATACAGAATGAAACTGGCAGCAGGTGACAGCCGGTATTCTGAAATTATCTATAATAGAAAAGAAAAAGTACTTACATTCGACCGTACATATTCCGGATTGAAAAGGGATGCTACCAGTATGCGTAGTATGTATGTAGAAGAAGAGAATGGAATGTTAAGTCTCAGGGTATTAGTGGACAGGTATTCTGTGGAAATCTTTGTAAATAACGGAGAGCAGGTGATGACCTCGCTGATCTATACACCCTTAAGTGAAAATTCCATATCTTTTTCCTGTGAGGGTGAGGCTTGTATGAATATTACCAAGTATAATATTGAGGTATGATTATGAAGAAGTATGATGTTGTTGCGCTTGGTGAATTGTTGATAGATTTTACACAAAACGGATATAGCGAGCAGGGCAACCCGATTTTTGAGGCAAATCCAGGAGGAGCTCCCTGCAATGTTCTTGCCATGCTGCAGAAGCTTGGGCGTAAAACAGCGTTTATCGGTAAGGTTGGACGAGATGGCTTTGGATTCCAACTTGAAAAGGCATTGAAGGAAGTTTCCATTGCAACGGACAATTTATGCTTTGATGATGTGCGTACAACATTAGCTGTGGTGCAAAAGAAATCAGATGGAGACAGAGATTTTTTCTTTTACAGGAATCCGGGGGCAGATATTATGCTCAGACCGGAAGAGATACGGGAGAATCTGATTAAAATGACGAAGATCTTTCATTATGGTTCCCTGTCCCTTACAAACGAACCGGTCAGAACAGCGACACGGAAAGCAGTTGGTATTGCTGAAGAAGCAGGAGTTATTATTTCGTTTGATCCAAATTTAAGAAAACCACTGTGGAAAACGGAAGCTCTTGCCAGAGAACAGATAGAATACGGAGTACGGCATTGCCAGGTGTTAAAAATATCAGATGATGAGCTGGTCTGGTTTACCGGAAAAGAAGATTTTGATCAGGCGGCAGAGTATATGCAAACCCAATATCATATTCCCCTTCTTTTGATATCAATGGGAAAACAGGGAAGCCGTGCTTATTGTGGTGAACAGCGGGCAGAAATTCCGGCATTTTTAAATCCCCATACTATTGAAACCACAGGTGCCGGAGATACTTTTATGGGATGTATGCTGCATCAGATTCTGGACAGAGGGTTTCGGAATTTAACAAAAACAGATATGGAAGAAATGTTACAGTTTGCAAATGCGGCAGCTTCGCTTATTACAACCAAAAGAGGTGCACTCAGGGTGATGCCTGCAAAGCAGGAAATTAAGGTTTATCTTTCTGCCTTCTGTTAATAAGGTTTTGTTATTTCATATATATCTTTCGATTTGGTGAAAATGCACAAAAAGCAATAATGATTTTTGTAATATTTGTGAATCGTGAGTATTTATGCAAAAATAGGCATATGCTATTATACTACTTGTAACCCCCCCAATACATTATATAGTTTTTGCTATACCCCATAAGAAAGAAATACCTTCTCTAAAAAGGACAGTAAGTGTTTACTGTCTTTTTTACTATGCCACGACTTTAATGCGGTAAAGCTGTAAAGAAAAAGATGACGCATACTGTTCATATAAAGAAAAAGATGGTCAGTTGGAAAAGTAAATTCCAGTTCCAGTAGGTCTTGACTGGAACTTACCATTGCAAAAACGGTGGTAGAAGTAACTCTTCCAAACCTTTCCCCA
>MNTL01000053.1 GCA_001916965.1 Roseburia sp. CAG:10041_57
TTCGATTGCATGACTCTTTTGCAGTTCCTTATGAATGCTCACGCAATCACTCCAAAATGATACTCTTCCATCTTCATCATTCTGGACCTTACCCAGATAAATCGTATTGAATATCGCAGCTTCGTCTGTTGCAATCTGATCTACTACCCTGATTACCTGATTAAGCTTAAAATCATCGTTCATATTCGATGTAGTGCTTACATATGAATTGATATCAGACAATACTTTGAAATCATTTTCAACCATGTGAAAAGCAAACTCTCCATTTTCAATCATTGTCTTAAATTCTGAGTTCTTGTAATCTACATTTACAATATACTCCCCATCATATGTCATATTGTCGCAAGTCGTGTTTACTGCACAACCCGCTTCGGCTCCAGCCACCCATGGAACGAGCGCATAGGTGTCAGCTCCGGCATCATCTACCCCATTTTTAAGATTGATCACACCGATATAGTCTGCATCCGCTCCCTTAGCTACCAACTGAAACTTCACACCGACGTCATCACGCATTCTCTTGCAATATGCTGTGTAAAGAGAAATAACACTCTTTTCTTCACTCATACAACCTAAAACATTAAATGCGTATGGCTCTAAGGCATCCAGCACAGCCTGATGAATCTCTCCTGTGACAGTTCCATCTGTTCCGCCTGTTAAATTCATTCCGGCAGTTGCCTCAATCTCTGCATCAGTCTTCCATGATATAAATTTATTATCTTTTAAGTCTGCCATTTGTGCTACTGTCTGTGAATCTACCAGTGTATTTCCCATATATGTCTCTACATCGTATAACGATGCATCGTCCACATTTGCACTCACCACATGCTTTAAATCGTTTCCTCTGCTGCCTTTATACAATGCTTTTGACATTTTACATTCTGCTGCCGTACCATCACCAAGCTTATAAAACAGGCATTTCTCAGCATGTTTAAATACTTCTCTAACTGGAAGCATCTCTGCATCTGAGTATTTGTACCCAAATACATCCATTGCCTCTTTCTTAAAATCCTCTGCAGCCATAGAAAATACCGTCTTATCTTTCCCCCATTTTAATTTCATAGGCAAAGCTGCAATACCTCGTGCTGACAAAGATGCTGCTGCCCTTGCTGCACTCACATAGTTAATGTAAGATCCGGGCATCAGCTTATTCATTGTTGTAAATGTTCCACCGCCTAAAGCCATGTCATTTCACCTCACCTTTCATGAACTTATCAACTATATCTTCCACTTCCTGCATAGAATACAGTTTATCGTCCTCCAGCAGAGCCTGTGCTGCATCTGCATACCTTGACACTTTTGCAGCTTTCATAATCTGCTTCTTTGTGTACTTAATCTCTCTTCCCTGTACTTCTTTTGACATTTTCTTTATCACTCCTTCTCTATGATATGCTGCTCCAATGTCTGCATCAGCTCACTTTCTTCCGCAGACGCTCTTACTTTCCATACCATAAAATTATATGTTACTTCAAAATTCAGAATATCATTCACGATGCGTCCACTCATGTCATTTCCTCTCACAGCATTCCCGCTTACATCAATATATTCCAAACAATTAAATAGCTTATCCTGAACCTCTGCACATTCTTCCTGATACGCATCTTTTTTAGGAAAATACTGTATCATGAACGGATAACTTCTCTCATACCGATTATCAAGCAGATTTTCTTCTGTGGAGATCAGCGGTGTTACCAAAAAGCACGGAGCATCAAGCCCCTGCCTTATATTATCCGTGTAAATATTAATCTGTTCAAATTCCTTGCCCAGAGACTTTGTTATTCCGATTTTTACCTCATGTAACATCTCACTTCAACTCCTCCTGCAAAAACTTATCTAGTTTGGCCTGTACGATTTGCGGAGCTTTCCTGCTTATTTCCTTTGCCGAATCTGTTAGCATGAACTGTCCACGGACCCAGCTCTTTTTTAGTTTCTTATCAATTGCCGGTACATATCTTCCCGGTTCCTGCCTGTGCCCATATTCTACATAAGAAGCATATGGCACCTGATTGATCACATCTATGTTATGGTTGGTTCCACGTATGCTGACAGGTGTTGTAGTCCATCCTTTTCTCAGTGTTCCTCCCATTTTATCAGACATGACCAGAAACTTATTTTCTCCGTCATCCTCCACATCATATGCATTACTGTAATCTCCAACAGGTGTCCTTCTTATCGTCTTAGACAAAACTCTTGCTGCCAGTTCCTTAACACATTCATCACAAAATCTGCTGCTTTTTCCCTTTGAAAGAGCCTCTAATTTATCTCTGAGTTCAATCAACTGACTATAATCCGTAGCCATTAAGCCCACCTCTCGAACAGTTTTAACATAATTTCCTTATGATCCGGATATATCCCCGGGTCACCTGAGTTTGCAAAAGTCGTACTTATTCCATTGTGCATCACTACCAGCTTGCTGCCCGGCTTTACTTCGATTTCCGGCGCAATAAACAACTTTGCTATCATATTTCTCTGTGCTGCCCCATCTCCAACAGCAGCCGCATCAATGCTTGAATATGATAATTTACACGGCAGATTCTCCTGTATTAATACTTCTTCTTTTCTGGATATGCTCGTCTTAGGGTCTTTTACATTCTGATATTCATATATACTACATAGGTCTAAATACAACATCTCTATGGCTCCCCTGTGCATATCGAACATGTTATTCCTATTCATATCAGAACTCCAATCTCCTGTATCTGTTAAGTTGCTTTTTATAGTCCCTCAATAATTCTCCATACCCAGCAGTCTGAGCTGTTCCAAAATTGGTTTGCGTATCGCCTGTCTTAACAGAAAGAACAGCCTGCGGTACTCCGCTTTCCCCTGGCTGTTCATTTCTGTATATATCCATTGCAATTCTCAATACCGTATTAGATAATCCTTCCGGTATCTCTGATATATGGCAATAATTCATTATTAATTCATTCGCAGTGTCCAGCGCAAATGAGACTGCGAACTCCTTATCCGCAGTCTCTACTCCAAGAAGCTTTTTTAATTTGCTGATCTGATCATCCATGTTCATCATCCAATCTTATGTTTGATTGCTACGATTCTAAGCTGCTTCGGCTCATACACAGGATTCCAGTTAACAGGATTAGAAAGTTCCTCTCTTAATGGTGTCTCTACATGTGTACGTACAGCACCTGTATAAGCAATTCCTCGTGGATGCAGGATGAATGCCTTTCTATTGATAAGATAATCTACGCCTCCTCCAGTCTGCTTATCACGATCCGTTTCTGTTGCAACATGACCTACCGGATTACCATTACCGTATGCAATCGCTCCATTTCCAAATAAATACGTGGTATATACTCCATCACTTGTGACCGGGCAACCATCATCAACAGTCACACGTCTTCCTTGATAGGTATCGAACTCTACAGATGTTGAATCTCTTTCTGTCTGGATAAGATTGAGCTTCTTTAAATAAGATTTTGTAGCGGAATGCATAGCCACACCTGATAACTGCGCCTGTGCATCACCAAGAAGCTGACACGCATCAATGAATGGACTTGCACCAATCATCTTTGCCGCTTCTGTTTTTCCACCTGTCAGATCAAGAATATGGTCTGCCATTCTTGTCTCTGCTGCCTTTGATGGCTCAGACACCTCTGGAATTGTTCCAAACACACCTGTGAGGATAGCAATCAGTTCTTTCTGCATATCTCTTGCCCAGTATGCTGCGACCAGATCCCCAATCGCTTTTGCAGGATCAGCCCCGGCTAATGCTGCTGCCAGATTGGATGAGCCCCACATCTTCTGTCTTAAAATCGTAGTAGATACATCTTTGTTGGAACCGATTTTAGCAGGTGTCATCTTAACATCTTCCAAGGTTGCCTCAGACTCTCCCTGAAGGTCTTCAAAGAATGGCATATTATGCGTTCTTGCTGCTTCACTGGCCAATGTATCAAATTCTGGTGAATTAACCACAATGCCGCTCTGAAAAAAAGCGGATAATTCCATAGTTCTGTTAATTACATACTTGTTAAACAGTTCTGGAACGATTACATCTGAAATTTTTGTAATTGCCATAAAAAACTATCCTCCTTAAATTTCAATTCCTGCTGCCGCTGCCATTACTCTGGCCTGCTCAGGATTGCTCTTGAACAGTTTTGCCTGTTCCGTCATATTGTAACTTTCTTTGGCGAATGGATTCTTTATAGGTCCTGCGCCGCCACCTGCAGGCTTATAATTTTGTTTGTCTTCCTGTTTGAAGAGGTGCGCCATGTTCGTATCTTCCCTATATGGCTTCAATACATCATCCACTCCGATCGGATTATTTTCCTTATCGAAATTAAACTTATCAATACCACCATGTTTGTAAATCAGATAATCCGGATCCAGTACACCTGACTTAGAAAGCTGTTCCTTTAAAGCATAATTCTTTAAAGTCTTGACATTTTCCTTCTGCTGATTCTTCAAATCATTTTCCAAATTGGTGATCTTGGTCTGGAGCTCTGCATTATCCTGGTTTCCTTTCTTCAATTCGCCAATTGTAGTGTTAAGCGTTTTTATCTGTGTTTCCAGATTATTCTTCTCAGCAGATAAAGTATCGTACTTTCCTTTTCCTACATATTCACCTGCTGCCAGATTCACAATATTTACCTGTTTTTCTTTATTTTCAGGCTTTTCATTGTGTTCCTTGACTACCTTTGCTACTTGTCCGAACAACTCTTCTCCCAGTACATCTTTTAAAAAATCCATGTTTCTCCTTTCCCTGCACTGTTTTTAAACGTGGTGTCTCCACTGCAGCACGCCTTTTAAACGCCTTGCGTATGGCAAATTACCGACCTTTTAAACGCCATGAGGTTTTGGGCATATAAAAAGAACACCTGTCTCCAAGTGTTCTCATTAACATAATTTATTCAGTTGCACCGGTGCAACTATGCTATCAGCACCACATTACTACTTTCTCATCCTGCATCTTATCTGCTTTTACCATATCCAGTAATGCTCTCTTTGCATGCTGCAAATGGTTCATGCACCATTCATATTCCTTAGGGAGCACATAACTTTCAAGTTCTCCTGTGGTAACATTAACAGTTATAAATCCTTTTTCTTTGCTGTCTTCAGGATAAATGTCACATTGTATCATGTTATTATTCTTTACGATATTTTTTAATTTTACCATAGAACTCCTGCGCCTCCTTATCATAATTATACTTCTTTGCCGTAATGATGTGTGCTTCCTGTTGGCTCATTCCTTTCTGAATCAGCCCACATTCCATTATCTCATGATTCAATAAAGTCAAGTCATGCTTTTCTGGTTTTCCATCAATCAACCTTCTCCATGATTCAGCCATCATATAATCCGGATCAAAATATTCTTTTTCAGTACCACCAAGTTCATGCTTTTCCATAAAGATATAATTCTTTATTTCCATAATCTTGTCTTTATCTATTCCTGATGCATCTGCTATTCTGTCCACATCAGTAGTCATTTTTCTGACCGAAGCATAATACCGTTCCGCATGCTCCTTTGCTTTATTTCCATATGGGTTTCTTGCACCACTTATATTCCTTGATACTATTGTACTACTTTTTCCAATATCTACAAGTACGTCACCTGCTTTTTTGCCAAAATCTTCATCTGATTCCTCATAATCTTCCACATCTCCATCAACGAATGTCTTTTTCCATTCAGGATATGTCATATCTGCCGGTACCAAATAAGTATCCCCTTCATCATTTCTGGCGGCTCTCTTACTGTCTTCTATATCATCTTCAAAATACGGCACCGTACATGACCGACAATGCGGGTGCATTGGTGGTGCTGTTACTCCTACTTCATACTGTGCCATAGGAAAATGCTTTCCATCCATTGCCTGACATATTTCAGATGTCCTGGAATCCAGCGTTGCTACAAACTCAAATTCCTGTACGCCCAGCTCCTTATAGCATTTCTGCTGGCTCTTGGCATGTATTGCCGATGCTTCTGTATATACTAACCTTTTTACATTGCTCTCTGATACATTCAAACGTTTTGCCAGCTTCTTTACAACATCCTGATAATTTCCTCCTGCAATAACAGCTTGTGTCAGTTCTTTGTTCAGTTCGTTAATAAGTCTGTCTTTGTCTTTCCATATCCTATCTGAAAAATTACTTCCATCCTGCGCCCATGCAGAATTAACAGCCGTCTCAATTCTTCTAGTATCCAGCCGGTTAAAAGCACTTCCTACTCCATAACCTTTCTGTATTTCATATATAGACCTGTAATATCCATCTGTATATATATCCCTGAGTTTATCATCCAATGCGTCATGAAGATTACCATATAGAACTTCACATTCCTGCTGCATCTGTAGCTTCATGGCTTCTAATCTACTGATATGTACCTTGGCAGATGCATTTTTCAGTTTTTCATTCCACTGGTCTGTATAGTTTGACAGTTCTCCCTTTTTAATGTATTCCTCAACGCTCCAGTGAAATTCTTCAAGTTCATCCTTACGGAGTAACTCTCTTGCCGAAGAATAACTAAGACCGTTATTATCTGCCAGCTTTCCATACCACTTGACAATCTCCCTGTCGATATTCCTCTCAGCCCTGTAGAACTGTTTCTGTGCAAATTCAGCGTACTCTATTCCCTTTTTATGCGATTGTTCTTCCATTGCCTCCATACGCTTTTTCCAGTAGTCCCGCCCCGGCATATTGTCACCTCATTACACGTCTTCTTCTGATTCCTGCTGATCTTTCTCTTTTCTTTTGCTGAATGCCGCACCATACATGGACTGCTCTTCTTTTTCTGCATTCTCCTCTTCTTCTTTTGCAATCTGCTTCAGTTCTTCCTCTGCATCTTCCACAAATGGATGATTTTTGAGTATCGTCTTCTTCGATACGATATCTACGCTGGATGCGCAAATATCTGCTATATCCTTATCACTTTTGATCATATTTCTAGTCCATGTCTGGTCTATTTTATCTGTATTAATTTTAAGATGCTGACATATTACAGTAATGAACTCTTCCAAGCTGATCCTGAACTCTGTTTCCATTAACCCGGATTTCAGCTCCAGTAGCGTGTACATGAACTTTAGTGCTTCTCCTGAAGCATTTCCATAATTCTCCGGTTGCGGGTCTACACCCTGTCCCTGTTCAAATATCGCCTTTCTGGTCATTTGGAGCATCTTTTCCCTAGCTTCCACCGGGATATCAATTGTCAGTGTGGATACTCCCGGATTCTCTGTATCTTCATCAAGTTTTACAGTCTTATATTTCTTCAAGTCATGAAGAAACTCCTTCAAATCTGCTCCCCCATAACCGCTTAGTACAAAAATAAGCTCCTGAATGTCCTCTAAGTCATCCATGAAGCCGCTATATACTTTGTCATAACAATCAATCAGAGGTTTCGTATTCTCCAAATCACTCATCTGCATATCATTATTAAAGAACGGTATAAAAGGAACCCTGCCCCAGTCATGTTTAAAGACATTATCCCCTTCCCTTTGCAGGTCAATGATACAGCGGTCAGTTATTGAGTAATACATCCATGCCGTCTCACTGGATACCTCCTGAGCAAACGAACTGCACTCTGTATCTGTCCAAATTTCATAGATAATATAGGTTTTGACATTGTCCTCTATCTTGTTATAGCTTCTAAGTACTGCTGCCAGTTGGCTTTCCTGGTCATCCGTCCATACTGGTATAATCTGCCTGCTGTCTATGACGCCATATTTAAAATTCCCCTGTTCATCTGTCCAGAAATGCAGCCATGCGATACCACAATTGGAAGCATTCACACATAATTTCTTGCATATTTTGGCATATCTGTTACCCAGTATTTTGGATATCTGCTTATTTGCCTTGGTTGAGCCAGTATCTATCATTGGGGCATATGTGAACATATATGCAGCCTTTTGATTGACCAGTACACCATGAAAGTTATGGGATATTCTATTGTCCGCATTTCTTAGTGGATTCTCTTCTTTTTCCTGCTTACCTTCTTTTCCGTCTGTTTTTTCCCTGAATAAAATATCATTTTTGTTTGTATAGTACCTTTCTCCAATATCTGCCTTTAATGCAAATGCTGCATGTCCTGGCATATATTCTTTGACCAGCTTCTTAGCTGCATCTAAATCCATCTCATCATCACCTATTTCAATATACTGATTGCTTTGTGCAATTTAATCACAGTCATACAGAAGTATCTTAATGCATCCATTGCATGATCTTCCTTTTTGACCGGTTTATCTTCTCCACGCTCCACTGCCTTTATGTCCCATACATAAGAACTGAACTCTCTTATCAGGTTCTCACAATCTTTATAAATCAATATCTTTTTCTGATTGAGGAGTGTTCCAACAAAACGGATTCCATCCAGTACATCATTGTTTGCTTTCTTAACATGAAATCCTTCTTTCTTCAATTGGGCAATAAAAGAAGCAGCACTCGGGTCTACGATTACTGCTTTGGGTTTTATCGTTCCGAGGAATTGCTTTAATTCCCCGGCATATTCTATATCTGTTTTCTGAACATTCTCATCACGTCCAGAATAATACCATTCTCTTATACATATCCATATTCCGGTAACTGTCTTTCTCCACAACAGAAATACTGTCGCATTCTGTGTACCATAGTCACAACTCACATAATACTCATCTGTCCATGTATAAGCTGTCAGGTCATCAATGACATGTTTCTCATTATCGAACATATCATAAATGATTCCTTCTGCCATAGTCCATTTCCCAAGAATATATCTTTTAAAGAATACTCCTGTGTACATGGATCTATATCTTGCTTTTACCTCTTCTGAGAGACTCAGGTTATCATCCATTGTAAAATGCAGATAAAGCATATTCTTTTCCTGCAATTTATCAATCCAGTTCAGTTTGAACCAATGATATGGACCATCCGGGTTACAGTTGAACCAGAATTTTGAGCCATCAACAGAACATCTGCCGGTTGCCTGATTCACGAATGACTCCGGCATCAGTGCTACTTCATCAAAGAACACACCCGCCAGTGTAATACCCTGTATCAGATCCTGCGATCTCTCATCTTTGCCACCAAATATGTAAAAATAATTCGTTACATTAACACGGGAAACAATTACCAGATTATCTGCCCTACTGTCTGTTACTGCATATCCCCTGCTTTTCAGCATTAGTTTCAGCCAGAATAATACATTCCTTCGAAAAGATCCTATCGTCTTCCCACACATTGCAAAATTCTGACCTGAAAATGAGGACATTGCCCACATTACAAAACTGAGTGACATGCTCACTGTCTTACCTGATCTGATAGCTCCATCAGCAATGATGCCATTTTTATCCTTTACAGGTGATGTATCGCACCACCAATTAAGAATCTTCCTTTGCTTTTTAGAGAATGGTTCAAAATGAAAATACTGTTTAATCCTCTTCATCTGACCAATCCCCTGCCGCTGATGCATTTAATGCATCTAAGAATCCATCATCTGCTGCCTCGTCACAATCATCATTCATGACTTTAGCCTTTAGAAGGGCAATCTTAGCTTTCTGCTCTTCAGTTGCCATATTCATATGTTCTGTGAGCCATTCCAGGGCTTTCATCCTATCTGCAAGTTTTATGGAAGCACCATCACGCCCGACTTTAACCTCAGATATTATAGTTCCATCTAACTGACTACTATCTTTGAACCTCGCCACATTAACGATTTTGGTCAATGTTGTCTTCTTACCTGTCTTTTCGTCCGTAACCTGTACAGGACCATACATAGACATGACAGGAACCTCTTCTGTTCCAAATTCCATATAATCAGTTATATCTGCAAAAGCAATATCTATATACTTCTGGAAGATATCATCCTCTGAAAAAAACTCCCTGTTCTGATGGGCCTGTTTCAATCGTTGGATTTCTGATTTAATGTTAGCATTTGTTAGCATTCTTGAAGCGTTTACGATTGATGTTTTATAATTACAGTCATATGCTTTTTGATACGCTTTCGCAGCATTAAAACATTGTACATAATATATACAGAAAAGCCTTTGTTTATCAGTCAATTCGGCATTTTCCAATGTCTCATCCAGTAGCTCTTGCAGCTCCCTGTCATGTTTCTTATATTGGTTGTCTTTTTTTAAGCGAGCGTTCGCTTTTTTCTGTACCGAACGTTCGCTTGAATTTCCATCCCAATCATATGTGCTCTTCCATCGTCTGACAGTACCATCCGGTACACCTAATTCTCTAGCAATATCTACTAATTTTTTTCCTGCTTTATATAACTTTTTCGCTTCATCTATTTTTTCATTCTTTGGCAAAGTCACCACCTCTCACAGTGTAAATAAAAAGCACCATGACTGCTGCCATGATGCTTTTCCAATAATAGGAGTTTCGTATGGAAATGATCTGTTTATCTTTTTCGCTTTCCGACATTATAACAATAACACACATTACTACTGCGTTTCAATGCGGATTACTGCCATTTACTGCTTTTTACTGACTTTTTTATATTATTTTCGTCTAATTTGTTTTTCGCACTAAAAAAGAGAAGAACTATCTCGTTTCTTCCCTTTTGTTTACATACAGATGCTCTGTTAATTTGTCCCCAGTAACTACTGATTTTGTCCCCAGTTTGTCCCCATTTTCATAAAAAATAGCGTGAAACTACGGTAAATTACGTGAAATTCGTTATTTCCCCTAAATCGCATAAATGCCTTGTTTTCAAGCCATTTCCTACAGTTCGTAAGGAGTTGTCTGGTAAACATAATAATTGAGCCAATTGGTATAGAGGTTATTACTATGTGATCTCCACTGCAGATCGGGTTTCTGGGTTGGATCATCATTGGGATAATAATTTCTTGGGATATGAATAGGTAATCCCTTATCCAGGTCTCTATGATATTCTTTATCCAAAGTATAACGGTCATACTCAGGATGTCCGTTTACAAATATCTTCTTTCCCTCTTCGGCGTATGCAAGGAATACACCTGCTTCTTCTGACTCTGCAAGTACTGTGATCGCATCACATTTATGAATCTCTGAAGCCGGTGTCTCTGTATGCCTGCTGTGTGGCGCAAGGAAATAGTCATCAAAGCCACGAACAAGCGGTATCTTTCTGTTCTGCACTTTATGGGAATACAATCCGAACAGTTTCTCCGGAAGCAGTCGCTTCTGGATTCCATAATAGTGATAGAATCCTGCCTGGGCTCCCCAGCAGATATGCAGGGTAGAAGTAACATTCTGTTCTGCCCAGTCCATGATCTTGCAGACTTCATCCCAGTAATCCACTTCTTCAAAGGTAATATCTTCTACAGGTGCGCCTGTAATGATCAGACCATCGAATCGCTTTTCTTTAATTTCATCGAAAGTGGTATAGAAACGATTCAGATGATTGGCTGACGTATTCAAAGATACATGGCTTGTTACCATGAGGAAAGTTACATCTACCTGTAATGGCGTATTGGACAGAGCACGCAGCAATTGCAGCTCCGTGTCCTGTTTTACAGGCATCAGATTCAGGATGCACACCTGTAATGGACGAATATCCTGATGGGAAGCTCTGTTCTCGTCCATGACAAATATATTCTCATATTCCAGTATTTCTTTTGCCGGTAACTCACTTTGTATCTTAATAGGCATTTCTGCGTCCTCCTTATGGTGTCATTCCTAAATATTGTTCCATGAATTCTTCTTCTGTTATGATAGGAACAGACAGCTCTTTTGCTTTCTTATTTTTAGAAGAATTGGAAGTGATGTCATTATTGATCAGACAGACAGTTTTGGACGTTACACTTCCTGTTACTTTGCCGCCCTTTCTCTCTATCAGTTCCTTCAATTCGTTTCTGCTTCCGAAATGTTCCAGACTTCCTGTTACGACAAATGCCTGTCCTGTCAGTGTCTGCTCACTTTCATTTATTTCTTCTTTTTCAATGGATATCTCCGCCAGAAGATCATCCAGCTTCTGGTTGTTATCCGCCTGCTCAAAATACTGGGCAAAAGCTCTTCCTATTACTTCTCCAATACCATCGATCTCGCTTAGTTCTTCTACTTTTGCCTTGCGCATGGCATCCAGATCATAGGAATAGTGTCTGCAGATCATCTTCGCATTAGCAAGTCCGATATTGGCTATTCCCAGGCTGTAAATCAGTTTAGGTAATGTTACATTTCTCGCCTGTTCGATGCTGTTCATCAGATTCTGATAGGACTTCTCACCGAAGCCTTCCATCTCCACAATTTCATCCTTATGGCCAGACAAATGGAATATGTCACTATATTCATGAATAAAGCCTTTAGCAATGAATTTCTCCAATGTAGCTTCTGATAAGCCATCTATGTTCATGGCATCTCTACTAACAAACAATGAAAAAGACTTTATTTTCTTAGCCACGCAGTCAGGATTGGTACAATACAAAGACTGCACATCATTAATTGCCCTAATCTGGGTTGCACCTCCACACACCGGACAGACTGCCGGTATCTCTACATTATCACTTCCAGTCAGATTCTCCGCAATCTGGGGGATAATCATATTTGCCTTATAGACCGTTATCTTATCACCAATTCCAAGCTTCAGGGCATGCATGATGCTGATATTGTGAACTGAGGCACGGCTTACTGTCGTTCCTTCCAATTCCACTGGTTCAAAAATAGCCACCGGATTAATCAGACCTGTTCTGCTTGGACTCCACTCGATTTCTTTTAACGTGGTTTCCTTGATTTCATCAGCCCACTTAAAGGCTATGGAATCTCTGGGGAACTTCGCCGTTCTCCCTAAAGAACGTCCATATTCTATATCATCATAAAGAAGAACCAGACCATCTGATGGAATATCATAATCAACTATCTTCTTTTCATAGCCTTCGATAGCTGCCATTATGGTATCTGCACTGACTCTCACATACTCAACTACATCAAATCCCTGCTGTTTCAGGAAACGGAACTGTTCTTCTCTGGAATTGGAGAAATCCACTTCTTCTGCCTTTACCAGGGAAAAGGCATAAAATCTTACATTTCTCTTCGCAGTGATTTCATTGTTAAGCTGTCTTACTGAACCTGAACACAGATTTCTCGGATTCTTGTATTTGGCATCTACGTCTTCTATTTCTTCATTGATTTTCTCAAAATCAGAATACGTAATGATCGCTTCACCTCGTAAGATCAATTCGCCCTGATACTGGATACGAAGTGGAATATTCTTGAACACTTTGGCATTATTGGTAATGACTTCTCCAATTTCACCATTTCCTCTGGTAACTGCTTTGAACAATGTACCATCACGATATGTTAAAACGATAGTAAGTCCATCCAGCTTCCAGCTAAGTAACCCTTCCTTATCTTTGAGCCAGCTGCGAAGCTCCTCTCTGTCCTTTGTCTTGCCAAGAGACAACATAGGGCTTTCGTGTGCTTCCTTAGGCAGTTCGTCTACTGCTTCATAGCCAACACTTATAGTAGGGCTGCCTGTTAAGACCATCCCCGTCTCCTGCTCCAGATCAGACAATTCATCATAGAGCTTATCATATTCATAATTGCTCATGATTTCTTTATCCTGAGCATAATAAGCCCTGGAAGCTTCACGCAGTATTTCTATCAGTTCTTTCATTCGCTGAATCTTCTGATCCATAATTTTACCATGCCTTTCAATAACCTGCAAACTTATACTATTCTTCCTTACCCAAGGATCATGCCGCAGACAACACCTGCTATGATTCCCATTACATATAATACGCCTGTAATGATTATATTTTCCTTTACATGATGGTTGACTTTATACAGAACCAGCAATCCAACGCCGGCATTTACAAAGAGTCCTGTCATCATCATTCCTGCTCCCATCATTCCCTGTACATACAGATTGGTAATCAGAACAGATGCAGAGCAGTTGGGAATCAGACCTATCAATCCTGACAGAATATGCCCCCATACCGGGTGTTTCCATAAAACAGCAGCGTATGCTGTATTCTCTGTATACTCAAAGAAAATATTTAATACAACAGATACAACAAAAATTAAAATAATAATGTTTATTGTATGTTTCAATGCCGATAAAATAATATTATTCTCATGGTCACAGTCGCAATGCTCCTGCTCACAAAAATCATGAATATGGTTTGCTTCTATCTTAGGGTGTCTCTTATAGACCAGATCAACCAGATATCCACAAATAACACCTGCTATGCATTTCATAATAAGAATCTTACCTATCATAGCTGGCTGAATAGCTGCTGATATCAGTATAGGCAGCATTTCATCAGAGGTTGCCATGAAAATGGCAATCAATGTACCAAGTGTAATACTGTGTGCTGCATAGAAGCTTGCCGCTGCACCGGAGAATCCACACTGTGGAATAATACCAACCAAACCGCCTATCAATGGACCTAACTTGCTGGATACGGTAATCATACCCAGTGTCTTATCCTTTGCCTTATGCTCCAGCCATTCCATCAATATATATGTAACTAACAAAATAGGAACCAGCACAATGCTGTCCAAAAAAGCATGCTCTATTGCATGTAACATATGAAACCTAGCCTTTCTAACGATTGTGGTATGAATCACTCATACCACACAACTCATACAATTGTTTCTTTTCCTCAGGAGTCAGCTCACGATACTGATTGCTTGCCAGACTTCCCAGTTCAATATTTAATACTCTGATTCGCCGCAGGGAAACTACTTCATAGCCAAAGTACTGACACATCCGCCGAATCTGACGATTCAGTCCCTGCGTCAAAATAATATGAAAAGTATATTTGCCTTTTGCCACAACTTCACAGGGTCTTGTTGTTCTGTCCAGTTCTTTCAGATAAACACCCGCAGACATTCCATCCAGGAATTCCTGTGTGACCGGTTTATTTACCTTGACTATATACTCTTTCTCATGTTTTTCTGACCCTTTCATCATCTTCTGGATCAGGTCGCCATCATTGGACATGATAAGCAGGCCTTCCGAATCTCTGTCAAGTCTTCCCGCATAAGTCAGACGGACAGGATATTTCAATGCCTGATGAATTGTCCTGGCAGCATGGACATCCTTCTCTGTACAGGTGACACCTAATGGTTTATTGTAAGCCAATATGATTTTCGTCTCTATAGGCTTCACAGCTTTACCATTTACTTCCACCAGATCCCGGTCACTGACCTGCATACCGCTTACTGCGAGCGCATGATTGACCATGACCCTGCCCTGTTCAATATAACGGTCAGCCTCTCTTCTGGAACACACTCCACATTCTGCCAGATATTTATTTAATCTTGTCATAAATATTCCTTTAGTTTTTCAATACATTTTTCTTCAAAATCCATCAGTTCTTTGGCAACCTCCATAGCCATATTTCCCGCATTATCATGATGGTTCATGGATTTGCACATGCTGAGGATACCACGGTTATTCCCCTGTATCATCAGCTCTGCGATTCTGCTGGTGCTGTTATTCAACATGGTATTCATATTGATTGCACCTGAAAGCATCATATCCTCTACTGCACTTGGATGATAGACATCCTTGCTTTCTCTGGTAAGCATATCTACTGCTTTATTATGCAGCTTTGAAAAAGACAGATTTTCCCTTGATAATTCATAGGAAAGCTTATCATTACATACCTTATCCGAAATGGCTTCTATTGCTTTCACTGCCATTCGGGTATTCTTCTGTACTTCTTTGAGAATTTCCGTATCATCCTTATTCATGACTGCCTCCTGTCTGCATTTTACGCATTCTATTGTCAGTCATAGGATGTCCTTATTTCTACTTTTCTATTCTTCTGTTGTAACTTCTGTTAGCTGAGTTTCTTCAGACGTAACTTCTTCTATCGGATATTCCGGCTTCTGATATTCTGAATCCACATTCACAGGCTCTGTCTGTTCAATCTCTGCTGCCATAATCTCAGGCTGTGAAGGTATCTCCTCCTGATTTCCCGCTATCTCAAATGGATATCTCACACCCCATTTGCTGCGAAGCTCATCCATCATTTTCATGATGCGCAGTGTCTCACTATGTGGCATTTCCCAGCATTCTGTTGCATTTTTATCCAAAGCATCCAGACAGGATGCAACTTCATACTCATATCCTGTAATCTGCGCCGGCGCTTTCACTGCTTTGAGTACTTTACGGTTCTTATCGTATACTGTCACTGATTCATAATTAGTAATGTTCTCAATCTCTATGTAACCGTTCGTTCCGTATATAATTCCCCTGCGATCACTATATCCAAGCATCGTACTGTTAAGAACTGCCATTTTACCATCTCTGTATGTCAGTGTAATACTGTTAGACGCATCTACCCCTGATGGTGTCAATATACAGCCGGAATCCACCTTGACCACATCCGTTCCAAACATCATGGATGCGAAATTAAGTGTATATACACCTACATCCAACAACGCTCCCCCTGCCAAGGATGGATCTGTCAGTCTTGGTACATCTACAATATGATACCCCAGATTACAAGTCAGCATAGAGGGCTGTCCAATCATCCCTGATGCCAGCAAGCCTTTAATCGTAGTCAACATAGGCATATATCTTGTCCACATTGCTTCAGTAACCAAAACATGCTTCTCTTTTGCAAGCTTGAATATCTCCTCTGCCTGTTCAGCATTTGCCGTAAATGCCTTCTCACACAGTACCGGGAATCCATTCTCTATACACAGCTTCATATTGGCATAGTGCTCTGAATGGGGCGTGGCAATATATACTAAATCAATTCTGTTGTCTGCCATCATTTCTTCATATGAACCATATGCTCTCTTGACTCCAAATTCTTTGGCAAAAGCCTGGGCTCTGTCCATATCTCTGGATGCGACCGCATAACACTTCACATTCTTCATACGCTTTATGGTACGTGCCATTATCTTTGCAATATTACCGGTTCCCATAATTGCTATCTTCTTCTGATTAAACATAACATCCCTCCAAAGCTGAGAAATATACAGGTTTAAAAGCCCATGTAACCGTGAGGCCACATGGGTTTTCTATCGACACTCTATTCTATTATATATGATTCAGACATGATTTCAACTAAATTTATTCAAAAAACTCTGCTTTCACATATCCGGGCTGACCATTGTATTCAATCTTGAGCCACTCTCCCTGATCTTCCAGTACATTGAAAGTGGCTTCTCCCTGGGCAACGCCTATCTTATCAGCATCCTGGCTGGCTGCATTTCTGACATTAACATTAGTCTTGGCTTTCACAGTCTTAACAACGGTTTCTGTTGTGGCAGCTGCTGTATCTGTATTATCTGATACTACTTCCAGATAATCACTCTTGATATAAGCTTCCTTACCTTCATAGATAACCTTGCTCCAACCATTATTCTTCTCTTCTGTACGGGTAAGGATATCTCCCTGCTGTGCCTTGCCGATCTTATCTGCAACTTCACTGTCAGAAGATCTGACATTAACAGTATCTGTAGCACGTACCTGCTGATTTACTGTCTGTGTCTGCGGCTGCTCCTCTGTCGCCGCTGTCTCTGTGGTAGTCTCCTGTGTGGCTTCTGTTGTCTGCTGTTCTGCCTGAGTCTGTTCCTGGGATTCCTGTTCCAGCTGAGCCAGCGCAACACCTACAGAGGTCTTAATCTCATTGGGGAACTCAGCAAGGAATGTATTAAGCTGCTCATCCTCAGCAATTGCTTCCTTATACTCTACATCAACTTTATTATATAAATCTACCACGTCATCCTGACTTGTTACCAGCTTCAATGCGGCAGTCACACTTTCTTCCATATCTCCATCTATCTGAAGAGAGCCTGCATCATTCGTATATACATACCAGGCATTCAATCCCGGTGCCATTGTATCAATGTCCTTGAATTTCACATCATAGCATACATATAAATAGTATGTATTAGGATCAATGCCGTCCTTGGTGTAACAGGTCAGATTGTTATAAGACTCTATATACTCACTCTTCTTCTGATATGTAATGATTTCTTTATCATTGGTATAATCCTTCAATGCCTTGACGGTATCCATATCATCTTCTGCCAGTGCAGTATAGAAAGATTGGACCAGTTCATTCACTGCCGGGTACTTGTTCTCTTCCAGTGGCTCATTTAACACAGCAGAAGAAACGGTTCCTTCTGTTGTCTCCTGTGATAAGGATGCTATCGCTTCTGTGTCTTTGCCATTTTTGGAATGTACCAGGGAAATGATCGTTGCAACCACAATAATCAATGCAATAACCGGGAGTACAATCTTTGCTGCTGAGACTAATACGATCCTGGTGTTCTTACGGTTCAGAACATTGTTCAGCTTATCTTTCAGTTCATTGACATCAATTCTGTTCCCTGTTTTAGCTGCCTTGTTAATCTTCCCAGGCTGTGCCTTTGCTTCTGCCGGCTTCTGTTCAACTACAGCTTCTTTTACTGTATCTTTAGTATTTTCAACATTCTGTTTCTTCACCTGTTCTGCTTCTACTGTATGTTTCGTACCAGTCTGTTTATTCTGGTTCTTATTATTATAGTTATTATTTCTGTTGCTATTTTTATTATTTTGGTTCTTATTGCTGCTCATATCTTACTCCAATCTGTTGTCGGGAATCATCATGCTACTTACAAGATTCCTCCCACACGGATTTCCAAATCGCACCCTTGCATACAATTCACTAACATGCAAAATGCACCCGACAGGAATCGAACCTGCATTAAAGGCGTCGGAGGCCTCCGTTCTATCCATTAGACTACGGGTGCATATGGTGATATGTTACAAATTTATTACATCACAATTGTAATCATAGCATACTTATATTCATTTGTCCAGTATAACCCCATAACAAATTATGTCAGCCAAATATTTACTGGTTTTCCTTACCATATTGTAACTATTCAGCACCCCATGCGCAAAACCGCTGTTTCACAGCTTTTCTGGATAACAAGTTTACTTGTTATCTGCTTATTGTGGTTACTTCGCCATATAAATTGTGTCAAATATGCTTATGAATAAGCATATTCTGCCTCAATTTGCATTGCTCTGAATAGTTACACCATATTTAGAATATCTGTCAAAGAGTTCTTCAAACTGTGCAAACTGCTTCTGAAGGCTCATATATCCTTCCGGATTGGACTTTTCCAACTCATCTATGAATGCATAAAGTCTCTCCTGCTGTTTTAAATGTTCTCTTGCATCTACTCTGTGTGTATCAGCTATGCGGATCACTTTGTCCAGATATTTGGAGATCTGACGCTCATTATTCTTATTTAATGCATTACTGAGTAACTCCATATTATCAATCTCGGCGCTGTCTGTTATCTGTGCGAAGATATTGGCTCCTATCGCATAATAAGCTTCTCCGATCTGATAAATAAAACCATGCTTCTGGTAAATACTTTCTTTCAAACTGCCCATGTATTCCACACCTTTCTGTCTGATAAGCAATAACTGTTTCGGGAGCTTCCAATGATTCCCGAAACAGTTACGATTTTATCATTATTTTATCTTTTTGTCTACTATCAACCCGGCTATCTGAGATTCATCGGAAGTACATATGCAAAATCCATATCACTTCCATAATAATATTTCGGATAACAAGGCTGATTATAGCAGTTATTCTGCCATGCAACACCACAACGATACTGGGTATCATGCATCAGTGTAAAAAGCTTATGAGTGCTGATATCTGTATTCATATAGATACGGATTGCACTGCTGTCTGTTGTGCGAAGCAATAATTCTTCCCTGTAATCTCCAAAAATATCTGCTATCAGACAAGGATTGCCTTTGGTTCCATTATTGGTCATTGTATCCTCAGGCATAAGCATAATGCCATGTATATTATCATTGACGATTCCCGGCTGAACAGTACCTATATACTGCACTCCATCCAGTATCTGTGTTGTCAGATCAGGGGCATAACGGATGCTCTGATTGGTTCCAAGAAGCGGCACTGACAGCTTATTACCCTTACAGTCATATACCTCATTCACCCACACCTGATATCCTCTTGTATCCGGGTCAATCTTGCCGATCATACATCTTCCAAGATCCGTAGTCGCATATTCTCCAAATATCACTTCGCCGTTTTCTGCATCACGTAATGCATATCCATAAGGTACTGAAGCTCCACCTTCAAATACATTAAAAATCTGAAGTCCGGGTCTATCCGGATCAATTCGTGCCACATGCATGGCATCTCCATGTCCAAGCTTGGTATATACACCATCCGGTCTGTAATCATAACTGCTGTATAGTAAACTGCCGTCATGATCGATTACTGCTGCACCGTATATGATCTCCATACAGCCATCCTGATCCACATCTGCAACAGACAGACTGTGATTGCCCTGCCCTGCCAGTTTCCCATAGACCGGGTCTGTTCCGACATTTTCATGTGCCTCTTCATCATTAAAAGGATTGCTCATGGTAACGAATCCACTGTCCACGCAGAATACCTCATGAAAGCTGTTCCGGAAGAAATCATATGCCACAATTGTGCTTCGCGTATAATATCCTCTGCATATCAGCAGATAAGGTCTTTCACCATCCAGATAGGCAACTCCTGACAGGAATCTGTCTACTCGATTGCATGGTTCTATTCTTCTGAATGCATAATCTCCCCACATCAGGCCATCATCTACCCGTGTTATTTTAAAAGGTATTGTCTCCAGCTCTCCACCGTCTCCAGCAAACATAGTCAGATATTCAGGTCCTTCGTAAATAAAGCCTTCAAATTCATCCAGTCTATTCTTCTCACTTCTGCCCGGAGCATATACATGGATAAAGTATTCTGCCAGTTCTTCTGCATCTTTCCTGCTTAGTGGATATTCATATCGGACAGGTATGCCGAAACATTCCTCCAGTGTCTGATACCAGTGTCCATTTCTGACCTCTGGATGATTATGCCACTCCATAAACACAGCAATCAGATGTTCCCGATAGTCTGCTGCCGTGCACACAAAATTACTCTCATGGGTAATTCCTGCTTCTATATCAGATAAAGGCATGGTAATATACTGTTCTTTCAGCACACTTCCATCTGCACGATATGTTGTCATTTTCGTACCGGGTGCTGTTTTCACAGCCATCTCTGCCTTGCCATCCCCATTAAAATCATAGACCATGAACTGCGTATAATGGGCACCCGCACGGATATTTACCCCCATATCCAGTCTCCACAGCAATGTACCATCCAGTTTGTAACAGTCCAGATAATTATTTCCTGTGTATCCCCGATGTGATACATCATGAGAATTAGATGGGTCCCATTTTACAATATACTCATATTCGCCGTCTCCATCCACATCTGCCACACTCATATCATTTGCACTGTACTCGTAGCTCTCTCCTGCCGGTGTTATTCCTCCTTGTGGCTTTCTGATTGGAATATCGAGATATTCCTTATCCCACACTGCCACTTCTTCGCAGTATGCTTTCTCCTGTCCATTCTGTATGGGCGCAACCGCATATCTGTCCTCTTTACTGCCCTGTATGTCCAGATAATTCGTACTCTCTGTTACCAGTTGCAGTCTCTTACCATTACGGTAGACCATGAAATCCGTCCCTGTCAGTCCGGTGTCACAATATCCATCCACTTCATCCAGAAAAAGACGCCAGCTTAGAAAGATTCCATTTTTCACAGGAATTGCCACCAGACCACGATTTAATTTCTCCAGCTGTTCATGAAATACTTTCTTTACAGGAGTTCTCAGAACGTCACTGTACACGGTATCTCCATTCTGGTCTGTATAGGACACTTTTATAAAATGTGGCACATGTGTCGCTTTCTTTAATGTATACTGTGTTTGTGACACTTGTGTCGTTAATCTGTACTGCATCGTGGGTGTATCCTTATCTGACCAGTATACGCAATATTCCTGTACACCTTCTACTTTATCCCACTCTATTGTCACCTGCTCATCCTGAATGTCTTTTATTCTTAATTTCATACTTATTAACCAAGCCTTTCTTTAAGCTGACATTTACGCCTTATGAAAAAGGAAATCATCGCCACCCTGTGTAAGCTGCTGCGCCTGTTTCATGGTCTGCGGCAGCGCATCCCGGATAAACTCAAGTACCATAATAACGTTCAGACACCACTGTGCCGCAAAGTTAGTAGAAATCCAGGGTATTTCTGCCAGCTTTGCCTGATTGCCACAATCCTTCAGATACTGAATCTGGAAACCATCATGATTGCCCTCATGTATCATCGTCTGTAAGAGAATCTGCCATGTCCTGTCTGCCAGCCATACATTCTTACCATACATTGCTCCATAAGCGCCCAATACTGCACTCATAAATGGCAATGTGAACTCTCTGTCACCTATGATTCCATGTGATTCTTCTATCTGCTGCTCTCTTGGCAGATAATAGAACCTGCCAAGGTCTGCCAGCATTTTATGAAAGGTCTCGTCTTCCAGTAAATCCGCTAACTCCAGCCATACCTGCGGTGCGCCCATGCATACCTGTAAGTGGCTGCCTCCTGTGGTTCTCTCACCTATGTAACGCAAATGACAGGTAGAGGGATCAAATTCAAAATCCGGTCCAGATATAAGCTGAAGCGGCGCCTTTTTAATATCCTCCAGTCCCACCGTGATCTTATCCCTGTACTTCGTATTGCCCGTTCTTTCCCAACAGGTCATCCAGTTTGAGCACAGAGAAGACCAGTCAGGTCCACTGCGTGCGTGACTGGGATAGGTCATATTCTGCTTGTCATAAAAATCCCCCAAAGGATCTTTGTTGAAGAAGCTCAGTTCGTTGTCTTTTAGCTCATCAAAGATATCCTCCAGTCTTCTATCCCCTGTCAGATAATAGAGAAATCTGTGATGTGCCGCCATTGCAATTCTTGCTTCCTTGCAGGGACAGCCCCAGTGACGCACATTATGCCTTGAGCCTAATCCCTTGTATTTGCCAAAATGATACACATCAATTTCAGAAGCATGTCTGGAAAGCTTCTCCGCAAGTGTAAATACATCCTCTCTTCCACTTCTCATGAAGTATAACCACAGCCACAGAGTCGGCACAAGTTCCGTATTGTCCCAGGCATAACCACCCATATCATAGCGCCACTGATGTCTCTGCGCATCATAGGTATGCATGAAATCTCCATAATTGAACATTCCATACCAGCCTCTTTGCCAGACCTCCTGCAAATAGAAATCCGCAGCCGTCTTCAACTGCTCTTCCAGCCACTGTTCCATCTCACTGTTATAAGAAGGCAAAGACCAGTAACCGAAAGCTCTCATATCATGATAAAACCGGGGTGTTCCTACATACAGTGCCGGCTTATCCACGTAATGGCAGAAATCCTCAATATCCTGATCTGAAGGAATCATTTTCCCACTTAGTCTGATGGTACATTCATTGGTACATGCAATTCCTACAGGATCTGCTCCTTTATAGTCATAGCCTTCATAGCACACCTGATTGTACCCACGATTGGCATAATGTCGAAAATCCATTGCCTGCGCCTGTGGACTCCAGAACCACATAATTGCCTGTGCCCAGTCCTTATCCAGGTTCTTCCATTCATAGCCTGTTGGATATTTCTGCCAGAAATCCCGGATACTCATGGTTATGCTGCCATTTTCACTGCCAAAGGCAGCACCTCCCTGTGTCCTCATTCCATGCAGACAGTCAATATAGCAGCAGTTATCATCCGCTATCTTCTTCTGGATACTGTAATGGCTTGCACTATCCTGGCATAAGCGGTATGCACTCCAATATGGTGTAGCTGCCAGCACCTGATCTGCAATGTCCTTCTCTGTTCCTGTAAGCTTCAACTCCTGCCCCACACTCTGCGCCTCATAGATATGTTGTGGGACTCTTGGTCGCCAGGAACGAAGCGCAACCAATTCTTCATGAAAAATGCCATGATCTCCCATAAATTTCACATGTCTGTCATACAGTTCTCCCTGCATGGCTACTTCTGATGCTATACCGATTCCCTTTAAATAATCCCGGTTCTCATCCCCATCATATAGAAAAGTATGTACAAAGTGGATATCTTCAAGCTCTGCTCCCACTGTCATGCGAATAATAAAGGGAATCTTCTTCACCCCTTCTCTGTTCACATGACATCCCTCATATCGTATCACTGTCATAAGCTCTCCACACTCTTCTACCTGAACCTGCTCAATGACACCGGTGTATGACTTGACAATATGTGCTTCCTCTTCGTTCCAGTTCATCGGCTCTTCCAATTGCAGAACCGGATGGACATTTCTCAGTCTGGTTACATTATTTATGACAGCCGTGTCAATTAAATTATTTCCCTTCTTTGCGATATGCAGTATCATATTTTTCGTATGGATGCAAAAGCCATTATCATCCTCTTTTATTTTAACAGGATTCTGCATCTCCATATCTGGTTTGGTATCTGACAGCTCCATTGTAATGTGGCTTCCAAGCCTTTCTGCATCTGCTGTATGCGCAGACCATTTCACCGAACCATCCTGCCAGTATGCTGTGATTCTTGACTGAATGGATACCTTTTCCCCTTTGTCATTCTGACATATAAAATATTTCCTGGCTCTCTGCTGTGTATCTGTAGGACACTCCCCCTGCTTCCACATGCAGCCCCATGTTGTAAGTCCCTTTGCCTCACTTCTGATATTGTGAAGTTCCATTCTCTCTTCTCCTTCCTTATGCCTCTATTTCCTTTGTCGCACTCTTATGCTGCCCCTGCCAGAATATCTCATTATTATGAGGAGCTTCTTCCTGACATAACAGATGAATCCCGGCAAGCCTCACCACTGGTCTGCGCAAATGGCTGACCTTTCTATATCCTTCTTTATATTCCTGCCATTCTTCCAACGTATCGGCTCCCCAGCAGGAGATAACAAGCAGCCGGACTGCTGTTATTTCATATTGCTTATCAAAATATATCCTCTGCGACAGGCTGCTGTTATGAAATTCACACTTGCATACTCTCTTCCATTCATTTTCAGCCTTCGCCTTTATATACACTTCCACATCTTTGGGAAATTCTGCCCTTTTCCTCTCCCGCTGATCCGGCACATACAAAATCCCCTCTGCAGCAATTGTCTTACACAATGGTATCTCTATTTCTATCGGGAACTGTTCTTCCTCATAGACTGCGGATATCTGGGGATTCTCCACAATCAGGCTGTTGTCTTTGGCATTTTCCCCCACCAGTGTCTGCATCCTGAGTACAGGGAAAAGGCTTTCCTCTACATCCTCTATCCGAATATCCATCTGCGGTGCAAAAGACGTAGAGTGTGCATACCGCAGCAGCGACTGTCTTAGACAATATGCCGCCGGTCTGTCTTTGAAATCACCACTCAGATCGGCAGAAACAAGTAACAGCCTGCCCTGTCCTACCTTTGCCTCCAGCATAAGTGCCAATGGCAGATTCCTGTTCCAATCATCTATAATTCTGACAATCGGCGTCAGCGCATGCAGACTCTTCTGTAGGTGGAAGCCCCTTGCATGCTGCAAAATATCTTCCCATTGCCAGCCTCCATCAACATCTGTCGGGAAATCATCAAATATCCTACATTCAGTATCTGCAATCATTCCCAATTCTCTGCCCCACGCAGGCCCCATCTGTCCATTCCAGAACACATTTCTCATAGACAGTGAAGGACACTCATAGCTTAAATCAGACAGAAACGGCGCATAAATAACCCTTCCTCCCTGTTCCAATACAGACTTCGCCTGCTGCCATTCCTGCGTATAGCATACTTCTTCAAAATTATTTTCCTCAAAGCAATCTTCTTCCTCCATCTTCCCATATACATATATTTTCCATGTATTGAACGTAACATCATGGATATATAATTCAAGCAGGAAGCACTGATTGCCATGTTCGCTGGCATATTCACTGATTACTTTCTGATTCAGTTCCAAGTCTCCTATTAATGCCTTTTCTCCCTGATTTATACTGCATTCAGGAAATCTGCCCTGCATGACAACCTGATTCCATTCTCCTTCTCCTCTGGCATACAGCTTCCATTTTATGACACATGTGTCAATATCTTTTTCTCCGAAATTACATACCATGACCGGTGCCTGAATCGTATCTTCCACCGTATAGACATATCGTGGGAAAGCTGCCAGTATCACAACATCAGAACAAAACTGTCTAAATTCAGATGCATCCACATATCCCTTCTCCTGCCAAAAGGCATCCAATACCCCTACACACGCCGTTCCCTGCCCCAGATAGTCATGAATATCCAGAAGCTCGAATCCATCCAGCTGCTGTGTTCTGAGATTGGCTTCTATATCTTCCTTATATAATCTCACCTGATTTCTGCCGGAAGCGTATGCAAATTCCCTGTTCAGCCCCAACAGTCCCTGCGCTTTGCAATGTGCACGAAATACCTGATAATTGCCCGGAATCAGATATCCACTGAAGCTGTCAATTATATGAAAGTCCGGATATGCACACCACTGCCCTAATTCATGACAAATCACAGGCTTATCTGCCTGTTCAAGTGAGGGGGTGTAATTGCCGCCTCTCCATCCCACCGGTCCTCTGATACTCCCACCCAGGTAAGGTCCATACGCTGATCGGTGAAAGTACAGATAATCAGTACCTTCTACCTGTGAAGGTGCGGTATCATAAAACCACCCTGATTGTGCCGTATAGACACGTCTGTTCTCATATCCGAGATATCTGTCATATTCTCTTGTCTCTTCCACCCATTTGCGAAGAACACCATACCAGTTACCGGAGGGTTCATTGGTCGGTGAGAACAGGACAAAGGATGGATGATGCCCGAACTGTTCCAGAATCCTTCTCGTTTCCTCTTTCAATACATCCAGCATAGGAATATTCTCTTCAAAATGATTCCACATCCCACATTCAGGCTGTAGATAGATTCCCATTTCATCGGCTGCTGCAAAGGCAGCCTCCGGTGGACAATACGAATGGCATCTCATGAAATTAAGTCCCCATTTCTTCATGATTGCAAACTTATCCCTCCACCAGGCTTTATCCGTTACAGGATATCCCGTTAATGGATATTCACCGCCAAAATGTGTTCCTCTGAAATACTCCTTTCTGCCATCTACTATAAATCTACCGTTTTCTATTCTAATTCGTCTTATATGTTCCTTTGCATACTGCTTCCTGTCCCTTATTCTCTTCTCCCAGACATCCTGTGTAAAAAGTGCGATTTCTCCTGCCATGCCATTCCAGGTCGCCCCCAGGGCATCCGATACACCATGTCCATCCGGTCTATATGGATATTGCATGGAATTATCCACTTCTACCTGAATGGTATGTATTCCTCTGGTCAATCTGCCACAATCCAGTCTGTGTGCAGTACACACCGAACAATCTTCTCCAGTCTGCATCCCATCAACAGATACCTTCGTTCTCCAATGCGTTACTTCTATATACAGATACCATGTATCACTATCTTCTTCCTTAATCTCTATCTCTCTTTCATAAAGGACTTTTCCCAGAAAATGCCTGGGTGGCTGTGACAGAAAAGGGATTCTGCATCCATCTTCCTGTGCATACCTGTATTCCTCCCTCTCCCACCATTCTGCATCATGGAGACTGCTTACCCATGGTGTCTGCTTAGTAATCTTCTCTCCATACCCCTGTGCCTGGATAATCCCCGGCAGTGAAACCTTTCCCTTTTGCGTTCCTTCTTTGGTTGTAAGTGTAACCGTCCAGTCTCCTTCCAGATTCAGATACATTGTCTTATCTCTCCTATAAAAACACCGGCATCCTATTGGATACCGGTGCCTTATCCGTATCCCTACGGATGTTTATTTGTTTGCTTCATATTGTGCATTTACTTCATCTATGATTGTCTGTCCACCCTGATTGAGCCAGTTATCCCATGCTGTCTGAAGTCCGGCTTCATCAATTTCACCGCATACATACTGTGTTCTTGCCTGTGTGATGATTTCATCAAGAGTCTTACCGATATCTGCATAGGTAGCAGAGTTTGCAAGATAGGAAGACGCAGGATTGAATACTGCATATTTTTCATTTTCTACATAAACATCTGCCTGCGCCTGTGTACGCTCATTTTTTGCAGGAGAAGGATTCAGATCATATCTTGGGATGTAAGCAAGCATCTGATTCAGTCCCATATAGTTAGCTGCAAGAGTTGCATTCTCCACATCCAGGTCTACCAGGTTGCCATCTGCATCCTTTTCCCAGTTAATACCTTCCAGACCGTACTCTACAAGAAGTCTTGTGTCATTGTCATTAAGCTTATCCAGCAGTGTCAAAGCAGCTTCGATCTTCTCAGGTGTATCGCAGGTAGATGCACTGATTGTAAAGTATCCGTTGTAGCCGGAGGTTGCAAGTGTCTTGCCATTTACAGCACCCAGAAGATTCATGGAAGCTGTCTCGTCAGGATTTACTACGGAAGGAGTCTTTGTCTCTTCTGCTACGAAGTAATCCCAGATACGTCTTCCGCCGTCCATTACGTCGATGTAAACACCACTTTCTCCTGTCTTACATCCATTTGACCAGGTATCTGTTGTACGTACTGCCCAGTCCTTAGGCATCAGACCATCATCATATACCTTCTTGATCCAGTCCAGAGCTTCCTTATACTCAGGCTGCATATGAACAGGGATTAACTTACCATCTACTTCTGCCCATCCGTTTCCTACACCGAACCATGTCTGAATAATATCAAATGGTCCTGTATAAGATGTCATTTCCATACCATATGTATCGTTCTTACCATTTCCATCAGGATCGTCATAGGTGAATTTGTATAACATATCATATACATCATCAATTGTCTTAGGTTCCTCTGTGATACCTACTGCATCTGC
Source organism: Roseburia sp. CAG:10041_57 (assembly GCA_001916965.1). GTDB lineage: Bacteria > Bacillota > Clostridia > Lachnospirales > Lachnospiraceae > COE1. The sequence continues at coordinate 28,622 of MNTL01000053.1, forward strand.
CCAGTCCTGACGATAGGAGAGGCCGTAACGTCCAATATCTCTTGTACGTGGAACAGCAATCAATGCACCATCTACGGAAAGTGTTTCTGCTACAGATTTATTCATCTGGGAAAGATTTGGATATTTCTCAGAATCCCAGATATAATCATTCAGGTCTACGAAAGCACCTGCCTTGGCTGCACTTACAATATTACCGGTCAGAGAACCGCTGTGTGTGATGATCATAGGCATAGTGGACGGATTTGCCATTGCCAGTGTGATCTTCTCATCTGTTACATCAGAAAGTACCCATTCGATCTCCAAATTAACGCCCGTAGCGTCTTCTACCTTCTGCTTGATTTCTTCTGCATAGTCTCCTGTATTGGAAGTACCTGCATTAAAATCAATTGTCATAAAAGTAACGGTCTGTCTCTCTTTTGTCTCTTCTTTAGTCTCTGTAGCTGCTGTTGCATCTGCCTTCTCTGTTGATGCAGCAGTTGTCTGTGTAGAATCACTGCCAGAAGCATTGCTTCCAGTAGAATTACTGCTTCCTCCACATGCTGTCAGACTCATTACCATGCTTGCTGCTAATGCTGCGGATAATACTTTCTGTAATAATTTCTTTCTCTTCATAAGATCCTCCTTATATAATTATATAATTTTAAGTTAACCCTTTACAGCGCCAACCATAACGCCCTTGGTGAAATATTTCTGTACAAAAGGATAAATGCACAGAATAGGTACGGTAGCAATTACAGTACATGCCATTTTGACTGCCTTATCAGGCGGTGCTCCGTTCATATCGTAATAATCCATAACAACCTCTGAAATCTGTGAAGTCAAAAGGATGATAGATCTCAACTGAATCTGTATTGGAAACTTCTCTGCTGATTTTAAATAAATCATGGATGAAAAATAATCATTCCAGAATCCAACACCATAGAATAGTGAAATGGAAGCAATAACCGGTTTGGACAGTGGAAGCACTATCTTTACGAAAGTTCCTATATCACTGCATCCATCAATATAAGCTGCATCTTCCAGTTCCTGTGGTAAATCCTGAAAGAAATTCTTAATAATGATCATATTGAACGGACTGATCAATGCCGGAAGAATCAATGCCCAGTAGCTGTCATACAGACCGTATGCACAATACACCAGATAGGAAGGTATCATGCCACCGCCAAAGAGCATGGTCACAATAACAAGATTCAATATCAGGTTACGTCCTCTGAAATGCTTCTTGGACAGAGGGTACGCAAATGTAAGTGAAAACACCATACACATTGTCGTTCCCAATGCTGTCAATATTACAGAATTCTTCAAACCTCTTAAAATATTGGCTGTCTTGATTGCATACTTATATGCATTCAAAGACCATACCTCAGGAATGATAAAAAATGCTTTCTCCGTCAGTTCCTTATCTGTTGCAAAGGAACCTGCCACTACATATAAGAAAGGCAATACCGTTGACAATGCCACCAGGGCAAGCCCCACATATATAATGACATCTACAATTCTGTCTCCAGGGCTCTTCTTGATCTTGCTGCCCTGTTTCTTCAATACTCCAGCCATATGCCCCTCCTTAATAAATTCCAGCTTCGCCGCACATCTTGGAAATCTTGTTAGAGCCAAGTACCAGGATCATGCCAACGACTGATTTGAACATACCTGCTGCTGATGAGAAGGAATATTGTCCATTTACAATACCTCTTGTATATATGTACGTATCAAATACATCCGCATACTCCATATTCAGATCATTTCTCATCAGGAAAATCTGCTCATAGCCTGTATTCAGCAATCCACCTACTCGCAGAATCAACATCATGATAATGGTACCCTTAATCGCAGGAAGTGTAATATGCCACATCAGTCTCCATCGTCCTGCTCCATCTACTCTGGCAGCCTCATACATCTCCTGATCTACACCGGCTAATGCAGCAAGGAAGATAATTGTTCCATATCCGGTTTCTCTCCAGATATCCTGGCCTACAATCAATCCCCAGAATGTAGAACCCTTTGATAATATATCAATAGTTCCTCCTGTCAGATTCTTAATGATCATGTTGATGACACCATCAGATACATTAAATAACTGATATGTCAGACTGGCTACAATAACCCAGGATACAAAATGAGGTACATATACAAGAGTCTGTACCACTCTCTTATAACCGTTGTGTCTGACTTCATTTAAGAATAAAGATAGAATAATAGGTGCAGGGAAATAAATTATCAACTGTAATAAGCTGATTCCCAACGTGTTGCGAAGCAGTCTCCAGAAATCCGGTGTATCGAAGAATTTCTTAAACTGACTGAAACCTACCCATGGACTTCCCCAGATTCCTCTGAAAGGACTATACTCCTTAAATGCGATTACCAGTCCCCCCATCGGAACATACTTAAATAGAATGAAATACAGTAACCCAGGCAGAAGCATAATGTAAAGCCATTTGTGATGCTTCATATATTGCCATGTACTTGTTTGTCGTAATGTAATCGTGGTTCCATCAGAAAGCGTTACTACATTACTTTTCTTTTTTTTACCCGGCATGAATGACCACCTTTCTTCAATTTTCTATTCTCAGGGTTCGTTTCGTTATTTTGCTTACTTTCGTTTCCGTTTGCCCTAAGTTATAGTGCAATATTATACTTTGAATGTGATAACGTCTATAATCATTTTCTTTTTTAGGGGTTATACGGACGTATTTTTATACATATTGCACAGTTACATAATGCTGTTTTGTGCAAAAAGAAAAGGAAATAATCATTTTTTTACTGCTTTTTCAACGCAATTAAGAAAATGATTATTCCCTTTTATGCCCCTATTAGGACAATTAGTACAACTTTCTGAACTTGCCGGGCGTTACTCCGGTACTTTTACTGAAGAATCGTATAAAATTCTGCGCATTGGTATAATTAAGCTGCTCTGCAATCTCTGCTACAGTCATATCAGATTCCAGTAACAGGCGTTTCGATTCTTTTAGCTTATACTCTTCCACATAATCACTAAATGATCTGTCTCTTTCCATCTTCAGCACTTTCCAGATATATGTCTGGTGCACACCAAGGATATCCGCGCATTCTGTCAGTGACAGATTCCCCTTCTTCTCTTCAATCAGATCTTCAATCTCCTGAAGCATGGAGTTGGAATGGCTCTCCAGATACTCCATACGAACTCTGATGACAGGATCTATGAATTTACATTTGATATACCTGCGCTCTCTGTCCGGCTCCACAACCTCCAACAATTCACGATATGTCTTCTTCAATCCATCCGGATATATCTCATGCAGGTGAATGCCTGCATCTACCGCTGTAATCAGAATGGAATTCACATACCGAAGCAGATATAACGGCAGTTCTGCTTCATGCCCCTGCGCCTGATTCAGATAATGGCAAAAAGCATCTGTGACCTGATAACACAGCTTCTTATCTACGGCTTTTACTGCTGCCTGAATATCTTCTTCAAACTGATGATTGTACTCTTTTGCCAATACCGTAGTGCTGGCAAGATAGAAATGACACTCCTGCTTCTTGTCTTCTTTCGCCACATCCCCTTCTGTACCGATGCTGGTCTTAAAGGTCAACGCATTAATACTCTCTCTGTATGCAGCACGGATATGATGATAATTGGTATGGGTAGCACTTACTCCCATCAGGATATTATAATCACAGATGTTGGAAGCATATTCCTGCATTTCTGTGTAAAAGGTCTGAATCTTCTCCAAAAGGATATCCTCATCTTCTTCCGCAAAGATTGCAAAAATAGCACTGGCATTATAAATAGGAGGCATCCATGCCTTTTCTTTCAGGGAATCGGGCATTTCAGAAAGTAATTTCAGACATATGGCGTCTTCATTCACCATACTCTGGATTTCTTCATCTCCCAGATTCAAAATAACAACTGCCGTAGCAAAATACTTCCAGCTACGGAGTCTGAATCCCTCCAGATATTCACCCCATTCTTCTTCATCTACTTCCCCATGAATCAGCCTTAATTCAAACAGTTCTTCCAGTTTATCCTGCTGCTGACTTAATAGCCCTTCCAATGTCTGTTTGTCTTTTTTAAGATTATGATAGCTGCCCGCCAGATACTCTAATTCATTCCCCTGATAACTGTTCTGCGCTTCTGTCTCCGAAACATCCTTCAGAAGTGTATCTATTGGATGATAGATTAAATGACTGACAAGTATCAGACTGACAATAATCAGTATGAACAACAACCCAAATATTGCTATCGGCAGACGCATTCCAGCCTGCCCGCCCTTCACATCACGAAATACATAGTAATTCCAGCCAAGAATGCTGGATTTTGCCTTACCGACCATATATACCGTATGATCCGTTCTCACCTGTCCATCGGTCTGTTCTTTTATGTACAGCTCCTGACAAATATCCTCCAGTGATGTGTCCGTAGCATAAATGAGCGTTCCATCTTTGTCCAACACTACGACTTTTTCATAGCCTTCCAGCCATTGATCAATCCATTTCTTCCATGTATCTGTATTGATATTGGCTATGAATACTGCATATGTATTATAGGAAGTTGCAGGAAGCCGCATAATAAAGTTCAGCCCTTTTGTTTCTACAGTCAGCCGGTACTTCCTGTCAATATTACTATCCAGAACTACTCCCTGCTCATCATATTTCCAGTAATTTTTCTCCGCTATCGCTGTCTTATCCTCATATATGGACATTACCGTATCCTGGTTATATGTATCATACAATGGGAAAAGTCCTTTATTACTCAGCACCCACCCTGTTCTGAAATTAACAAAGGTGAAGCTGCCCACGTAATCACTGAAAATTCCTTCCGAGCCCATATCCTCGTAGGCTTTTTTGTAGTTACTATAATCTGAATAACGTATGTTATTTTCCAGCATCCATTTTATCGAATCATTGGAAGACATCGTAATATAATATTGCCTTAGATTCTCCAGCCGTTCATCATTCTGTGACACTATTCTTGCAGCTTTTGTCTGTGCTTCTCTCCCTGCATTACTCTGGCATTCCTTCTGATAGTCATAATAGGTATAAGCTCCGAATGCCACAAACAGAATGACAATCAGAAAAAATACATAGCGAAATACCTTTACTTTATATGAATTACGCTTATATGGAACCATGCTGAATATATTTTGAAAATCCATACTCTCTCCTTTATCCCCATGTAGCATATCGCATAGTTTATATCATATCACAGTAGTCGTTTTACGTCAATTTGAATATTATAAGTGTTTAAAACCGCTATGCATTTTTGACATTTTATGACACAAAAAAGACTGTAGAGTTCTCTTTCTACAGTCTTTTGCCCTATTCCAGATTGGAAGTACAGTGAGGGCAACGGGTTGCTTCCTTTGCAATCTCACTTCTACAATATGGACATATTTTGGTCGTAGGTTCTGGCGGTGCTTCTTCCTCTTTCCTGATCAGCTTATCTCCGATTTTATTAATGGCTTTTACCAGAACAAAAATCACAAACGCTGTGATCAGGAAATTGATAACGGCCGTTATGAAATTACCATAACACAGAACAGGAGCATTCTCTCCGCTTCCCAGTGTAACCTTTAAGTTAGAGAAATCCGTACCGCCAAAGATTCCAAGAACAGGAGTCAGAATATCCTGATTGAGTGATGTAACAATGGAAGTAAACGCACCACCTACGATTACACCGACTGCCATATCCATGACATTGCCACGCATGATAAATTTCTTAAACTCTTCAATAAAACCTTTTCCTTTGTTCATACCTAAGACCGTACCTTTCTGTTATTTATCGTTTTATTTTCTGTGTCCCGCTCTGTCAGCATCCTCTCTGGTCTTATGCACTGTTCTCTTGGGATGATGAGGCGGTGCATAGGTAGAAGATAATTTCAGTGGTTCTCTGCCGATATTTCTGATATTATGCCAGGTGCCAGCCGGTACAAATACAACATCTCCCTCAAATATCTCAAGTTCCATGTTAGGTCTGCACTGACAATTGCCCATCATGGCAATACCTCTGCCCTGCTCCACACGTATCATCTGATCTGTCTTCTCATGTACTTCCAGCCCGATCTCTCCTCGCGGCGGGATGCTCATTAATGTCATCTGCATACATTTACCAGTCCAGACACTCTTGCGGAAATTGCAGTTTTCTTTTGCAGCCCTGTTTACATCCATAATCATCGGCGAGGACTCTCTATCCTCCATACCTGAACAACGATTACAGCACATATCATACCCTCATTTTTCTTTTATTTATAATATATGTGTCGAATCCTGTAACGTGTATCATTGTAGCATGTCATTGGTACTCTGTAAATATTTTTACCCGGTCTGGTGCAGGGTTTCCTTCTTTTACGAATTAATAGCCCATTTCAGGGGATGCAGGCATTGCCGGCTTTTTCTCCGGGATATTGCCTACAGCAGCCTCTGTTGTCAGTAACGTAGAGGCGATGCTCTCCGCATTGACCAACGCACTGTCTGTCACTTTCACAGGATCAATGATGCCATTTGCCATCATATCTACATACTCTTCGCTGACAGCATCAAATCCAATACCATCTGCGGATTCCTTGACTTTATTGACTACAATAGCTCCTTCCAGCCCCGCATTCTCAACGATAGTTCTAAGTGGTGCTTCCAATGCCCTTGCAACGATCAAAGCACCTGTCTTCTCATCGCCTTCGAGCTTGGCTGCTTCTGCAAGAACTGCTTTCTGTGCATGGATATAAGCAGAACCGCCACCTGCTATAATACCCTCTTCTACAGCTGCCTTAGTCGCATTCAAGGCATCCTCGACACGATACTTGGATTCCTTCATCTCGGTTTCTGTAGCTGCACCAATCCTGATAACGCCAACGCCGCCGCTCATCTTGGCTATTCTGTCAAGATATTTCTTCTTATCATATTCAGAGGTTGCTTTCTCTGCCTGTGCCTTAATAGAAGTAATTCTCTCCTGGATGTCCTCAGACTTGCCCTCGCCATCAACGATTGTTGTGCTGTCCTTGGTGACTTTTACAGATTTTGCCCTGCCTAACATTTCCATAGAAGTATCCTTGAGCTGCATGCCAAGTTCTTCAAAGACTGCCTGACCGCCTGTCAGGAATGCGATATCCTTTAACATTTCTTTCCTGTTATCGCCATAGCCCGGTGCTTTCACTGCAACTACCTTCAAAGTACCACGCAGACTGTTTACAATCAGCGTTGTAAGTGCTTCACCGGTTACATCCTCTGCAATGATTAACAGTTCCTTACCTGCCTTGGATATCTGCTCCAGAATCGGCAGTATGTCCTGAATATTGGATATCTTCTTATCTGTAATCAGGATATATGGCTCATCCATGTTGGCAACCATCTTATCCTTATCATTACACATGTATGCTGACAGATAGCCTTTATCAAACTGCATACCTTCTACCACATCAACAGAAGTCTGCATTGTCTTGGCTTCTTCTATGGTAATGACGCCGTTCTTGCCGACCTTCTCCATAGCATCAGCGACCATTTCACCGACTTCATCACTTTCTGCAGAAATGGCAGCGACTCTGGTAATATCCTTCTTGCCACTGACTGGCTTGCTCATTTCCTTAATAGCCTTCTGTGCTGTCTCTACTGCTTTCTTCATGCCTTTTCTCAGGACAATGGCATTTGCGCCTGCTGCGATATTCTTCATACCTTCGTTAATCATAGCCTGTGCCAGAACAGTTGCAGTCGTTGTACCATCACCTGCTGCATCATTTGTCTTGGTTGCAACTTCTTTTACCAGCTGTGCACCCATATTCTCGAATCTGTCTTCCAACTCGATCTCCTTGGCTATCGTCACACCATCATTGGTGATCAGCGGGGCGCCAAATCCCTTATCCAATACAACATTTCTGCCTTTTGGTCCTAACGTTACCTTCACTGTGTCAGCCAGCTGGTTCACACCAGATTCCATTTTCTTTCTTGCATCTATATCAAATGCGATTTCCTTTGCCATCGTAATCGCCACCCTTTCTCCTATATAGAACCACCCGGCTATACAACCGGGTGGCTATCAATTGCTTATTCAAGCTTATTATTCAATGGATATGAAGTTATTCTGTTCTATCTTCTTGGCTTCCTTCTTAGGAATGTCAAGCTTTAAGATACCATGACTGAAGCTTGCCTTGATATCCTGCTGTGTAACCTCTTCGCCTACATAAAAGCTTCTCTCGCAGGCACCGCTGTAACGCTCCCTGCGGATATACTTGCCGGTCTTCTTCTCTTTCTCATCCTCGTCAAGTCCCTTGGCAGCTCTGATAGTGATATATCCATTATTCAGTTCAACAGATACTTCTTCTTTCTTGAATCCCGGAAGATCCATCTCCAGTTCATATCCATCCTCTGTTTCTTTCACATCTGTGTTCATTACATTCTTAGCTCTGTGACCATAGAGTTTCTTCTCCACGTTCTTGAACTCTTTGTCATCGAACCAATCATCATCAAACAAATCATCAATCAAACTATTAGTTCTAAAAATACTAGGCATCAACATAAGTCATCTTCCTTTCTTCTATCTAATACCTCGGATGTCGTCTTTGTTTTATGTTTATGGAACTCAGGTTTCCTTTTCCTTTGTTCTGACTACGTTATATACCTTTTATTAGCACTTGTCAATAGTGAGTGCTAATAATTTTTTATAAAAAAACTATAAACTTGAATTTCTATTTCTTACCATATAAAATAGAAGCAGATATTCAATTAGAAGAAAGGGGTATGTCCTGTATATGAGCGAAAAAGCAAAGGTATACTTTTCAAAGGAAATCAGTCCTGAAAAGGTATTGGAAATGTATCAGTTACTTGGCAAGAAATTAGAGGGTAAGGCTGCAATCAAGCTTCACTCCGGTGAAGTCGGCAATCAGAACTTCCTGAAACCGGAATTCTGGAAACCGGTAATTGATTATGTAGGTGGAACTGTTGTAGAATGTAACACTGCCTATGACGGCGCACGTAATACTACAGCCAAACACATGAAAACCTTACACGAACATGGCTGGAGCAAATATTTTGAAGTTGACCTGTTGGATGCAGAAGGTCCTGATATGGAGCTTCCCATTCCTAATGGTAAAGTCATCCATAAAAATTTCGTAGGCAAGGATCTGGCAGATTATGATTCTCTTCTGGTTCTCTCCCATTTCAAGGGACATCCTATGGGTGGTTACGGCGGAGCACTCAAGCAGCTTTCTATCGGTATTGCATCCTCTGCCGGCAAGGCATATATTCACGGTGCCGGTGAACCTGAGAAGATCTGGACAGCAGATCATGATTCTTTCCTGGAATCCATGGCTGATGCTGCATCCTCCATTGTGGAATATTTCAAGGGAAATGCCATTTATATCAATGTCATGAAAAATATGTCCGTAGACTGCGACTGTTGTGCAGTAGCAGAAGATCCCTGCATGCAGGATATAGGTATCTTAATCTCTACTGACCCTGTCGCAATCGACCAGGCTTGTCTGGATCTGGTATATACCAGCGATGATCCGGGCAGAGACCACTTAATTGAACGTATTGAATCCAGAAATGGTGTACACACCATCGAGGCTGCCGCAGACCTCGGTTTTGGAACCCGCGAGTACGAACTTATCACAGTTTCCTAATATATGGAAAAGGCAAGGCTGCATAAAACAACCTTGCCTTTTATCCCATCTGTTCATACCTTTTGGAACAGTTGCAGACCACCAAACACGCCTGTCAATCCGTCAACTGGCGGTTGCAACTACTCATAATTGCGCCTTACATCGTCTATTCCCATGTAAATTACGTTCTTTTGCGGCTTGGTTCCACTCTTCTTAAAGATATCTCTGATGGTGACAAATTCATATCCCTGTTTCTTTAATTCGGGAATCAATATCTTAATCGCTTCTACGGTCTGCAAGTTATCTACCATATCATGCATGAGGATCATAAATCCCGGCTTGGCAGCCTGAAGTACTCTATCCACGCGTTCCTGTGCAGACACGGACGGCTCCCAGTCCTCACAGCCATATCCGCTGATAAAATACAGATCAATGAGATCATACATCGTCTGATTATAATTTATGTAGGGCGGTCTAAAGAATTGCGGCTTCTCACCAATTACCTGTTCGATGCGCTCTGTTGTGTAATTCACTTCATCCAGGATCTCCTGTTTTGTCAGATCTATCATGGATGGATGTGTCTTGGAATGGTTCTCTATCGTGCAGCCCATATTATAGGCACGCTTCACCAGATACTCGGTCTGCTCCGTGATATTCTGACCAATCAGGAAAAAGCTCGCTACTACGTTGTTTTCCTCCAATACATCCAATACCTTGTCTGTAATACCAAGTGTCGGACCATCATCAAAGGTTAATGCTACTAATTTACGTTCTGCCATGTCGGTATACCTCCTATATTACTATTATACTATAAAAATTTAACATCCTGCTCCAACAGTATTTTCGTCTTTTTTAAAGTAATTCTCCTTCTCGAAAGCTTTCAAATATATATGATGGATTTTCATAATACACACTACTGTTATAATCATCTATTTTAGGGCTGATAAAAGAATTATAGACTTTTATCAATGCGTCTATTACTGTTATATTTTCTTCAATCGAAACCTGTTTAATCAGTCTTTTATACACTTTACCGATATCCCAATAGGTTGGGATTGCGTATTTACAATTACCTACATTGTCGAAAGTTCCATTTTTAATCTGCGCCTCTTCCACAAAATCATCACAGACTCGTTCTATGTTGTCACAATGATACACATCCGCCAGATCATATATTCTCTCTAAACGTTCTTTTCCTAACTGATTTACTACATCTGCCCTGACATTTTTCGTCTTTCTGGCAATGTAATCAATTAAACTGCACGTATAAAAAAGATCATTGTCTTTCTTAGGCTCTCGCCCTTCACCTACCATTACAATACCTCCTCATAACCACGATATTGCAGACATTCCAGTGCCTCATCTGTACAAAATACAATCTGATGTGTTGGATATTTGAATCGAGCCAATGCCCAGAATTGCTCTCTGGTAATAACGCCATCCATATAATCAGTAACAAAATTATAAATTTGATCATCTGCCATTGCTCCAATTACAATATCATAATCATGCTGTTGTCCACTACGACAGGCAATGATATAATCAAGCCATTCTTCTGTCATTTCTTTAAATTCTTTTATATTCAAATCATCATGTAATCTTACTTCATAAATTGAAACTATTTTGGTACTATATCGTTTCGCCCATCTCTGCGCCTGTTCCTTAATTATTGTGCAATAAAATCCTGTTCCGAAATCTTTCGTATTCTTTCCTGTTCGTATTTCAGGATGTTCCACTGGCTGATAGCCACCATGATATACTGTCATTATACCCATGTCTGATACCTCTTTCAGTTCACATCGAATGTCGTTCATCAAAACTCCATATCATTAAAAACATCATAAACTATTGTCTATACCACTCGTTTTACTCTACTATCTTCGCAATTTTGTCCCCAACACATCAATATATATTGTAGCAAAATAGCATTTTATAATCAACAATTTTGCCCTTTTCAGAGGACGCTGTCTGGAGTATAATAAAACCGATTGAAAATTACTGAAAGGCATGGTGATTAACATGAAATTAAAAGAATTACAGGACGCTATGATTGCGGCTATGAAAGCAAAGGATAAATTCAGAAAGGATGCTATTGCAGCTTTAGTATCTGCCGTTAAGAAAAAGGGCATTGATGCAGGCTGTCGTGAGGATATTCCTGACGAGATGGCTAATGAAGCTATCTTAAAGGAGATTAAATCTGTAAAAGAGCAGATTGATACCTGTCCGGCTGACAGAACAGAGCTTCTGGAGGAATATAAGAAACGCTACGAAATTATGAGCGAATTTGCTCCTAAAATGTTATCTGCTGAAGAAGTCACTGCTATTCTGCAGGAGAAATTTGCTGATGTCCTTGCTACTAAGAATAAGGGACAGATTATGAAAGCCGTTATGGGCGAGTTAAAAGGCAAGGCTGATGGTAAGGTCATCAATCAGGTTGTTGCTGATTTAACGAAATAAATATCATATGCTATTAAAAAGGGACGGTTATTCCGCCCCTTTTCCTTTATATATGATATCGCTCTATTACACATTGATGCTGTTTGCCAAATCTTCCTTCGCCTCCTTCACATACTTCAATGCATTAGCTCTGTTTGCTGCCTTTTCTTCTTCTGTGACCTGGCGGATGACTTTTGCCGGGTTGCCAAAAGCCAGGCTTCCATCTGGTATATGGGTATTCTGTGTCACTAAGGCACCTGCACCGATTATGCAGTCTTTTCCAATAACTGCGCCATTTAAAACAATGGCTCCCATTCCAATTAAAGAGTTATCCCCTATCATACAGCCATGAACTACTGCACTGTGACCTATGGTCACTCCATTGCCGATTGTGACCGGGTGCGTATTCTCCGTGTGTACAACTACATTATCCTGAATATTTGTCTCATCTCCAATGGTAATAGAGTTGGAATCTCCACGGATAGTAGCATGATACCACACACTCGCATCTTTTCCCAGCTTCACATTACCCTTGACAATGGCTCCTTCTGCTATATATTGCTCTTTTAGTGTATTCATATGCTTATTGCCCCTTTCTAATATAAGATAACTATTCAAAGTATATACTTATAAGCAACTTGACGCCAGTAGAAATTTGCATTACGACACATAAAAAGGCAGCTGCATGCGCTGCCTTTTGCCTGTCTGCATCTAATTAATCAGATATTTTATTTAATACGAAGTCATCCACAGTACCCCAACTGTTGACATTACATTTCATACGGATGCCTATTGTCAGTGTACCATCCGTAACCTGAATCTCAGGGATGGTTGGATTCTTCCAGTCATTATAAGTTGTTACCATAAAGGACTGTGTCTGCTCTCCATCGCCGGTAACTGCATACAGCTCCATCTGGGCATCTGCTGACATATCACCGCCCTGTGCAAAAGCTGACAGTCTGTATGTTCCTGCTTCCAGATCTGTGAATTCCTGTTCAATAGAAAAATCCATATCAGAATCTTCTGACCAGAAGTGGAATGCAATATCACCTGTATGGGCATCATCTGTCTTGTTCTGGTAGTCTGTAGGGTTGCTGTCTCCTTCATATGCAACTTTCCACATGGAAGTATCTGCATCTTCAAAGCTTGGATTCTGTACCAGGTTCTTTAACACTACTTTGACATGGCAGGTTACAGAATATCCACCATCTACAGAACCTTTGATATCATATTCACCATCCACATTAGGGTCAATTGCTGCAATCTGTGCCTCGTCCCAGGTTACATCTGCCTGTGTGTTAGCTGCATGATTGTTGTAAATCACATCTACCTGCTCTGGAAGTTCAATTGCACTGCCTGCGTTGCAGGTTACAGATACATCAGATACATAATCAACTGCCAATGGCACATCATGTCCATCTTTTAAATACTTGAATACATTCAAGGATGGTAATGGATGACCTGTAAAGTCAAACATTGCCTGATTATCCCAGGAGCATCCACCATAATATAAACCGGCATCATCAGGATCATAATCGGAAGCATAGCTGCTTGCCCAGCCGCTGCCGTATTTTTCCCAAATAGGGGAATTATCAGCTGTTGCAGGTCCTACCGGAATCCATGTACCTTCCCAATAGAATACACCCTCCAGCCCGGCTTCATTGGCTGCTGCACATACATCACGCACCATAGTTGCCTGACTCTGTACGGTTGCCGGATAGCCTTTTACAATATCATCTGTACCTACCAGACTGTTACCTGAACCGTCTCCGTCTTCAGAGGTATAACAATAGGAAGTTTCTGCAATCATAACCTTCTTATTATAAGTCTTCTGAATATACTTTGAAATTCTCTGCATGTTATCGAAGCTGCCATCCCAGAAAGGATAATAGGATAATCCCATGATATCATAATCTACATCATTGTTCTGTAAATTAGATGCCAGACTGTCGATTTCCCCATTGCTTTCAATATTGGTATAATGAATTACTACCTGTATGTCTTTATTGTAAGTATCCGCAATCTCACGGACAGCCTTAGTTCCGGACTTCAGAAGCTGTGTTACGTCAGGCAGATAATATTCACCAGCCATGCCATTGTTGATTTCATTACCAACCTGTACCATCTCAACATCTACGCCTTCCTCAAGAAGCTGTGTCAGACTGTCTTTGGTGTAATCATACAAAGCATCACACTTCTCGTCAATTTCCATGCCTTCCCATGCCTTAGGTGCATGCTGTCTCTTAGGGTCAGCCCAGAAATCAGAATAGTGGAAGTCAATGCATACTTTCATGCCATATTCTGTTGCACGCCTGCCCAGTTCGATTGCTGTTGGCAGATCATTATTGCCTCCGCCATAGCCATTGCCGTTCTCATCATACGGATCATTCCACACTCTCAGACGAATGTAATTCACACCTGCTTCTGATAAAGTCATGAATACATCCTGTTCCTCACCATCAAAATTATAATATTTTACACCGCTGTTCTCAAGTACCAATACAGCAGAAGCATCCATACCACGGATAAAATCATCTGAGATTCCCTCGACAGGTTCTACATAGATATCTGTTGCATCTGTAACGGTAGTTGCTTCTTCTGCTTCCTGCGTTGTCTCCTCCTGTGTTGTTTCTGTTGCTTCCTGAGCTTCTGTCGTTGCCTCCGTCTGTGCTACAGCTTCTTCACTGCTGTTTCCACACCCTGCTAATGCTGTTGAGCAAAGGCTGACACTGATACATAATGCCAGAAATTGCTTTTGAAATCGTTTCATAATTGTAGTCCTCTCAAACTCTTCAAATATACCTTCTGTTCCGGTGTAATCCGATAGCTCTCTACTGCCTTCTGAATGGTCTTTCGATGTACCCAGTCTGACAGCACCCTCTTCTCCAGATAGGGAATCGCTGCCTCCCACTGCTTCGCCAGCGCCGTTGCAAGATACCAGGCAATCATCATATTGACATAGTATTCCTCTGATTGTACCGCTGCTGCCCATTCCAGATATTGCGGTTCAAAATCTTCATCCAGATACAGTCTCATCAACATACCTATTCCATAACGTACTGTATAAGTGTGTTCTGATGCAATCCACTGTCTGATCTGTGGCAGAAGTTCAGCTTTGTGCTTTGCAAAACATGCAGGTTCTGAGAAATCGCAAGTTGCCCAGTTATCTATATATGGCAGGAAACGATTCACTTCCCGTAAGCATGTCGCATAATCCTTTATCTGCGTAATGAGCAGCATATGCAGATTGTTCTCTTCATAATATTGATGTGGCAGTTCCTGCAGGAAATCCTGCAATTGTGGATCTTTTGCAAAATTTTTGGCAAATTTACGAAGAACCGGAACCCTGATTCCTATCACATTCTCTTTGCTGATATTCGGCATCAGTTTACTGTGGAAATCACGATATTTTAAATCCTGCAGCGCAAACAACTGCTCCTGTACCTCTTTCATAGTCTGCTTTCTCCTTATGCACGATTCTGGAATGTCTTTTTCACCATGATATACATTAACACAATGAAAAACAGCACAAAAAATGGCATTAATGCCACGGAAATATGATTTGCAATCAAGCCAAATACCGGAGGCATAAAGGTAGAACCTACATAGGCACTTGCCATCTGAATGCCAATGATTGCCTGTGAATTCTGTGCGCCGAAGTTATTCGGTGTTGCATGTATAATAGAAGGGTACACCGGTGCGCAGCCAAGTCCCATCACGACCAGCCCACCAAGTGCTGCCGCATCTGTCTTCAGCGGAAGAATCATTGCGATGCATCCAAGTAATAAAATACCGGTTCCTATACGGATCAGATTATAATCGCCAAGTTTCTCTGTCACAAGACCTGATAAGAATCTTCCTGCTGTGATTCCAATGCAGAACAGGGAGGCAAATGCCGCCGCTTTCTGCGCTGTTACGCCTTTTGCTCCTACCAGATAACTACTGGACCATAACAATAACGTGGATTCTAATGAGCAATAGGAGAAAAAGCCAAGCAATAACTGTGGAACTCCCTTGATCTTCAATGCTCCCCGGATACCGATCACTGCTGCCTGCTCTGCCTTTTGCTCATTTGCCTTGCGATTGACCTTCCATACAGGAAGTGTCACGAGCAGAATCACCGTAATGCCCATTTGCAGAAAAGACACCATGCGATAACCATTCTGCCATACCGACGTAGTCAGGGCATAGCTCATGATATAAGGGCTGATGATCGTACCCACGCCCCAGAAACAGTGAAGCCAGCTCATATGTCTGGAATTATAATGCAATGCGACATAATTGTTCAGTGCGGCATCTATGGCTCCTGCCCCCAGTCCGTATGGAATCCCCCACAGACACAGCATCCAGAAGGCTGATGCCGTGGAAAAGCCATACAGTGCGATTGCGGTCAAAAGGACACTACATACCGTTACAATATTCACTCCCAGCTTCTTCGTCAACCTCTCAGACATCAGACTTGAACATATTGTTCCAAATGAAATGATCATTGTCACTGCCCCCGCATAAGACAATGGTACCTGAAGCTCCTGATGAATCACAGGCCAGGCTGAGCCTAATAAGGAGTCTGGCAGCCCCAGACTGATAAACGCCAAATAAATTAACAACAATAATAAAGTATACATTACTCTCTGATTCCCTTCATCACAAAATGCATTTTCTCATTTCCATCAAAATCTTTCCACAGGAAAGTTCCATCTTCCAGTGTCATATATCCATGCCAGCTATCTTCCTTGGGCATAGACACAGAACCGGGGTTGAGATAGACATATTCCTCATGTTCTACACATTTTGGAACATGGGTATGTCCATGCAGCAGGATATCTCCCTTATGTAAAGGTGGCAGATGCTCTTCATTAAAATGATGTCCATGAGTTGCATATACAATGCCTTTTCCCAATTCCAGCACACAATAATCTGCCATAATCGGAAATTCCAGCACCATCTGGTCTACTTCCCCATCACAGTTACCACGTACACACAAAATATCCTGCTTGCGTGCATTCAGCATGGCAATGACCTGTTTAGGGGCGTACTCTGTGGGCAGGTCATTTCTCGGCCCATGGTACAAAATATCTCCAAGCAGAAGCATTCTGTCTGCCTTCTCCAGATCATATGCTTCCAGCAACTTTCTACAATAATAAGCTGATCCATGCAGATCAGATGCAATTAACCACTTCATATCCTGACTTCTCCTTTTATCAAATGCAAATAAATATATAGCACCAAAAGAGACGCCTGGGCGCCTCTTCATCTTAATTCAGCATTATTTCTTTTTAAAAATTCTATATCATTCCCATACTGACTGGCAAGCTCAGCATCATTCTCCATAAAAAGCTCATACTCCTGTGGTGCTATCTTAGCTGGCTTCTTTCTCTCATATATTGTAAGATTCCAGGAATGTTTACATTTCTTACATCTATAGATCAGCCATACATCCACACGATTACCATTGGCATTGACTCCATTCTTGTATTTTTCACATATTTCATGGTTTCTCATCCCATAATATTGCCTGGACTGGGTCTGACTTCCCCAGTCTTTCTTCTCCCTGCATGGAATATATATACTCTTTCCATTGACATATTGCTGAATAGTCTCTATTAATTCTCTGGGCAGAATCTCTTCTGCTCTTAACTGGCTCATGATAATCCTCCTGTCTTCATTTGGGGATTCATCTGAGCTTAACTATTCATCTCTTTATTTTAAGCTCAGACTACTGAGCCATAATGTATCTGTTTCTCATATAATTTTGCTCCCTTCCATGTTCATACCTCTATCGTACAGGTTAATAGCCGTTTTCGCAACCTCATTTTTATTTTACAAAAGAACTTGTTCCTATTGTTATTATTTGAAGTAATTCTGTATCACACACTCATGTACCTTTCCCGCTTCGTCACGGATCAGTACATCCCATTCGTCAATGATTACAATAAATTTATTCCCTGTTGCAGCATATATATAGGACATAGCCCCCTATGCAGTCTGCACTGTTTCAGGAATGATGTTTTTCATTTGGTTCTAAACTTCCATCTCTTCCCAGACCTTTTCGAACAATCCATGCACCCATACATACTGGTCATTTGTCTCATAGTGACGATAAGTACCTTCAAACATCATAATCAAGTACAGATACACGTCATACCATGCGCACCGGATTCTCTGGGCTTTTGTCATTTCTTGTATTCCATATTCTTCTAAAAAGGCAGTATTTCTTACATGATATCTGAAATGGTCTTCCATCAGACCATCCGCCCACATTGCTCTCTCCCAGTCGATTATTCCATGAAAATGTCCATTCTTTACAAAAATATTGCCATCCCAAGAATCAAAATGAATCAATGAGGGTTGTTCAACTTCTCTAAAATATTCCCGATGCTGCTTTAGTCTGTCAAGTATCGTTTCATAAGATGTTCCAATATCAATATGGACCCTTTTCCCATCTTCTATTATATTTTCCATCAGATGATAAAAGGCTGCGAACCAGTCATCCCATTGAAGCTCTTTCATCCAGAAGTATCCGAATCGTTCCCCTTTGAGCTGATTCAGACGATGCAGATATGCTCCTGTTTCACAATCTATAGTCTGCTGCTCTTCCTCCGTCAGCTTCTGCTTTATTGCTGCATAGCTGTCACCTTCCAGACATTCCATGATAAAATAGGAACTCCCACTCAAAAAAGAATTCTCTTCAAAGGCATAAACAATCGGCACGCACTCCATTCCCTTTTGTCGCGCCAATGTCATTGCCCTTACTTCCGTCTGCATCATTCCCTGCTCACAGGACATCATCACAATTCCATTCTTTGGCGCTACTTTCAGTACAACTTCTCTTCCATCTGAAAGTTTTATCCGATATGCAGTATTGCAGAAACCATCCAGAAGCTCTGTATAGGAATTTACTTCCGTGTCTTTTCCAAATGTATGTCGTACAATATCATAAATCTGCTGCTTTTCTAATCTGTTTTTGGTAACATTATAGCTCATACCTGTCTCCCTTTTATGTATGAAATTTCTTTCCCATTTTATATTCTGCAATCTGTCCAACCTGTTCAAAGCCGATTCTTTGATACAGCCGATTAGATGCCGGATTGTCTGTCCAAAGCTCATACTTTGGAGCTTCAGAAATCAACTATATCTGCTCATCCATCCCCCGCAATATGTACCAGTCTGTCAGCCACATCTTCTACCCTCAGAAAAGCATTCTCTGCCTTATCGCTCACTGTCTTCTGGCTCTTACCCTGTTCCACTACATGACCTGTCTGCTCACGGAGACTTGCCACCAGTTCCTGCATCCGCTCAGAAGTATCCCCAAGTTTATGTGCAAAATTCTCCGTCTCCTCGCAGGCTTCCAATACCTGCATAGCCATTTTTCTGGAATCCGTCTGCATTTTTCCAATCTGTTCTGCCTCTTGTCTTGCTCCATCAATCTGTGAAAGTCCTTCCTCTATTGAAGTAACATTTCGCTTATTCGCATCCTGAACCTTTTCCAGAAGTTCTCCTATATTGCCTATGATTCCTTTGATGGACTCACTTGCTGTCTTGGAATCCTCTGCCAGAACCCGCACTTCTTCCGCTACTACAGCAAAGCCTTTACCATGTTCTCCTGCTCTTGCTGCTTCGATGCTTGCATTCAATGCCAGAAGATTCGTCTGTGCGGTAATGCTTTCTATGGTCTGTGCAAATTCTGACACTTCATCCATAGCGTTCTGCAACCGATCAATAGAACTCTCTGTATCTGTAGCAGTCTCCCGCATCTTCTCCATGCTTGCTGCAGTATCTGTCATATATGTGATATATTCACCCAGTTTTTCATAAGTATCACCTGCAATGCCGACCATCTGATTACTTTGCTCTCTGATGTGTTCCGCATTTGCAAGGGCGGTTCTCGTTTCCTGATTCAGTTCCATGGCAAGCTGCTCATTTCCATCACAATCCAGTAAGGTCTGTTCTGCTGCCATAGTGATCTGCTCATTTGTACTGCGAAATTCTGCAATGTTCTCTTTAAAACTTACGGTTTCTGCACGTAACTCTGTCGATGCATGATTACACTCTTCTACAAGGACGGCTATCTTTTGTGTGGTATTCAGACTTTCCAGAACTTTTCGGGCTCCCTCAGCGATTTTAACACATACCAGCGCCATAACGATATTTTCAATTAAAAATCCAACACTTCTGCTTACAAACCATGTAAAATTCGTATCAAATTCTACCTGTTGCACCCCTTTCGAGCGTAAAAACAGGGAAAGTACCAGAAAAAGATAACTGAATATAGAAGTCTGCAAGGTCAGCTTCTTATCATAATAGAAAATGCTGAACACTATAGGAAGCGCATAGGTCATATAAATTCCTACAGCCGCATTGCTCGCCATAATAGTCAGTAAAGCACACAATGCCACCAATACTATGTATTTCAATACATTAGATGGAACGCCCACTTCCTTTCGTACTTTAGAATTTATACACAAAACGCAGACCCATTTTCCAAAGAAAACAGCTCTGCGTCTTAGCGTCTGGCTTATATTCTATTCTTATGCATGCGAAAGCTCCGGGAAATAAAGCTTCTCCCTCTCGATACTTTCCATTTCCTGTCCTCTATAAAACAAACGATAATCATCACTTCCATCATAGCGTTCTGCGATACACATATGCATATCCTCCTGAACAGGTGTAAAACCCAATCGGCACTTATGATATTTACCACCTATTCGTGACAGAACATCCGAGAGTAGCACTTTGTTCTCACATATAATACTTTGCAAAAGCAGGGTATCTTCCTCCATCTCTGCAACAATGAAACAATCCAGATCCTTTGCATAATATACGTTTTCCATATCTGCTGTATAGAACATCTGAAGCCCAAATTTGTTGAGCTGCTCCAAAGATGAATTAGATGCACTGCAACGAACCATATTCATATATTTCTGTTTCATTTGTTCATCTGCTGTATTTACAGGCATGAAAATCTCCCCTGTTGGCTTTTTTCCACAAAATTCTTCCTTAACTGCATATCGGTATTCCATTTCCTTTGAAAAGCCGCACTTGTCATAAAAATCTACAGCACTCAAATTCGCAAACAGATAAAATCCATCACATTCGTTCTCATACTGTTTTATTACATGCTCAATCAGCTTTTTTGCCAATCCTTGTTTACGGTAATTCTCATCAGTCATAACAGTT
Source organism: Roseburia sp. CAG:10041_57 (assembly GCA_001916965.1). Classification (GTDB taxonomy): domain Bacteria; phylum Bacillota; class Clostridia; order Lachnospirales; family Lachnospiraceae; genus COE1. The sequence continues at coordinate 49,804 of MNTL01000053.1, forward strand.
CCAATCTGTATGTAATGCTTCTCTACACCATTTTGCAGAAAAGTCATCCTGTTTGCAGATACGTTAGAGATTATTTTGCCATTTTCCATAAATGAATATGGAATATAATCACCCTCAAAATATCCGCCCATCACCCAGCTTTCAAAATCAAAGCAGAATGTTTTCCTGGTTAATTCATTTAAAGCGTGACGTAATGTATCGTCATGCATATAATCGCTTACTAATTCCATGTTATTCTGTCTCTCCTGTTTTTCGAATGTTACTGTCTGCTCCTTCATAGAAATTTTAGCCACCCTAAAACCATACTGCAAAAGTTCCTTTTTGAATGTAAGAAAAGAATGATCTATAGGCACTCCCACAATGTTTTCAATTTCAGCATAAGTCAACTTGAAATCGTCTGTTTTATTTTTATTTATCCACTTCCATAAAGGATCATATTTGCTCATAGCAACACCTCATTCTATTTCATTCAATGCCTGAATATCTTTATTTTTGTACGAAACGCAGCTAATAATAAAACCAAGCGTACCAGTGCACAAAAACATACAAGCCATGCCGCTTCCAACTCCTGTTCCTACAAGTTTTTCCAATATAGGTACGATTGGAGCACCAGACATCATTCTTACCCGGTTCTTCGTTTCTTTTTTCATAGTAACAATAATGCCATCGGCAATTCCTCCAATTCCCATAGCAGCATTCACCAAACCAAGCACCATATTATTTTCTCCGCTCCTTGCTAAAATCATAGGTGAAAGAATGTTTTCATAGGTCAATCTGGAGAAAAAGTTTATTGCAGCCATCGTCAGCATCATTACAAGAAGTCCTCTGTTTTTCCATAAAAACTGCCATCCTTGTGTTGTTCCACTAAATAAAGATGTCTTTTGAACTGTATCCTTTTCTTCTTCAATCTTTATCAAAAACAGCAATACAAGGAACGCTGCCATGAAACTTACAATATCTATCAGCAGGACGCTCCCCATTCCAAATACTCCATAGCAGAACGCCGCAAGCACAGGGCTTGCAATTGTAACCAGGTTCATGGAAAAAGAATTCATTCCACTGACCATCTCCAGTTTTTCCTCCGGGACCAGCCTGAACACGGCAACCGAAGATGCCGGCTGCTGAAATGCATTACTGCATCCTACTATTGCATTTACAAGATAAATATGCCAGATTTCCAGTCTTCCTGCTATCATAAGACAAAAAAATGCAATCGTTCCGAGAGCCGCTAAACTATCTGCAATAAGCATAATTGCTTTCTTACTATGCCTGTCTACAAAACTTCCGGCAAATAAACTCAGGATAATATAAGGTACATAATTGCAGAATGTCATAAGTGATACTGCAAATGCCGAGTGTGTCTGGTTATATGCCCATAATGTCAATACAAATCCGGTCATTGAACTACCAAGCTGGGAAATGCTCTGTGTTACCCATAAAATAATATATTTTTTCTCCCTTTTCGGAATAGTGTTCCCATTACTTAAAATTTTAAGTAAAATGCATATTTACACATGGGTTTATTGAATCTGAACTTACCTAACGTTTATTCAAACTTGAAGTTAGCGATTTCTTTTTCCGGTATTCTCTGTCCCACGGATTTCCTCATGATAGAAATAATCTACGATCACCGGATGTCCCTGCGGGACT
>MNTL01000054.1 GCA_001916965.1 Roseburia sp. CAG:10041_57
TAAAGTCCGTTCGACTTGCATGTGTTAAGCACGCCGCCAGCGTTCATCCTGAGCCAGGATCAAACTCTCATGTTAAAGTTGTTTGATTCTTGCACCAGTCAAACTGGCTTATCCGTTGCATTTCTTCGATTCACTGCCAAGAACAAAGTTCTCGTGTGCAAATCTCTGATTTGCGCTGTTTACAATTTTTAAAGGTTTTGTTCTCTGAACAATCCTATTGTTTCATTTCTGAAACTTTTCTCAATAGAATTTTCAGGGTTGCATTACTGTTTATTTGTCAAGGTTCTGTCTGCTTGTCTCATTTGCGACAGCTTTAATAGGTTATCATGTCTGTCGTTTTTTGTCAAGCACTTCTTAACATAATTTTAAATTATTCTTAAAATCTGTTACTTCTTAACATAATTTTAAATTATTCTTAAAATCTGTTATGTATCTTCGCTGTGTTCATCAGCGACATTTGCTATAATATCATCATCATCCCTATCTGTCAACAAAAAAATACATTTATTTTAAATATTTTAAAATACTATTCCATTTCTATTACCATATAGTTATTTCTGCCTTTTTCCTTCACCTTATATAGTACTTTATCCGCGTTATATACAAAATCAAGGATATCAAGGTTATCCTCTACTTTCGCATTTACTGCACCAAAAGAAATTGTAATCTGCGGAACTATTGGACTATACTGAAATGAAATTCGTGCTTCTCTTATATTATTTAACAGATTCTGTGCGAAACATTCTATTTCATCATTTGTCTTATTAATACCAACTATCAGAAATTCATCTCCGCCGTATCGCGCAATAAAAAACAGATTGGATGCTGTTTTCTGTAATATCTGGGCTACCTTCTGCAGGCATGCATCCCCCTGAAGATGTCCATACTGGTCATTGTATTCCTTGAAAAAGTCAATATCAAAGATAGCCATACATAATTTCTGATCGTCAACCTCCGCTATTTTGTACAGTTCACGAAATCTTCTTCGGATGCCATATCTGTTATAAATGCCGGTGAGTTCATCTACTTCACTTTCTCTGGATAATTCTCTGTTATCAGCAGTGAGTTTTGCATTTCTGGTCTTCTCATCTTCCAGTCTGCACCTGTTATCAATCGCAGTAATGACAGCCTGCTTCTTCTCCTGTTCCAGTTTCTTTTTCCATGTATAATATTCATGATATGTTTTATTCAGCTTCAGGTAATTACCAGTAGTCTCATATAACTCTATATAGGCTTCACACAACCTTACCTTATGTTTTATTATATCATTTCTCTCACACACTTCTGACAGGATATGCAGTAACTGCTCAGCTTCTCCTATATGTTTTATTTTCATCAATGCAACAAAAATATCCAGATAATCTTCAAAGCTTTCCACTTCTCCATAGGCTTCTCTTGGAAGATGCAGTGCCTTTACACAAATATCATATAGAGCCGGTTCATTTCCAAGACCAGAATAAATAACGGCGTACGCTGACATAATGCTCACTTCTGATACGCTTGTTTGTTTACCATCATATTGAGTTGTGGCGATATCCATGTATTCTTTTGCCTTTAAATAATTTTTCTCTTCAATATATTTTCCACTCATATTGATGTAAAACTGGCGTTCATCAAAAACAATGTCTTTATCTTCAATTCCCTTTTTTCTGCTGACTTTTATTCCCTGCTCAAAATACCATGCTGCGCTGGATGCATCTCCTCTATTATGTAATAATACACCAATATTATTATAGATCAGTCCCTGAAGTACGTAGTTCCCATACTGCTCTGCCAGCTCCATTGCATAGTAAAAGTAATCGAGTGCAAGAAAATCGTCTCCCTGTGTCATGTATATAATTGCTGTAATATTATAATTTTTCATCAGCAGATCATCATATCCGTATTCTTTCTGAACTTTTTCACCAATGAGCATATGTTCTATGGATTCTGCCAGTCTTCCCATGGAGAACAGAGTATCTCCCATATAAAGATGTGCATAGGAAATCTCGTACCAGTCATTTGTTTCTGCTCCGTGCTCCAATATTTCACAGCAGATATCATATGCTCTCTGCGGGTCTTTAAATCTATATTCAATTACCTGTTCACTTTTATCTTCAAAAAAATCTGTCATATCAATCCTCATTTTAAAAAGAGCTCAAAACCAGAAATCCATTCTTAGACGTTTTTTTAATTTCATAAAGCGCATGGTCTGCTGCATGAATATACTCCGAGAGCAGTGTTTTTCTTTCCGGTACTACATTAACAGCACCTATTGATACTGTAACGTACTCAGAAACTGTAGATCTTCTGTTCTTTATTGCTTTTTGTTTGAGTTTTTCTCTTATGCAGCAAATAATCTGCTCTACTTCTTCTGAATTTCTCTGTGCTATTGCAATCAGGAATTCATCACCGCCATATCTGCCTACAATTCCAGCCTTCGAAACGCTCTCCTCCAGTATCTGCGCTATCGTCTGAAGAATGTTGTCTCCTGCCGGATGTCCGTATGTATCGTTATATTCTTTGAAATAATCTACATCTACTATTGCTATGGAAAAAGACTTTTGCAGTTGTTGTGTTTCTTTGAATTTCGCTCCAACATGTCTCTTGATGCCTCTTCGGTTATAAATCTTCGTCAGCTCATCCTGCTCACTTTGACTAACCAGCATAATCTTCCTAGCTTCAATATCTGCCCGTTTATTAATTTCTTTTTGCAGTTCAATTCTTTTTTTCAGCCTTTTGACTTCTGTCTGCTTGCGGTTCTCACTCTGCTGTACATCTTTTTTATAATACATTTCATAAGCTCTGCCGGCTTTTTGTGAATCACCAAGTTTCTCATATATTTGAATCTCATATTCTGCAAGCATTACCCATTTTCCTGGAATATTCATGCCACGAAGTACAACTTCCGCTTTCTGTGCAATTTTCTCTGCTTCTTCGTATTCCTTTAACAATAGTAACGTCTCTATGATATCAAAATAATAAGAAATCCTCTGAAACTGATTATCATCCTTTTCAATCTGTTCCAATACAATCTTCAAATATTTGAGTGATTCTTCTTTATTCTGTTTCTGCTGGTAGTATGCCGCATACATGATAAGCAGCTCTGTATCATCCAGATGTTCTTCCAAATTATCTATCTGCTGTAAAAACTCCATTGCACGGTCAGGCTGCCCACGTTGCAGCTCAATACCCGCCAATTCCCTGCTGTATACATAGTCATTAAACGCAACACGCATCTTGTTTTCACTGGCTTTTTGCACAATATCATATGCCATACGTAAAGTCTCTATTGCCTTATCATATGCCTGAAATTTCCGATAAAGAAATGCTATATTTGCAAACAGTGCTCCACACATCATGTTGTCATTCATTCTGGTGGCTAACTTGATTCCTTTGAAATAATAATCAAGTGCTCCCTGTTCATCATCGGTATATGTATATATAATTCCAATGAGATTATATAACGTCAGTGAAAGTTCTTCATAGTTATTCCTGAGAGTAATATCCAGCGCTTTCTTACATTCCTGAATCGCACTGTCAAGTAATCCCATGGAAGATAAAGCATCCGCCAGATACGTTCTTGCAAATGCCTCTTCATAACGGTCTTCGCACTGTGAAAGCAAAGTAAAACATAATTCTCTTTCCTGTTCGGGTGACTCATGTCTGACAGTCAAAATCTGTTTCATTATTTCATTTTGAGTCAACATATCCAGCTCCTCACTTCCGTTTTCATTTTCCCTATGTATACAATCCTATATATTATATCAAAACAAAACTGACTTAACAATCAGGCAGCTTCTTAATTTTACAAAAAGCCGAAATACAGATTGCTCCATATCCCGGCTTCATTGACGCGTAAATTGTATTCAAACAGTGCTATATCTTACTCATCCCAGTTATGATATACTGCCTGTACATCATCATCTTCATCAAGAAGATCAAGAATTCTGTTGATGCATTTAATTGCATTCTCATCAGTTAAAGATACATAAGTCTGAGGTATCATGGTAACTTCTGCACTTGCCATAGCGATATTGTTATCAGACAGTGCCTTGTATACAGCATCAAAATCTGCTGGTGCTGTTAAAATTTCAAAGCTGTCTTCCTCTTCAGAGAAATCTTCTGCTCCTGCATCTAATGCGATCATCATAAGATCATCTGCAGTCATATCACACTCTTCTTTGTCAATAATGATCTGTCCCTTCTCATCGAACATAAAGGAAACACATCCCTGAGTACCAATGCTTCCATTGCCCTTAGTAAATGCACTTCTGACATTAGCTGCAGTTCTGTTCTTATTATCTGTAAGTGCTTCTACAATGACAGCGATACCGTTAGGTCCATATCCTTCATATGTAACATGTTCGTAATTTACCGCATTGCCATCACCAGCAGCCTTCTTAATACCTCTTTCGATTGTATCATTAGGCATGTTGTTTGCCTTTGCCTTGGCAATAACCTGTGCAAGCTTGAAGTTATTATTTGGATCCGGTCCGCCTTCTTTTACTGCAACGGCAATTTCACGTCCGATAATGGTAAATACCTTACCCTTAGCAGCGTCGTTCTTCTCTTTCTTATGCTTAATGTTTGCAAATTTTGAATGTCCTGACATTTCTATTCTCCTACCTTTTCCTTTTTAAATAAATTTACATTTTCATCTGTAGTGGTCTGTTTCTTCTCTGCTTCCGGCAATTTTGTCACAAGCACTGACTGAATTACATTCTTCTCTACTTTAAGTATCTTGAATCTATAGCCACAAGCGCTGACCTCTGTGTTCTCATGTTCATCCGGTATTCTGTCAAGCTTGGAAATCAGATAACCGTTCAGTGTATCAAACTCCGTCTCGCCAAAATCAATACCAAAACGTTCTTCCAGATCTTCCAGTTTGGTCATACCCTCAATCACATATTCGTTATTGCCTTTTTCCCTGATATGATTCTCATCTGTATCATACTCGTCCATAATATTACCGACAATCTCTTCAAGGATGTCTTCCATTGTTACCAGACCGGAGGTTTGTCCATATTCATCCATGACAATGACCATCTGGTTCTTCTGTGACTGCATACTCTTGAATAAATCGTCAATATTTTTGGTTTCAGGTACAAATACCGCCTTTCTGACCAACCCCTGAACTTTACCGATAGGTCTGTTCAGGCTTTCATCAGAAGTGTGCAGACGCATGGCATCTTTCAGATACAGAACCCCGATAATATGATCCAGATTCTCTTCATACACAGGATAACGGCTGTTGCTTTCCTGCAGCATCTGAACCAGGGCATCTTTAAAAAGCATCTCGCTGTCAAGGGCAATGATACTGTTGCGATGCGTCATAATGTCGCTCGCCTTCTTATCCCCAAATTCAAATATATTGGTAATCATCTCAGCCTCGCTGGCCTCCAGAACACCCTGCTCATGTCCTTCATTCACCATGGAGATAATCTCTTCCTCGGTTACATCTGATTGTTCATCTGTCGTACGCAGCCCCATAACTCTTAATAAGGCATTAGTTGATACTGCAACAATTCCTGTAAGAGGATACAGTACAGTCTTCAATCTGCCTATATGTCCGATGAATATGTAAGCCCAGGCATCAGGATACTTCTGTGCCAGCTTTCTTGGCAACAGTGTACCGAAAGTAAGCATGACATACATCAGGCAGAAAGTTGCTGCAAAAACTGCAATGATATGTATTCCTGCATCTGATATCTGATGCAGAAAGGATAACTTATTAAGCCATCCGGTAAAACAGTTGATCCATATCGGTAAATAAAAGCAGCCCATGACCAGATCGATCAATGTAGTGATCATCTGAATGGAATTCACATAAATTGTAGAGTGTTGAACTATTCCGAGAAGCGCAATAGACTTTTTGTCATTTTCTTCCTGCGCACGACGTTCAATCTCCTTCTCATTCATGAGATAAATTGCTTTACTAAAACCATACAAAATCGCTTCTATGAGCAATAACGCAAAAAACAAAACTATGGTACAGGCCGCAGCCCCGCCATCATCCATGTATTTCACTCCTTTTTAAATCCATAATAATTTAATATAGCATTACTCACAGAATCCGTCAACATATCCTTTCAACTATTTATGTAAGTTCAAGGGATATTTCCAGTGCACGGTTCACTTTTTCCATGGTAATCGTATCAAGATGACATACTTTATCTTTCAGTCTTTTCTTATCTATGGTTCTTAACTGTTCCAGTAAAATCACAGAATCCTTGACCATATCATAATTACCTGCGTTCAATTCTATATGTGTAGGCAGATTTGCCTTATTTAATCTGGAAGTAATCGCTGCGCAGATTACAGTAGGGCTATGACGATTCCCTACATCATTCTGTATGATCAGAACCGGACGGACTCCTCCCTGTTCTGAGCCAACTACCGGGCGCAAATCTGCATAATAAATATCTCCACGTCTCATATATACACCTCATTTTCAAGCATGACTTACTGTATATCTCTAGTCTTACCTGTAAGGTGTATCTTTATACAAAATCTTTCTATTCGTTAATTAATGTATCGTCAATTTTGTAGATACGTGGAATTCTCTTGCCCAGGTCACAGGCAAGCTCATAATTGAATCTTCCTGATAATTCCCCCAGTTCTTCCATCGTAATCGTCTGATCGCCATCTCTGCCTATCAGCGTTACAACATCTCCGACACATATCTCACCCTGTATATCTGTCACGTCAATCATAAACTGATCCATGCACACTCTGCCAAGGATCTTTGCTTTCTGTCCTTTGATCAATACGTATCCAATATTAGAAAGGCTTCTTGGATAACCATCACCATATCCAATGCAGACTGTTGCTACTCTGGTATCTCTGGATGTTGTAAAAGTACCACCGTAGCTTATTTCCTGCCCTGCCGGTACAGTCTTTACATAAACAACTCTCGTCTTCAGGCTCAATACCGGATACAGATCAATCTGATGATCCTTCTGTACAGAAGCAGATGGCCACAAGCCATATAAAATAATGCCGGCTCTGACTGCATCCATATGCATCTGTGGCATCTCTACAATACTGGCACTATTCGCACAGTGTTTCATTGGAATATGAAGCTTCAGCTCAGATTCTATTTTTTCTGTAAAGTCACAGAAATCTTCATACTGTTTACGGGTTTTAGATCTGTCTTTTTCGTCTGCTGTCGCAAAATGTGTAAAAATACCTTCAATTTCAATACCAGGAAGCTTGCTTAACCTGTCTACAAAGGCAATTCCCTCTGCGTCCGGTCTGATGCCTATTCTTGTCATTCCTGTGTCTACTTTAACGTGAACCTTACATACTTTGCCCATTTCTACAGCCTTATCAGAAAGCATCTGCGCAACATCATCCATGAAAACAGCCATTCTGACATCCTCGTTGATTAATTTCTCATAGCTGTATGGGAAAGTATAACCCAATATCAGAATTGGTTTTCTGATTGCATGTTCTCTTAAAGAAAAGGCTTCTTCTGCGGTTGCTACTGCATACCCCCAGACCTGTTCATCAGGCTCTAATACTCTGGCGATCTGCGCAGCTCCATGACCATATCCATCTGTCTTAATCACTGCGACCACCTGTGCATTTTTATCTATTCTGCTCTTAATGCTCTCCATATTCTTAATGATTGCATCTAAATCTATCTCTGCCCAGACTCTGTCATAATGTATCATGAGTTGTCTGCCTCCTTATATTCCTCTGTCAAATATTTCAGCGACCAAATAATGTCCTGTGACATTATATAATACGCCGAACTCCGCTCTTTTGCAATATCTCCTGCCAAACCGTGTATAAAAGTACCCATAACTGCCGCTTCATAGCTGTCCATCTTCTGTGCCAGCAATCCGGCTATCATGCCAGTGAGAACATCTCCTGAGCCAGCTGTAGCCATGCCATCATTACCACTGGTATTCAAATAAGTCATTTTAAGCTTTCTGGTAACTATTGTTCTTGCATCTTTGCATACCAAAGTCACATCATATTTCTGTGTAAATGAGCGGCAATATTTCAGAATATTCTGTGATATCTCTGATACCGGATGTTGCAACAGCCTTGCAAATTCTCCCAAATGAGGAGTCAGGATGATTTCTCTTCTTACAGGATTACGACCATGCTCCAGCATCTGCAGCAAATCCTGCTTCTGTGCCAGAAGATTCAGGGCATCAGCATCAATTACCATCGGTTTCCCACTATGTTCCAGTACATAGGAAAGAATTGTTCCAGCCTTTGCAGAAGTGGATAATCCAGGACCTATGGCAATCACATCTGCCCAGCTAATGCCTTTTTGCAATCTGTCTGTTTCTTCCTCTGATAAGCCTTCCTGTTCATCATCTGCATACGTATCAATGATTGCTTCCGGCAATTTACGAAGCAGACTCTCCCTGTTATCCCATGCCGTATATATTCTCACCATGCCGGAGCCTATACGAAATGCACTGGTGGACGCAAGCTGACAGGCACCTCCCATATTTTTTGACCCTGCTATCACCAGGACTTTACCAAAGGTTCCTTTATTTCCACCATGATTTCTCTTGGGAAATCTCAAGTCAGATTTCGTAAAAGTTACAATACCTTTCTTCGTATTCTCCACCAGTTTGTCTGGTATTCCAATAGGAACGCAGATCAATTCGCCTGTGTAGTCTGTCCCCGGATACAACAGCTGTCCAAGCTTGCGATATCCATACGTAACAGTGATATCAGCTTCTATTGCGCATCCCATGACCTTTCCGCTGTCCGTGTGGATTCCTGATGGCATATCTGCCGATACCACTATGGCATGAGATTCATTGATACCTTCTATAACTTCTTTATACTTTCCTTCTATCTCTCTGGATATGCCAATCCCGAATATAGCATCTACTATTACATCATAGAGATAATTATCCATGCCATAATGAATGGGAATATCCAGCATACGGGCTGCGCGTATCTGCATCCTGGTCTGCTCTGTACACTTTGCCTCTTCTCCAATAAGATGTATCTGTACTGATACGCCTGATTCCTGAAGGATTCTGGCTATTGCAATTCCATCTCCTCCATTGTTGCCACTGCCAGCCACAATTCCCACACTGATATCCGTTCCATATCTTCCAGTGATAATTCTGGCAGTCTCCAGTGCCGCACGCTCCATCAGCACCAGAGAAGGAATTCCATATTCTGTAGTGGTCTGTTCATCACATTGTTTCATTTCTGCTGCTGTCAATACATATTCCATGCCGTTCCCCCGCTCTGCTCATTCTATCCATTTTCTCAAAGTATACCATAAAAGTCACAAAAAAACACCCAGTCAAGTGGGTGTTCCTTTATCTTTCTCCGTATTCTGTGAATCTGCAGCCTGCGCAGTATCTTTATCCTTATTCAAAACGTTCTTAGGATTATATTTCAGATCAAACATTTCAATGACATCCGGTCCGAAAATATCATGCATATAAGAATATAATTCATCATTCCATATTTCTTTCTGCTGTTTCAAAAGCACCTGACGTTTTAACTGTACCCGGAAATTCTGAATCCATTGATTGATATTTTCGATATCCTGCGTGTTCTGCTTGATTCGACTATAGCATACATTCATAGTTGCCAGCATGAGCTTATAATTTGCTTCTTCTATCTGCTCAGGCAGCTCTGCAAGCTCATCATGGCAAAGATCCATCTTCTCATTTGCTTCTTCTATAAGCCGTTTATTCTCTTCCATTTTCTTGTTCTTATCAGGACTGTCAGGAAGTTCCATAATCGCCACGATTTCACTCATGAGTTTCTTTTTGAACAGGTTCTGGCTCTTGATCTCAGTGTTTAGCTTCCCCTGTCTCTTTAAAAGGTCATTCACAACTGTCTCCAGCGCATGAATCTCATCATTATCGCCTGTCTGTGTAAATAACTTATGCCATTTATGATCAAGTGTCAGTATTGGTATCTTCTTACCTTCCAGCGCTGTTCTGAACAGATCATTATCCTGTGCCATCCAGTCACCTTCTATCACTTCTGCTATTTATCGTCTCCATGTGCATGCTTCTCAATGCCATAAGATAACTTCATCAAGCTATCTGACAAATGCACATTCTCTACTACAATGCTGTCTGGAACATTCAGATCTACATGTGCAAAATTCCAGATTGCCTTGATGTTACATTTTACCAGGGTCTCTGCTGCTTTCACCGCACCATCCTTTGGAATTGTAAGGACTGCAATATCTATATCGTTTGCTTTCACAAAATCTGCAATCTGTTCTACAGGACGTACAGGAATTCCTCTGAGTTCCTTACCCTGCAAGGCAGGATTAATGTCAAAGATACCCTTTACAATAAAACCTCTTCTCTCGAAGTTCATGTAGTTGGCAAGCGCCTGTCCCAGATTGCCCGCACCAATAATAATCAGATTATGCTTACTGTTCAATCCAAGAATCTTTGCAATTTCATTATACAGATATTCTACATTATATCCATAACCCTGCTGCCCAAATCCTCCAAAATTATTAAAATCCTGTCGTATCTGTGAAGCAGTTACCTTCATAAGTCTGCTCAAATCCTGTGATGATATTCTCTCTACTCCGCTATCACGTAAATCTCCCAAATATCTGTAATATCTGGGGAGTCTGCCGATGACTGCCTGTGATATCACCTTCTCGTCCACGATATACACCTCCAAAATTTACTCATATTACTGTACAGAATGTACCATACAGTACCTCCTCTTTTGACTATCTATAGACATATATTCACTTTTCAGTGGTTAACGGCTAAACTGTCAACATAAAGTATACAACATTGTTAAATGATTGTCAAATAATATCTTACTTTCTGTGCATTTTTTATATTGGACAGACTGTTGTATTTTCTTTTATTTTTCTATATAATGTGATATTGTGTGTAGTTATGCATTTTCTTATATGTACTCCGGGAGTACGTTATTTAAAAAAGGAGTTTACCATGATCTTATCCTGTTCTAATATTGATAAAACATTTATAGATAATCATGTCATTAAAAATGCCTCATTTCATATTGAGGATTATGAAAAAGCTGCTATCGTTGGTATCAACGGAGCCGGCAAATCAACTCTGTTGAAAATCATCACAGGTTCACTGCCTGCGGATGACGGTCTGGTCACATTTGCCAAAGATAAAACATATGGATATCTGGCACAGCATCAGGCGGTCAACAGTGAGCATACTATTTATGATGAACTGCTCACTGTAAAGCAGGAAGTATTGGATCTGGAGGCTTCTATCCGTGAGACTGAGCTTGCCATGAAAACAGCCAGTGATGCCGAGCTTGAACTGCTTCTGAAGAAATATACAGATATGAATCACCGTTTTGAACTTCTTAATGGTTATGCTTATAAAAGTGAAGTCACTGGTATTCTAAAAGGACTTGGTTTTCAGGAAGAGGAATTTCAGAAGAAGGTAGATACTCTCTCCGGTGGTCAGAAAACACGTATTGCTCTTGGTAAGCTGCTTCTGCAAAAGCCTGATCTGATCATTCTGGATGAGCCTACGAACCATTTAGACCTCAATTCTATTGCCTGGCTGGAAACTTATCTTTTGAACTATAAGGGAGCTGTACTGATTGTCTCCCATGACCGATACTTTCTGGATAAAATCGCTACCAAGATTATTGAGATTGATAACGGCAATGTCATGGTCTTCCATGGCAACTATTCTGATTATGCCAGACAGAAAGAAGTTCTTCGTACAGAACAGTTAAATGCATATCTGAATCAGCAGCGCGAAATCAAGCATCAGGAGGAAGTGATTGATAAGCTTCGCTCTTTTAACCGTGAAAAATCTATTAAGCGTGCTGAAAGCCGTGAAAAAATGCTGGATAAAATAGAACGTATTGATAAACCAACCGAAGTGAAGGCTGATATGAAGCTTAAACTTACGCCAAGGCTTCTAAGTGGTAATGATGTATTAAGCGTATCTGATCTGTCCAAGGCTTATGATGGTCAAATACTCTTCTCCAATGCTTCCTTTGAAGTCAAGAGAGGCGAACATGTGGCAATCATTGGAGACAACGGAACCGGTAAAACCACACTGTTAAAAATTATCAATGAACTGGTTCCTCCTGATACCGGAAGCATCAAACTTGGTTCCAATGTTCAAATCGGATATTATGACCAGGAACATCACGTTCTGCATATGGACAAGACTTTATTTGAAGAAATCAGTGACGATTATCCAGATCTGACAAATACACAGATCAGAAATACGTTAGCTGCTTTTCTCTTTACAGGGGAAGATGTCTTCAAAAAAATCAGTTCTCTCAGTGGCGGTGAACGTGGTCGTGTATCTCTCGCCAAACTGATGTTATCAGAATCTAACTTTTTGATTCTGGATGAGCCTACTAACCATTTGGATATCACCTCCAAGGAAATCCTTGAAAGTGCGTTGAATGCATATGAGGGAACTGTTCTATATGTATCGCATGACCGATATTTTATAAACAAGACTGCTTCCCGCATTCTGGAACTGACTCATAGAGAATTCATTAATTACATAGGAAACTATGATTATTACCTGGAAAAGAAGCAAACACCTATGGCTGATGAAAGCAACAGCTCTGTAGAGGAATCCGCTCCCAGTGCACAAAAATTAGACTGGAAGCAGCAAAAGGAACAACAGGCAGCACAACGCAAAAAAGAAAATGACTTAAAGAAATGTGAAGACCGCATTGCTCAATTGGAAGCAAAAGCTCAGGAACTGGATGAAGAAATGTCCAGGCCTGAAATTGCAACCAATGTTGCACGTCTTCAGGAAATCGCCAGAGAAAAGAATGCGATTGAAGAAGAATTAAATCCTTTATACGAAAAATGGGAAGCCCTGTCCGAATAGGGCTTCCCACTTTTTATATATTCTTACATTGCATCAAAGGTCTCACGTATTGCCTTGATAAAGTTCTCACTGTTCAGTACAGTAACATCCTTCAAGGATGTAATCAATGCAAGATCCTTAGTCATTTTACCGTTTTCGATTGTTGCGATTGTTGCCTTTTCAAGCTTATTGGCAAAAGTAACCAGATCCTCCAGTTTATCCATCTCTCCACGTTTTCTCAATGCGCCTGTCCATGCAAAAATGGTTGCAACAGAGTTTGTGGATGTCTCTTCACCCTTCAGATACTTATAATAGTGTCTCTGTACAGTACCATGTGCTGCTTCGTATTCGTACACGCCTGATGGAGATACCAGTACAGAGGTCATCATTGCCAATGAACCAAATGCAGAGCTTACCATATCACTCATAACATCGCCATCATAATTCTTACAAGCCCAGATGAATCCGCCCTTAGCTTTCATAACACGGGCAACTGCATCATCAATCAGAGTATAGAAGTATTCAATACCTGCTGCCTTGAACTGTTCTGCATATTCTGCATCATAAATCTCCTGGAAAATATCCTTGAAATTATGATCGTATTTCTTGGAAATCGTATCCTTGGTAGCAAACCAGAGATCCTGCTTGGTATCTAATGCATATTTAAAGCATGCATGTGCAAAGCTGGAAATGGATTTGTCTGTATTGTGAATACCCTGAATGATACCTGATCCTGTAAAATTATGAATCAGTTCACGAATCTCTGTTCCATCCTCTGCTGTGAATACCAGTTCTGCCTTACCAGGTCCTGGCACTTTAATCTCGGTATTCTTATATACGTCACCATAAGCATGTCTTGCCAGTGTAATAGGCTTCTCCCAATTCTTTACACAGGGTTCAATGCCTTTTACAACGATAGGGGCACGAAATACAGTACCATCCAGCATAGCTCTGATTGTTCCATTAGGGCTCTTCCACATCTCCTTGAGATTGTACTCTGTCATTCTGGCTGCATTTGGTGTGATAGTTGCACATTTTACTGCTACGCCATACTTCTTGGTAGCTTCCGCAGAATCTACTGTAACCTGGTCGTTAGTCTCATTACGGTATTCCAGTCCAAGATCATAGTATTCTGTCTTCAGATCAATATATGGAAGAATCAGTTCATCCTTGATCATCTTCCACAGAATTCTTGTCATTTCATCTCCGTCCATCTCTACAAGGGGTGTTGTCATTTGAATCTTTGCCATACTTGTTCCTCCATATCCTTATTAATTCTTATCATCACTTAATCCGCATTTTACCATATTTCTATACGCATTACAAATATGTTTGTCTGCAAGTTGTTCTGCCAGCTGCGAATCTCCTGCTTTCATAGCCTCCAGGATGCTCTTATGTTCAGCTACAGCCTCACTGCTTCTTTCTTTATCAGATAATGTCTGCTGTCTTTCCTTCTGCACATACTGATGAAAATTTTTGAGTAAATGAATCAGTATCTTGCTTTCACAGGCATCATATAATAATTGATGAAATCGGTTGTCCAGTTCAGTCAATTGTTCATAATGTCCTTTTGAAAGATGGAATTCACTTAACAGAATAATTTCTTCCATCTCATCAATCTGTTCTGTGGATATACGCTTCGTAGCCCAGCGTGCGCACAATCCTTCCAATAAGGAACGAATCTCATAGATATCTGCTACATCCGTTGTGGAAATTCCTGTCACATATGCTCCCTTATTCGGAACGATCCTGATAAGTCCTTCCAGCTCCAGTTGTCTGAACGCCTCTCTTACAGGAGTTCTGCTGACTCCAAGCTCTTCTCCTATAGCAGATTCCTTCAGTTCGTCATTTGCCTGATATCTTCCATTTAATATATCTTCACGAAGCTTCTGAAAAACCCGTCCTCTCAGGGAATACTTGTCCAGCGCTTCCTGATTTACATCATGTTCGCCCATATATGCCTCCATTACTCTTCCGGCTGGGGCTGAGGTGTCTTAACAAGTGTTACATTCAGCTTATCGCATCCCTCTGCAATAACACGCAACAGCTCATCATCTGTCAATACGGTAACTCTGCCGCCTTCATATTCAGCATCTACCCACTCTTTTACATAAGCTACCAATTCTGAATTCTTGGTAATCTTATCTTCACCCTGCAGCTTGAAATAGGTGTTGATCCAATGTGCAATACCTGCCAGACCAGATGTATTGGATACAGCGCACAGTACCGGACGATTCAGGAATTTCTCTGTATCAAATATATTATAGATTTCTTCATTCTTTAATAATCCATCTGCATGAATGCCTGCTCTGGTGACATTGAAGTTCTTACCAACAAAAGGCGTTCTTGGTGGAATCTGATAGCCGATCTCTTTCTCATAATATTCTGCAAGTTCAGTAATGACTCTGGTATCCATTCCATTCAAAGTGCCCTTTAACTGTGCATATTCAAATACCATAGCTTCCAGAGGTGTATTACCTGTACGTTCTCCGATACCAAATAAGGAAGTATTCACACCGGAACAGCCATACAGCCATGCTGTTGTAGAATTGGACACTGCCTTATAGAAATCATTATGTCCATGCCATTCAAGCCATTCATGAGGTACGCCGGCATGTGTATGAATTGCATAAATGATACCCGGTACACTTCTTGGGATAACTGCACCAGGATAGTTTACACCATATCCCATTGTATCACATGCACGCACAACAATAGGAATCTTGTATTCTTCAGCCAGCTTCATCAATTCCAGGCAAAAAGGAACTACATAACCATATATATCAGCTCTTGTGATATCCTCTAAATGGCATCTTGGACTGATACCTTCTTCCAGACATTCTCTGATAACAGAAAGGTAATGCTCCATAGCCTGTTTTCTTGTCATTTTTAATTTCAGGAAAATATGATAATCAGAACAGCTTACCAGAATACCAGTCTGCTTCATACCTATCTCTTTTACCAGCTTGAAATCTTCCTTGCTGGCACGAATCCAGGAAGTAACTTCCGGGAACTGATATCCTCTCTCCAGACATTTGTAAACTGCATCTCTGTCTTTCTTACTGTATAAGAAAAATTCGCTCTGACGGATCATCCCGTTAGGACCGCCTAATTTGTGCAGATAGTCATAGATCGTAACGATCTGCTCTGTGGAATAAGGTGCTCTAGACTGCTGTCCATCACGAAATGTCGTATCTGTGATCCAGATGTCCTTTGGCATATTGTGAGGAACAACTCTGTCATTAAAAGGAATCTTAGGTATCTCTTCATAAGGAAACATATTTCGGAAAGTATTGGGTTTCTCTACATCCTGTAATGTATACATATGCTCTTCTATTTCAAGAAGATTGTTTTTGCCATTCAGGGTAACAGGTCGGTTTTCAAAATAATCGTTCTTTTCCATTACTATCTTCTCCTTCATAACTCCTCTGGTAAGTCTGTATTTTTATACACTCTTATGCAGAAAACGTATTTTTGTATCATTGTATACATTTATACAGTTCACGTCAATGATTTATTTTAATAAAGTGAAATTATTTTAAATATATTTTTTATTGATATTTTCAAGCATTTTATCAATCTGCAGCATTCCCGCTCCCTGAACATTCCAGTTTTGTCCTAAATCTCTGGACGAACTCAACAAGACACGTTTCAATTGTGTATTCGTAATTTGCGGATATTTTTGCAAACAGAGAGCCAGTGCTCCACTGACGATCGGTGTAGCCATGGAAGTTCCACTCTTGGCAATATAGGGCTGTCTCCAGCGGTTATTTCTCCCATACACCCGATTACAGCAGGACACAATATCTGTTCCCGGTGCCACAATATCAGGCTTCTTTAACGGATTGCCTTTTGCAGGATTCACATCATACACATTAGCTGGTCCTCTGGCAGAATATGTTGCACAGGTTCTGCCGCCTGCTCCAACATAATCACCATCATTACATCCTACGCAGATACATTCCACTGATTCGCTGATAGGAGAGATGCTCATAGGCTCCGGTCCTTTATTTCCGGCTGCTGCAACGATCATTACATTACTGCTCCAGAAATATTCAAGATATTTATGCAGAAGCGCCACTTCATCAGGTTTTAAAGCTGCTGTCTGTTCAATCTCTATTGAAATATTCAATATTCTGACAGGATATATTTTCATCATTTCGGTAGTCCATTCCAATCCCATCAAAAGATTCCTGAGACTTCCTGCCCCCTTTTCATCCAGTACTTTTCCACATAAAATACTGCATTGCGGTGCTATACCTCTATATTTTGTGTCCGATAACTTACCATTTCCTGCAAGAATACCGCACACATGTGTGTCGGGTCCAACTTACATTTTAATATGTGTATTACGTGTTTTTCTTCTTTTCACTGCCTGTTCAAACAATTCTCTGGAAATAATAGGTTCATGTGTCCCCTGCACTATAATCCAACTCTTTTTATCAATATATTGTATGGATTTATCTTTAAAACTGCGTCTCATGCTTTTCCCCTGTACCACCATTCCCGTGTATGTCTCATTACGTAAAATCTTCTTAATCGTAGAAGCACTCCACTGATAGTCCGGCAGATTCCTGTCTTGTCGATAGCTTAGGGGGGTTGCCACTCTCTCCCTCACCAGCCTGGCTCTGATTGCTTCCACACTAAATCCCTGCACATACCATTCAAAAATACACTGCACCCAGCAAGATACATTCCTGTCTATTTCCAAAACATGCGAATCTTTCCGGCTTTTACGGTAGCCATAGGGTGCATATGCTCCTAAGTACTCTCCCTTCTCCATTTTCTGCCGATATACTGCCCTGATGCTTTCTGATAGATCTTCACTGTACCATTCATTCACCAGCGCATTAATCTGCCTTGCCTTCTTCCCATATTTCTGTGCTGTATCTACCCCATCTACTACTCCAATAAACCGAATTCCAAGCATTGGGAACAGACTATGAAGTAAATATTCTGTATGCTCCATATTTCTTGATAATCTGGACTGTGATTTCGCCAGAATCACACCAAACTGCCCACTTCTGGCATCTTTTAACATCTGTGAAAAAGCAGGTCTTTCATAATACAAGCCTGAATAATCATCATCCACATAGTACTGCTGTATGCTCCATCCATGTTTTAGCGCATAATCTGTCACAATTATCCTCTGGTTCTCTATGCTCTTGCTGTGGCTGTCTCCCTCTCTGTCAAGATCCTCTTTACTGATTCTTAAATAGACTGCTGCCTTTTCCATAACAAGCCTCATACCCTGTTTATGACAATGTATGAAAAGGAAATACCGGTTCAGAACAAAAAAATACTGATATAGCATAAACTACATCAGTATTTTATCTTATCTTTATTCATTTCGGATTGCCGCTAAAGGACTTAATCTCATAGCACGAAGAGATGGCAGAAATCCTGCAATCATACCAATCAGTATAGCAAATACAACGGCAAGCGGCGGCAGCCACGGGGGAATACGGCAGATTCCACCGGACATGCCCATCTCTGCCCCAACCTGGCTGGCTGCCAGAAGATTATTGATCACAATACTTATCACATAACTGAATGCCAGCCCCACTACTCCTCCTACAAAGCCAATAAAGCCTGCTTCCATAAGGAATAATGTCTGAATGTTATGGATGTCACAGCCCAGTACCTTCATAACACCTATTTCCTTGGTGCGTTCATAAATGGACATCATCATTGTATTGGTAATACCTATCGCCGCAACCAGAAGCGATACTGCACCAATCGCACCAAGCACAAGCTGAATTGTATTCATCTGCTCTGTCTGGGACTGAATCCATTCTGCGTCACTGTAAGCATTATATCCCTGGTCCTGAAGCATCTTCGTCAGTTCCTGCACATTCTCCATTTCATCTACCTGTACGACCAGTCTTGTATAGAACAGCTCATTATACGGTTTGCCATTCTTTCTCGTTGGCTGTCCTGGGACTGCCTTTTTCTTAAATACACGTTTTAGCTGTGATTTCAAAGCATTAATATCGCAGAATACACTGCTGCTGTTATTCGTCCACTCGTCTGGTTTTCCCGCCATAATACCGCTGGCTTCCACCAGATATTTCTTGGGTGGTTTTACTGTTGTTCCTCCACTGTCTCCGGAATTTCTGGAGCTCCAATACGCATCTATATCAAAGATAACAAACATTGGTGTCTTCATCAGATCTATCTGCGGAAGTTCATTTTTCTCCCAATATGGGTAAGTATTTGTCTTTTCTTCATAGAAATTCGTCAATACACTACTTCCATAAAACAGCTTGAACTCTCCATTTGCCGATGGCAATGCGCCCTCTGCAATAGGAAGGTCCAGACTGGCAAGACCTTCCTGAGTCATACCTGTTATATCCATATAGCTCATGTATTTCCCGGATTTTGCAATAACTGATACATTCAATTGTGGATATACATCTACCACATGCTCCATACTTTTGAGTGTATTCACCAGCTCATCATTAAGCAGCCGCTCCTCTGCCTGCGTGCCACTGCTATTCCACGACTGCCCACTGGATACTTCTATCTGGGTGATTGAGGAATAACTGGATATATTCTCCATCATGGATTCCTTTAATCCATTTCCCAATGCAACCATGACCACAATAGAAGTAATACCGATTACAACACCTAAAACAGTCAATACGGTTCTGAGTTTTCTTTTCCACAGATTCGTTATGCTCATGAGCAATAAATCAGAAAACTTCATTATACATCATCCTCATCATCCAGTAATTCCATTTCCTTTTTCTGTTTCTTTGCCTTTTTCTTCTTTATGACAATAACGATAACAACCACAATCACAACAACTGCTGCAATAATCCCAATCAAGGCAGGAAGCGGAAGTCCTGAGCTTTCTTCAACAGCAGGCTCTGTATATATATCATCCATAGAACCGTCATCGACCACATTTTCATAAACAGACAAATTCATTTCCTTCTCATAACGTGTCTCATTACCTGCCTCGTCTTCATAAGTCACAACTGCCGTAATCGTTCCGGAACCATCATCTGCCGCAATTCCCGTAACCATGGAATCTACATTTCCTGTAGCGCCCGGATCCAGATTGCCCAGATAGGAAATACCACTGTCGATTGCATCTGATTCGTATGTAACCTTTACATTATATAAAGTCGTTTTACCGGTATTGAATACACTGAACATAATATTGGACTGTTCACCTACCGCAATAGATTCCGGCATGATTTCTGCTGTACCTGTGTCCATCTTGGCTTCCTGCTTGACAGGAATAGATACGCTGGCTGTATCTGTTTTATTGATTTCTTCATCTGTATCATACTTCATGTTTACCGTCAGTACGTATGGCTTCTGCGCAAGATCCGACTTGGCTTCCATCTCAATGCTCATCTGGTAAGTCTCCCCAGGTGCAATCGCATCTGTATATACAGAGCTTGAACCGGATGTAGGCAGAAATGCGGAATAAGATGCTACTGTTGTAGAACCTTCTACTGTAGCCTGCAGATCAAAGAGTACATTCTTAACTGTTGTTTCTGCGGAAGTATTCTTCACATTTACAGTCAGATTGAATACACTTCCTGCATATACAGTCTCCGGGACTGTTGTAAATCCTGTAACCACAATTCTTGGGTTGGCTGAAAGCTGTTTTTCATCAGGTACCAGCAGATTCTTAGGGTTGGAACCCTTTACATTAATGTACGTTGTAATGTCTGTGCTGACGGCAGCACCATTCTGATAATATGTAGCATGGAAATTAAGAGGATAACAACCTGTCAATACGTCCTGACGTACTACAAAGTTCCATCCAATGTCCATACGCTTATTGTAGGCATCCTCTGTATTATCCGCTGCCTGGAGAATCTGGATTGTCTGTGCATCATATGCCTGATTGATTTCAAAAGGCCATTTTGCCTTATCATTGGACACTGCCGGAGTAATTACAATATCTGTAATATCAGTCTTGCCGAGATTAATCAGGGAAAGCACAACAAACGCAGTATCTCCGTACTTTGCATCCGTAATGGGTACTTCATTGGAAAGCATCAGGAACTTGTTTGTATCTGCAGTGTTCTTATTTGCCAGATCCTTCAGATAGCCCTCTACGGTAGATTCATAAGAAGCAATCTCCGAAACACTTAAATCAGCGTAATTCATATAAGACATTGCTGTATTGTAAATTTTATCCATCTTCTTCTTGTTCTCATCTGAAATGTCATTCAGAGATTTCAGATCTGTATAAAAGCGGTTCAGCTGTCCTCTGATGCGGTTTCTCTCTTCGCTGGAAGCACTGGATAAAGTTGTAGAACTGCTATCGCTCTCATCTGCGTATACAGTCAATGCACTACCGCATAATGCAAGTACAAGCAATGACATCACCAGTAATTTCTTAAACATTCTCTTCATTTTCATTCTTATCCCCCTCTGTATGTTCTGTATTGTCTTTCATATCTATAATCTTACCATCCTTAATGCGGATTATCTTGTCGGCAAAACCCGCAAGATAATTATCATGTGTAACCATAATCAGCGTCTGATTATGCTCTTTTACAACACTCTGCATCAGATTCATAATCTCCTGAGATGTATTGGAATCCAGATTACCCGTTGGTTCATCTGCAAATATAATCTCCGGCCTTACAACCAGTGCCCGGGCTACGCCGACTCGCTGCTGCTGTCCACCGGACATCTGATTGGGTCTGTGATCCCAGTATTTATCCAATCCGACCATATGTACCATTTTACGTGCACGCCGTTCTCTTTCTTTCTTGGAAACTCCCTGAAAGGTCAATGGCAAAGCCACATTCTCCACAGCGTTCATCGTTCCCATCAGATTAAAAGACTGGAAAATAAATCCAATATGTTCCCTTCTGAACTTAACAAGCTGATTCTCCGACTTGGTCTCCATATGTTCACCGGCAATGATAATCTCTCCTTTAGTGGGCTTCTCCAAGCCGGCAAGCATATTCAGCAAGGTAGATTTACCTGATCCCGAAGCACCTACAATAGCACAGAATTCACCCCGCTTAATCGTAAAATCCACGCCATTGAGCGCACGCACTTTGTTATCACCAATATGATATATTTTATATAAATTCTTAACCGTAATCACCGTATCATCACGTTTTTTCTTAGTTTTCCCTTTATCCTGCATAACTACCCCTTCCATTCACAATATGTCAGAATAATACCGCTGCGTATCCGGAAAATACAGTGTACTATCTATCTTAATACAGTTAGTACGCTATATATGTATAGTATATCAGAGATTATGTCAACACGCAATAGCTGATATTGTAAAAGACGCACAAATATAATTTATATCTGTGCGCCTCTTCTTAGTACTGATAATCTACATATTCTGTATCTTTTCTAAGTCTGCTTGTAAGAGCATTCTTATAATCTGTTTCGTCATAGGATAAATACTTAATACCTTTTCTGATATTATCCATCTTGTTTCTTACTTCTGTAGTCAGACTGTTGGCTATTTCTGCTTCTGTGTATTTTATATTACTGATCTGCGTAACCGGTGCATATGCATATTCACTGAACTCGGTATAGTAGGTATTCATCAGGTTATACTCTGCATTATTCATATCCCATATATACATGTCCACTGCTTTATCATAGCCGGTCTTAACCTGGAATATGGCAAGCTGCCCGGTCAGTGCCTGCTCATCACTGTTAGTCAGTTCTATCGTCCTGCTGCCATCTCCATTCACTGTGACTGCCCTGGTGTAATTCAGATTAATGTCCTGTTTAACAGGGTCAGCATACAGCATCTTAAATGATACCGCCAGCTCATCATCTATCTTTGCAAAGAGGATTGCCTTTTGCCCGATATAGCTGTTGAAAATATCTTTCTTAATGGTCTTCTTATCATTCAGAACCATATAGTGAAATGTATAACCCAGCTGATCGGCTGTCTGTTTCGCATAATATGCCTGCGTATCCTTGGCTGTAATAACACCCACATCACCTGCTGTAGTAAGGCTGTCCATCTTACAATATGCTATCACTCCGATGTTAATTCGATACCAGCCATTTGAATAACTTCCGATAACCCTTACCGGGACATTTGCCGCAATCGTTGTCAATACAGTAGAAGTATACGTTGGTTCTGCGTACACTGTACACCCTTCCACAGCATAATAAACATCATTCAGCTGCGTGTATGTCGGTCCCTGTGCCTGCACAGGAATGCTTCCCATGAGTATGCAGACAAGTGTCAGAATACCGATTGTTCTGCCAATCCAATATTTTGTTTTGCTACCCTTCGTTACCATGTCTTTCCTCCTTATGGGACCTCACACATGTGTGCCGTGTCCATTATCATCATAATACGAATCCTTTCCGCATTTTCCCTCATTTATAAAATCCCGGAATTCCACAATTCTTCCTTCAAGATCCGGATGATTTGCCACTCCCGAATCCAAAACAACTACATAAACACCCCTGCCATTATACTGTGATGTATCCAGCCTGTCACAGCCTACCGTCCTTCGTACTCTATCCATATTGCAGCTCCTGCAGTCATATTTTACTACTATAATATGTAAGAACTGCTGTTTACGAAACGGTGTATTAGTAATTCTCTATCTTGATTCCTGTCGGGAATGAATCTGACTGATACGAACATACTTTATTAATTGTTACAGTTGCAAATGTACACCCTGAGAAGGCAGCTGACTTAATACTCATAGTTGCCTTTGGTATAGAGACTTCTGCCAATGCAGTACAGCCTGAGAAAGCACTTGTTCCAATGCTGACTACACTGGATGGCAATGTAACGGATTTCAAACCGGTACAGCCTTGGAAAGCACTGTCCCCTATTACTGTTACCCCGCTCTTAAAGCTAAGCTCTGTCAAGCCTGTACAGCCTGAAAATGCACTCGCCTCAATAGTCGTCACAGAGGATGGTATAGTAACCGCTGTTAGACCGGTACAGCCTTCAAAGGCACTGGCATTGATGGCAGTAACGCTATTGGGAATCTTACAATCTGTAAAGCTGGTATCTCCTGCAAATAATTCTTTAGAAATCTCCGTAAGTGCAGAAGAAATCTTAACAGAAGAAGCCCTTGTACATCCTTTGAATGCCAAATCCCCTATGGTATCCACAAGATTACCCATGCTGATGCTCTCAGCAGCCGCACAATTTTCAAAAGCACTCTTGCCAATCGTAGTTACTTCTGATGGAATCTTTATTTTACCTAATACAAGACAACCGGAGAAAGCTTCATCCCCTATCTGTGTCAGTGCACTCGGCAATGTAATTGTCTGTAACTTCTCACACTGATAAAATGCCTGTTTACCAATTGATGTTATATCATCCGGTAAACTGATCTTAGTCATATTGATACATTTATTAAATGCCTTGTCTCCTATCCGGGTTACTCCATCAGGAATTGTTAATCTGACCAGATTAGAACAGCCATCAAAAGCGCTCTGTCCCAATGATGTCAGACTATCCGGCATAACCACTTCCACAAGTGCGGCATCACTCTTGAATACACTGTCCCCCATTGTTGACACTGTATCAGGAATTTCTACCCTTACCAGTGTCTTGGAACTGGCAAAAGCAGAAGCTGCAAGCTCCGTAACAGGCTGTCCATCCAATGTATCAGGAATTACTACATCCGTGCCTTTTCCCAGATATTTGGTGATGACAACATGATCCTTATATAAATCATACTGGTATAAATCATTCTTCTTGGATTCCGGTGTATCTTCTGTCTGCGATTCAGAAGATGAATCAGCAGATGACGACTGTGTAGCGGAAGGATCATCCATAAAATAATTATGATTACCGTTTCTATCAGGGTCTACGCTTCCATTTGGAGTGGTCGTTGTGGTCGTTGACGAAGAGGTTGTCGTTGATGACGTGTTATGATCTCCACCTGCAGCCCCCTCCGGCTGCTGTGGACTTTCTGTCTGTTCCTCCTCCAGCGCTTTCATTGCAGCTGCATAATTTCCCTGAGTCTCCTGAAGAAGAGAAGTAAGCTCTCCCTCCTGCTCTATCTCACCTGCAGTCTGGTCTGTCTGCGTTGTTTCCTGTGTCTGGTCCGCCTTAGGAGAAAAATCCACAGC
This sequence comes from Roseburia sp. CAG:10041_57, assembly GCA_001916965.1. Taxonomy (GTDB): domain Bacteria; phylum Bacillota; class Clostridia; order Lachnospirales; family Lachnospiraceae; genus COE1. Next base: position 24,855 of record MNTL01000054.1, read on the forward strand.
ACCGCTTTTATTCAGATACATTCCAAGTAATATTCCAAAGATTAAGGTACATCCTGCTACCATTCCCCAAAACGCTTTTTCCATAATAATCCTCACATACTTTATTTCGTCAGTGAATCTTCCGATACCTGTGTGCCATAAAAGGCGCCACGAACGATTGTCTGTAAGCCAGCTCCTCCATCGACCTTGGTAAGCTTGCTGCAATTCCTGAATGCATCTGCACCAATCTTGCTTACACTTTCCGGGATTGTAATCTGAGTCAGCTCCTGATGATTTTTAAAGGCTTCAGAACCAATCTGCTTTACGCCCTCAGGAATCTCAACCTTTGCACTGTTTCCACGATATGCAAGAAGAATATGATCTCCCAATATCAGGAAATCATCTTCGCCTCCCTTAGAAGTTCCATTAAGCCAGTTATCCAGCCATGGAGTATCAGCAAAAGCCTTCGTACCTATGCTAATTACAGAATCAGGAATTGTTACTTCTTTCAAATCCTGACATCCATAAAATGCTCCATAATCTATTGTTGTAACATTAGATGGTATCTCTATTGACTGTAAACCGCTCTGTGCAAAACTCAATCGTCCTATTTCTTTTATTTTCTCACTAATTGTATAATTAGTCAAATTGTTCTGTTTATAGTACGCTCTTTGCTTAATCGTATCACCATCGACTGTCTGCTTAGATGAAGTCGGTTGTGTTTCCTGCTCAGAAGAGCTTTCTTCTGATGTTTCCTGTGTCTGGCTTGTTTCTATGGAGGAATTACTGCCTGTTCCACCATATACTTTCTGGTTTGACTTACCAATTAATACTACAGCCTTACCATTTATGATTCTGGTCTTGGCAACCACACCAGGTTCTTTCGTATCCAAAGGATTCTCGTCATTTTGTGTTGACTGTGCTGCCGAAGTCTCTTCCTTGGAAGTTTCTTCCTTTGTTTGTTCTGTTTTTTCTTCTGTTGTAGTTACAGTCGTGGTCTGATGTTTAAGCTGGGGTTTATCCTCCTGATCTGCATTGCTGTCATTGAAATCTGTAGGCAGCTCTGCATCATAAATTACAGGTATCTTCTGCTTTTGACCAAATTGATCCGCAGTACTGTTCTTAGTCGTTAATATCTTAACATTAGGACTGTTGGCAAAAGCATTATCCTGTATACTGTTCACAGATGCCGGTATCATAACCTGCTTTAATGTTGTATTATTTGCGAATGCTTTCTCTGCAATTGAGCTGACTGAATCAGGCAGAATTACATTCTCAACACTTCCCATGCTGCTCATTGCATAGGAAGGAATCTCTGTGACATTAGGAGATACTTTTACATTTTTAATATTCTGCTGATTCCAGAATGCATAAGTGTCTATCTCTTTTACCTCATCAGGCATTGCATAACTGTCTCCGGTCCTTCCTGCCAATACCTGATACAGCATGGACATATCTCCATTATACAAAGCGCCATTATAATAAAGCAGATAGTTGTTCTTCTCATCCACAATCACTTTACTAAGAGACGTGCAGTCATTAAATACCCCAGAACCCCAGGAAGAAATCCCCGCACCCAGGTCTGCCAATGTCAATGCACTACACCCCTTGAATGCTCCCGGTCCGACTTTCGTTACCGAATCCGGTATTGTTACACTGGTCAGTGCGGTACATCCACCAAAGGCATTGTAGCCAATCTCCCGTAAGCCTTCAGGAAGTTCTATACTTTGCAGGGTTGTATTTTCTGCAAAAGCGCCCTCCCCTATAGATGTAACCGTACTTGGAACACTGGCAAAGGTGTCAGTGCCCACGTACGCTGTCAATATTGTTCCATTTATCCGAAAATCATCTTCACCCTTCGCTTTTGTCTGAAAACCTATCACTATTGTCAACAGAAGAAGAATTCCCGCTGACAATACCGCTGTTGCAGTAATCACCTTTTTATTCATACTCTTACTCCTGTTTAAGCGATTTTAATCTTACGCTTCTTATCCCCGGATGCAAACAGGATGATAGAAAGACAAGCCATACCTGCTGCCAGGAACCACTTAGGATGAATCGGATCTCCTGTCTTGGGTGTTGCATCCAGCATCTGGCCAGCCACCAGATTCTGTGTATCCACATATGCTACATATGGCGAGAAATGCGGTGCTGTAAAGGACATACAAGCTATGCCATCAATAGTAGTAAACTTCACATTCAAATCCTGCAACTGACTGTTCTCGATTGCAGCCATATGTATATTACCACCATACTGAATCATTTCATCAGGAATTGGTATTGTAATGTTGACATTCAGACCTGTTGTATCCTGAATCTTGTTCTTACCGGTGCTGTCATACAGGGAAATATCCATTGGCATATATACAATGCCATCCAGACTACCGAACTTATTCATTAATGCAGCCTGTGCCTCTGCCACTGCACTGTCAGAGTCAGATACCTTTACAATGAAGTTATCTGTTGCACCCTCTACTGTCGTAGAGCCTACATCCTTATTAGAGATTCCGGTCTTATCAATGGAAAGTCTGTCTCCCTGTGTTGTCGTGGAAGTTGTTGTTCCATTGGTTGTTGTTGTAGTTGTGGTCGTATTCTGCGCATTATTTGTACCATTTGCAACAGTTGTTGTTGTAGTTGTTCCTTTTCTTCTGTTTGCTGCATCTGAATCATCTTCGTCATCATCTGATGTTCTTGTCTTGTAATTAGCCGTTACCGTTGCTTCTGATGCCGGCATTGTAATAGTTGTAGATGCTGCTGAAGCGTTAGCAAATCCTACGCCCGCTGTAGTACTTGTCCATTTTGAGAATACTTTGCTTGATGATTCCGGAGCAAAAGCAGAGATTGTTACTACCTGGCCTGCTGTATACTCACCGGAGCCTGAACCATAGTTGACAGTCAGCTTATACTTTGTAGTAGAATCGGAAGAGCTTCCGGACCCACTACCGCCAGATCCACCGCTTCCTGAACCGCCGCTTCCTGAACCACCGCTTCCTGAACCACCACCAGTGCTGTTTGTGGTATAATGTGCGGTTACTGTTACGTTAGCATTTGGCATATACATGCTTGTGGACGCTGAATGCACATCACCAATCAATTCAGAACAATCTGCTGTAACACCAGCACTGTCTGTACCTGTTGCTGACCAGTACTGGAAGCTTTGTGTTGCGCTTACCCCTGTTGCCTCTAACACAACAATTGCTCCACCAGTCATATTGGTCAGGCTCGTACTTCCATTGCCAGTACCACCTGTTACTGTCATGGTGTATGTTTTTCCGTCTGAGACTACGCCATTTCCAGGTTCAAATACTGCAACAACCTTTCTGTTCTCATTTACACCACTGTAAGCATCTGTTCCTGTATGGACAGTACCATTGCTGTCAGTCCACTGCCAGTATTTGAACTTATATCCTGTCTTAGTAGGATCTGTAGGCTTCGTTGCTGCCTTACCTGCATTTACATTCTGTACTTCGTATACTTTGCCATCACTTTCAAAAGTAACTACATAGCCAATTTCCTTGAATGTAGCATTAGGAAGGCTCTGTGCATACTTATATGCAGGGCTTTCAACGTTGTTTGCTTCATCAGAATATTTATAGCCATAAATGACGCCATTGTAGTTTTTGTCAAAAGCATCCGTTATCGTACAAGCAGGATTGTTTATATAAACATCAGCAGTTGTTCCTGAGAAAGCATTCTTTCCAATATTTGTTGCTGTATCCGGCAAAATCACTGTTTTCAGTCTTGTATCACCCATGAAACATCCTTCTGGAATTGCTGTCACCTGTGTATCGCTCAAATCAACATGGGTAATACCTGTATTATAGGCAAATGCTTCTTCTGCAATCGCTGTTACATTCACAAGCTGAGGATCATTTTCTGTTGCAATAGCAGACTTTCTGTATAATTCAGGACTGTTCAGATCACCTCTTGATTCCAGACACTCAATGATAGTCAGTCCGCCGGCCGCTCTTGCTGCAGAATTACTTCTCTGATAAATAATGGCATTATCTGAGAAGAATGCTGCCCCATCCTCGTTCTCAATACCGGTCAGCTTCGTACAGCCTCTGAATGGGATCTTGCCCATCTTATTCATCTCAGCACCTACCTTAACACTAAGGAGGTTCTCACAGCTGTAGAAAGCATAATCAGGAAGCTGTTTGATGGAGCCTAAGCCAATAGAGGTAAGAATATCATTACCTGCAGTGATATCTTCACTGTACTCCTGATTATTGAAGTTTTCATTTAAAGAATATTTGAATACATTTCCTTCCTCAAAGAACTTGACTTTTCCACTCTTCTCTCCAAAATTACCACTGAACAAGCCAGCTGCCGGAGTACCAATATCATTAGGATAAGTTTCATTTGAGTACAATTTAACCGGATCATTTCTTCCAGTTATTCCATCATTCAGTTGTCTTTTTAAATTTGTTGTAGATGCAGTAATTCCAGCATCACTTTCTTTATGAGTCAGAGTCAGATAATCCCAGTTGTCTTTATTATCTGTAACCCCAAAATATGTCTTTGCATCCAAGGACTCAATTCCCTTAGGAATATCTACAAGAAGCGCTGCCATAACAACATCATTCTCTTCCTGTGTCAAAGGAGCGTTATATGTGCTGCTGTTAATCCATCCCTGGTTCTCATTAAATTTATCAATGATGCTATAAACTGAAATACTGCTATCTTTCTTTAATGACTCAATCAGATCTGCATTCATCAGATCAATCTCTTCAAAATGCGGATAATCTACCAAAGTACTTTCAAGAGTGGCATTATCCAGTAATACCTTGATATTTACCGGAGAATCCACCTGATAGCAAATATTTCTCTTTGCAGCCTTACTGGTGAAATGTGTCTCATCAGAATCCATCGCATAGTCATATGGGGCATATCCCTCTTCTACCTTACCATGGAAAGTAAGATAGTTAGAGTTGGTCTTAAATGCGCCACTTCCAATCGTCATCTCTGTACCATCAGATACTGGTTCTGAAAAATGTACATTCTCTAGCAATTTGCAACCTGCGAATGCATCTTTACCGATAGAAGTCACAGAGTTACCAATATTTACTCTTGCAAGTATCTTTGCATCTTTCAGAGCACCTTCTTCTATCGTTGTGATTGAATCATCAGCAATCGTAAGCTCTATAATGTAATCCTTAACTCCTCCAAAACAGTCTGTACCTAACTGTATTACCTTATGTCCTGCTATAGAAGAAGGTACTTCAAGATTACGAATTGTAGATGTTTTACTTCCAACAAAATTGTAGCTCTTTAAAGTAGCTGTACCATCGGAATTTACAACTATTGTGGCAACATAATCACCATAAGTAGCTTCAATCTGTTCATTGTTAGATTCGTTCAGGTAGACATATGGAACATATTCACTAACTGCCGTCTTAGAGGCCTTGGTTCGAACTCTTAATTCTGTTGGAGTGCTTCCATTTGTCTTAAATCCAGGACCCTTCACATAGAAATTTTTATTTGTAATATCCTGGAATAAATACTCCTTATCTGAGTCTGAATCATATTTATCTTCATCAGTATCTGGGGCATCAAAAGTTACGCTCTGACAGTGACTGCTGTCTTCTCTATAGCTTGCTTCACCAAAGACAACGCATCCAAGGTTTTGACATCCCATTAAAGTATTGTCAGGAATCTTACAGTTAAATAATGTACCTGGAAAATTAACTGTACTTAATGAAGTTCTTCCTGCGAGAATATAATCATAATAAATTTCTCCTGGTGTATTAGAACTTGGTGGAACATTATCTACTGCACCCAATGCTTTCGCTATTCCAAATTCGTCGGATGTTGAACTTATAAACTCTTTCAAATTAGTTGGGAATGTAAATATCTCCAAAGAATTAATTCCTGATGCAGCAAAGCATCCCAATCCCAATACAATTGTAACATTAGGATTAAAATATGAAGCTGTATCACCTGATAAATCTGCACAGTCATAGAATCCAAAAGGCCATATTGTAAGGCTGCTGCTTCCTGTTTCTCCCGCTGTACTTACCGTACTCATTCCAAATGATTTTAAACCTGATTTGGCAAAGCAGGCTGTTCCAACATCAGTCAATGATTTAGGGAAAGTAATCCCTGTTAATTTCTGGCAGTTATAGAAGGATCTGGCTCCCAAAACCTGTGTTGACTGCAGGCTTCCTTCATTACCGAACTCTACTGAAGTCAGGTTCGTACAGTCGTAGAATGCATCATTTCCAACTACCTTACAAAATGATAAGTTGACACTTCCAAGTGTTGACTGGAATCTAAATGCATTTTTGCCTATAAAGTCAACCTGATCTGACAAAACCAGTCTGGTGATATCTACACTGACAGGATCTAAGTTATCTGCTTGTCTGCCTTCTCTGTTAAATGCATCATTTCCTATACCAGAAATTGTAATAGGATTTTCAAATGAAATAAAACCATTCTCTCTAATATAATTTGCTCTGGAGTCCTTATCTTTATTTAATGGTGTAGAAGTCCATTGTGGAACATAGACACCCACTGCCTTAGCGTCTGTTGAATCTGTTACCTTATCATCCAAATTCAACAGGGTAAATCCATCCAGTGAAAAATCATTATCCGCACAAAAGCGCTTCAGGATAATATATTTTAAGTAATCTTCTTTATCATCAACTCCATAAATAACATTTGAAGCATCTGAGGTATCCTCATTATATGATACAGTAAGTGTCTTTAATTGTTTGTATCTATCTGGAGTAATATCATCATCAGTAAGACGAGTAGTAAATTCTGCTGTAGTTAAATTTGCTGCATCCTTTAATAAATTAGTTATTGCCTGATTATATGCATCAATTTCTGCAATCCTAGTATTATACACAGCCTGTGCAAAACTACTGAATACTGTTGCATTATCAACATTAGAGGATGAATAAGAATATTTCTTACCATTTGCCTCAATGGTATTGCTCTGCAAATTATTAGAATATGTTCTGCCATCTGTATAGACAAGCTGCGCAGGAATCGTATGTTCTTTACTATCCTTATCACGTACAGTTGTCTTTGAATTATCCACGCCAAAATCTACTTTATATTGATCTCTGGCTAATACTTTTTCTACCTGATCAACATAGTCACGTGTAATGATAAAATATTCCGTATATCGATTTGCACTTAAATCGACTTCTGCAACTTTGTCTTCACCCGCATATTCCAAAATAACATAATTATTGCTTCCTTTATTAATTCGACCTGTTATTCTAAATTCCTTATCGTACGTTGCGGATACATTATTATATGACATTTTAACTGCATATGTATCCGATGAATTACGACGGTCATAAGAATTTGCATCTGATTCTTTAGCTGTTATTTTTTTATCAATTGCCTCATTAGTACCAGTTGCATTGTATACAGCCTTAAATATGGCATCAATGCTTGTTGTTCTGACATCCGTTGTCGTCTTCGCCTGCATGGTTCCCAGCTGTTCGACTGGAATCGCAGCCACTACGACTGCCATAATCATGAAGATGGCTGCAATAGTTTTACGTACTGTCCTATGCAGTCTTACATTCTTTCTCTTTCTTTTCTTTCCTGTGTTCTTTGCCATGTTGCATCTCCCCATTTTAATTCACCCTTTTAGCCACAACTACGAACCGACCTTCATTCTCCTGATAATCACAGGTAGATAAGGTCAACAGCTTATCTCCATAGTTTGCAGTTACTCCAGTATCATATAATGACAATGCCGCCATCTCATTCATGTAAGAATCAAATTCCTTGGCTGAGCCGGCATTGATAAATTGATAATACTTAAAGGTCACATCTTCTTCTGAATAGACCTTTGAGCGGAACACATACATTACTTCGTATTCCCCTTTGTTATATATGGTGTCAAACTTGATTCTTGGATGTGCCTCATAATACGATTCATTGCTGTATTTATTCAATGCACCGAACATCTTGCCCGATTGCATATGATGCCCATACAGAATGATGTTATCGCATCCGTTCACTGCATCACATTGATAATCCATGAAGATACATCCGTTCTTGTCTTCCTCCTGATTAAAGTTATGATTCAGATAGTATTCATTATTTACCGTCTGCATAACAGGGTAGTCAATAATTGTATCGTCAATTTTTATCCATCCGATTAGTCTTTTGTTCTTATTATATAATGTTTCATATTCTGGAAGAATATCCGGCGTCTGTGCATCCTCTTTTGTTACCTTGTGAAGATTTATTTGTGAGTTCGCCTTTAATATATTATTTGAAGTATTTTTCAGTGCTGCCAGAGATTCAAATTCGTTTGTGCTCTTAGCTGCCGATTGATAATAAAAGGCAAAATAACCAAAGCAGACAATACATATGGGAGTACATATCATAATCAGGAGTTTTCGCCTTTTCTCTTTCCTTTGAATCTCCAGAAGGATTTCCTTCTTCATTTCCGGTGAAAAATCTTCTATTCTGACTTTTTCTTTTTTGTGGGGAGTCAGCTTCTGTCTGGCATTCTCACGCTTCTGCTTACGTTCTTCCTTTTTACGCCTGATTTCCTCCTGTTTCTGAATCTGTTCTTCCTGAAATCTTCTATGCAGTTCATAGATATTATCGTCAAACTGTCTTCCAACAATTGATTCAAATTCAATCTGACTACTCTTTAACTGTTGATACAGCTTCTCGACATCTTTGGGGTTATCCAGCTTCAAGTCTCGTGTAATGGAATCAATGAGCTGTTTATCCCGCTGCGCCGCCGCATATTCCTCTGGTGTCCGGAAACGTCTGCCATCAATGGTCCATTGCAAATCCACTCTGCATACTTCCTTCCTGCTTCTCTTCTGCCATTTAACATAATCTGGTTTATTTAATTAGTTTACATATATATTATTATTTTACTATATTTTCAGTTTATTTCAAGTGTTTTCGTAATTATATATTTATTTTATATATTTTGTGTTTTATTTTTGTGTATACATAATGCCATTTGTAACACTTTTACATCTCTCTCATAAGATATAGAAAAACCTTTTAGGGGGTACTCAACATGAGTGACTTATCAGCAAGCAATTGTGGATGCAATCAGACTATTTCTAACAACGGATGTGGATGCGGTAACAACAGCTGCAGTAACTGGATCTGGATTATCCTTCTTCTGTCCTGCTGCGGTGGATGCGGCAATAACAACAGCTGCTTCGGCGGATGTGGCAACAACAATGATAACTGCTGCGGCAATAACTGGATCTGGATCATTCTTCTCTTCTTCTGTGGTGGATGCGGTAACAACAACGGCTGCTGCTAATCCAATTCTAACCAGCCCAATGGGTTCAAGTAACTTGAACCCATTGGTTTTGTCCAGCATATATCCACTATCTGCTGCATAAGATACAATGATTCGCATTAAAACTGGAGGCAATATGGAAGAACAGGATAACGACAACGACTATGTACTCGTTTTTGACCACTTCTATACAAACAATCATATTCAGATTATGAAGACATTACTTCCCTATATAGATTCTGCTGCTATGCCCATGCTTCCGGTTATGATCAAATACATGGAACTTCAATACACTATGAAGCTTATCAGGAAAAATGCGCGACCTGAAGCTCCCGTATTATCTGCATGTTCCAAGGATTCACCAGACATTGAGACCATTTATCAGTCTATCCGTAAATATCTGGCACCTGAGGAAGAGAAAAGTTTCCAGCAAATCATCCAACTCATGCATACTATGGATAACGTGCGTCAGATGCAGCAAATGATGGAAATGTTGCAAACGATATCCGGCGATGGAGAAAATGCAAATACTTTTCCTGATATGTCTGCATTGGAAGGAATGTTCGATAACGGAACAAATATAAATGATATTATCAATATGATGAAAGCAATGAAATAGGAGGATTCTATCATGGATGAAAGAGAATGGATGAATGACCCTGCTCTGGAAGGAATTGACAAGTCCAAGCTGGCTTTTCTTGAAAAACTGGTAATTAAAAGTTCTTCCATGACACAAAAAGAAATGCTGCCTTTCCTGCTGTCTCTTTCAAAACTAAGCAGGGAAAACAACATTTCCTTTGATAAAAATGAAATACAGTTAATCTATTCTGTCATTCGGAAATATTCTACGCCTGATGATATTGCGAAAATGGAGAAGATTTCTTCTTATTTCCAATAAGGAGTATCAACACGCCCATAGAAAACAGACCACATACCAGTAAAGTTCTGTATTCCAGTGGATCACCGGTCTTAGGAGTGGAATCTTTCACATGTCCTGCTCCAGAGCCAGCCCTGGAACCACTTCCACCGCCGGTTGTTCCTGTCTGTTGTCCGCTGCCATCTCCTGTCGGCTGGGTAGATATCTGTGTAATGTCCGGTGTTCCCGTTCCTGCTGCACCATTTCCTGCTGATGAAGTACCACTACCGGATGAACCGCCGTTTGATGAACCACCACTGGAAGAGCCACCGCTTGATGAACCACCTCCAGATGAGCCGCTATCCGAAGAAGAACCGCCTCCTCCGGACGAACTGCCGCCATTGGAGGAGCCACCACCTGAATTACCTCCGTTATTGTTATTATTGTTGCCGTTATTATTGTTATTATTGTTGTTATCTGGAACTGTTCCATTAAAGGTCAGTACGAAAGGCGAGAAATGCCAGGTTTTAAACATAACGCACTTTACGCCATTATCTTCCTTTATCTTTACAATCGTAAGCTCCTCTAACTCTCTTTGTGTCTTATTGTTATTATTACTATACACTTTCATGTTATTCTTCGTCACATCCCAAGACTGCCACTGATCAGGCAACGGGAACGTAATTGTATAGTTCATAGTATTATCATAATCAGGAGTCCCGGATATTCCCTTTGTCATACTGATATCCAAATAATATATCCTTTGCTTATCTACATTAGCAAAATAGCTTTTTAATCCATTCGTTTCAGCATTCGGGCTTACTTTCACATAATAGTTATCTGCTTCAATTCCACTGGCTGCCACATCAACGTAAGATTTGACATTACTTATACCAGAAGCTGTGTTGGAAGCAAAAGAACTACTGTCCACATTCATGATAACGCTTTCAGGCTTTAAATAAGAAGTATACTCAAATTTACTGTACTTATTTTCCAATTTTTTGGCTTCTGCATAAGATACGGAAGTTCCCGTAGTATCTGCTGCCAATATATATACCGTATCTGCTACTGATTCCATTCCGCAGAAAGCGTCTCCTGCTATAGATGAGATGTTAGAAGGTAAGGTTACACTTCTGATACTGCTCATGTCAGAAAATGCTTTAGGTCCAATCTTGGTTACTGTATCAGGTATCTTAACATCTATCTTGCTTGAACTACCCTGATTACCTTTATATTCATACAAATACCTGCCATCTGTACTTAATACAAATCCCTTATCGTCTGTCTTTGTCCACTTTTTATACAGGGTACGACTTGCACTTACTGTAGCATCCATATTTGCAGCAGTAAAGCATTCCTGGTCTTCGTACCATGATGAGTCTGTTGCATATCCCGTATACTGAATTTTGGATTCATCAATATTAGCAGCCAATACATCACTTAAAACATCACCTTTATTAGCTGGTGCATAAATTGCTCCTTCTGATGTATCGGTGTATATTGCTCCATTTAAATCAAATGTAATCGTGATGTCATTTGCCTGCCATCCCGCATACAGCTTCATGTCTGTTGCTACTTTCTGGTTCCAGTCAACTTCTGTTTTTGTTGTTGTACTGTCCAGATACCACTTTGTAATAGTATATCCTGGTCTTATTGGCGTATTATCAGGCTTGGGTAAAGTAGAACCAATCTTCACTTTTTTGGTCTGTTTGCTATAATCCTTTGCATCTGCCGCAACATATGTAATCGTGCATTCACTGCTTCCTAAATCCCATGCAGCATATAATGTCATATCAGTGGTTGTCATCTTGTTAAAATCCCAGTCCATACCATTTTCTGTCTGCCAGCTAAGAAGCGTTGCATCCTTGGCAGCGGAATTCACTGTCAGTGAATGTTTTGATCCAGGTTCAAAACCAGATATATGACCACGGCTGACTACGTCACCTGTTTCCGTATCAACCTCTTGATCTACTTCCAATACAGCTACGCCGTTCACATCTTTCGCACTACCAGGAAGTGTAGGTGATGTAAAGTATACGGAAGGATATCCAAAGTTAAATGTAATTTTAATTGTTTTTTTTGCATCTGCTGATGTTAACGCACTGCTATCATCCTGTGTTGCAACAATATCATCATAGGAGAACTGTTCTCCATCCACTCTCACCCATACTGCATACAGCTTTGTATCTGTATCTGCCGTGCTGCTTGCCATATCCCATTTAGGTCCTGTTGTACTGGTACTACACCAGCCATCAAACTGATATACAACAGCATCTATTGTATATTTCTGTCCTTCTTTCAGTTCAATTCTCTGTCCACCATCTATTGTAATTTCTATCTTATCAATTTCCAATGTAGTGCCTTTTGCCACAGTTACTGTCTCAACCGATGGATTCAGATTCGTAAATCCATACTGGAAAGTCACTGTAACCTTATCTGTACTGTCAGCATTATCAGCCTGCACTGACGGCATAGGTATCTGTGACAAAAGAATCGCAAAGATAATCAAGCTCACTCCAAGTAAATTTTTCAGTCTACGATACATATAAGTCCCCTCTTACTTCTGTATTTTTTTCGCTATTACAACAAATCTTCCATCTTCTTTATACTTATCGCAGGTGGATAGAATCAGGCATGAATCCCCATACGCTATATCATCCAGCATATACAGTGCATTCTGTGATATATTGTCGTGAAAGGCTTCAAAATCCTGTTCTGTACTCATATCTATAGCATCATAATATCGAAATACATCTTCATCGGCATAGGCTACTTCTGAAAGCATTGCCGCAACTACCTTATATTCGTTTTCTTCATATAATGAACTGAAACGAATAGTAGGATGTTCTTCGCAGAACTGCTTGTCCTTGTATTTCTTCAAGGTTCCGAACATAACGCCAGACCTCATATTATGACCATATATAATCAGGTTCTGACCGGATTGCATCACATCACATCGGTAATCCAGAATCAATAAACCGTTCTTATCCTTCTCTCCATTAAAATTCTTATCCAGATAATAATTATTGTCCCCTTGTCTGGACATAACCGGATAATCAATTTTAGTACCATCTATGGTAAGCCATCCTGAGAAATCTGTATTCTCTGAATGTAACTGTTGAAACTGTCCTAATATCTCAGGCTGCACTTCTTCTTCCGAAGCAAGTGCTGTCTGTTGCGCTTCCAATGCCTGCGCCTTTGCCAAGGCTTCTGCTTCTCTTCTATCCTGCCACCTCTGTGTCAGCCTTGCTGTTCTGGCATCCTCTTTTACCTTCTCCTGTAATAAATAGGTGTCATAATTGGTCTTCATATCCAGGAATACATTCCAGTTAAAATATACAAAGCAGACACCAAATATCATGGCAAAAATGAGTATCACCATTCCTTTATTACGTGCAAACAACTTCTGTCTGTGATTCTCTTTACGCTTAACAGAAGCCACCTGCTTGCGGATTCTACGCATCTGGTCTTCTGTCAATATTTCTGTCAGACTATCCAGAAAGTCCAGTCCCAGCATGGATTGAAACTCAATATCATATAATTTTATTTTATAATAAATCTCCTGTGCAAGCGGCACTGTAAGTTCCAGATTACCATGCAGCAGAGAATCTATCATTTCCCTGTCAGCATTTGTTTTAGTCTCTTCATCCCGAAACAATGCCCCTCGTCTATTTGTTAATGCTTCCCTCATAACACCACGTTCACTGATTATGCTAATGTTTTATGTCACCTCATTTGTGTTCATTATAATATAAATTTTCAGAATTGTATAGTCAATTTTTGAAACATTTTGCATTTTTATGTAAATAGCAAAAGAACTCAGAGTTTTAATGCTCTGAGTTCTTCACATAATTGATTATTTTACCAGGAACAAAAATGCACCGATAGGTACTTTCTGCATCCAAATATTTCTCAACCGCTTTTTTTGCCAGCTGTAGGCACTCTTCTTCTGATATCTGCATATCTACCTGTATGGTTCTTCGCGTTCTACTGTCTATCTGAACAGGAATTGTTATCATACGATGAGACAGTTGTTCACATTGCCAAGGCATCATAAACACTGACTTGACCGGCTGTTGCAATGTCTGCCACAATTCTTCCGATAAATGTGGTGCAAAAGGAGCCATTATACCAAGTAACTCACAGCATAATCTGTCTATCTGCGAGTCGGGTTCTGCTTTCGCAAGCTGATCCTGTCCATGATGAGGAACTGCGGTCTCCAGATCATAACTGTGCATCTTTTGAAGTACAGCTCCTGTGTCCAATGCCTTTTGTATATTGCCGATACCAGTCATGAGTACTGACATGGCATTGTGTCGGTTCGGCATTGTATTTCCTTTGGCAAAATGCATCAGCATATCAGATTTCATCTGGCTGGTCATTTCCAGCAGTTCCTCTACATTCTGATCATGATAACCGCCTTGCTGATTCCATTCGTTTGTAGCCAGAATCAATCTTCTGAACTTTCCCAGGAATTTGTACAGTCCTTCCAGACTGCACTCTTCCCAGGTGTCCAGATAGGGATCATCTGCTTTCGGAGTCTTTTCAAACAGTAGATACAGTCTCAGGCAATCCAGCCCATAATCCAATATCAGGTCTTCCTGAAATACTTCTTTTCCAGTATCAGCAAGCCACTGCATCAGATTCTGTGCTGCTTCGCGCTGTGACTGTATCGACCACCGCCCAAACATACTCTGTGCTGCCTGATCTACATCAATATTTTCAGCTTCCCACAGCTTCTGCGCATGGTATTGTGTTTCCCGATGATTCATTAAAGTAATCATACAACTTATTTCACTACGATATTCAGGATTCTGCCCTTTACGTAGATTTCCTTTACTACATTCTTACCAGCCATAAGCTCTGCAATTGCAGGAATTGCATGTGCTTTTGCCTTAACAGACTCTTCATCCTCGTCAAGTGCTACTCCAAGAGTTGCCTTAACCTTACCATTAATCTGTACTGCAATCTCTACATTAGATTCTACAGTCTTGGCTTCATCATACTCAGGCCACTTCTGCTGATATGCTCTGCCACCATAGATAGACTCCCATAATTCCTCTGTCATATGCGGTGCTACAGGGTTTAATAAGAGAATCAAAGTTGCATATTCAGCCTTATTGATGCTCTTTTCCTTATAGAAATCATTTACCAGAGACATCATAGCTGCGATTGCTGTATTGAACTTCAGACTCTCAAAATCATTTGATACCTTCTTGATTGTCTGATGAATCTTAGTCTCAAGGTTCTCTCTGTAACTGTCTCCTTCAATAAGCATATCCTGTAACTTCCATACACGCTCCAGGAACTTCCTGCAGCCCTTAACACCTTCCATGCTCCAGGATGCACTTAATTCAAATGCACCGATGAACATTTCATAGGTTCTGAGTGTATCTGCGCCGAACTCGTTTACAATATCATCCGGGTTGATAACATTTCCTCTGGACTTGGACATCTTCTCATTGTTCTCACCAAGGATCATACCATGAGAAGTTCTCTTCATATATGGTTCAGGGCAGGATACCAGTCCCTGATCGTAGAGGAACTTGTGCCAGAATCTGGAGTAGAGTAAGTGAAGTGTTGTATGCTCCATACCACCATTATACCAGTCTACAGGCATCCAGTAATCAATTGCTTCTTTGCTTGCAAAAGCCTCATCATTATGAGGATCGATATATCTTAAGAAATACCAGGAAGAACCAGCCCACTGAGGCATAGTATCCGTCTCTCTCTCAGCCTTGCCGCCACACTTAGGACAGGTAGTCTCTACCCAGTCACGCATAGCTGCAAGTGGTGATTCACCTGTATCTGTAGGCATATAGCTGTCTACTTCAGGAAGTTTCAGGGGAAGTTCACTCTCATCAATTGGAACATAACCACAGCAAGGGCACTTTACAATAGGAATAGGCTCGCCCCAGTAACGCTGACGTGAGAATACCCAGTCACGAAGCTTATAATTAACTTTCTTATGTCCAATGCCTTTTTCCTCCAGCCATTCAATAATAGCCTTCTTGGCATCCTTAACTTCCATTCCATCCAGGAAACCGGAGTTGCACAGCTTACCGGTTGCTACATCTGTAAATGCTGCATTCTGTACATCACCGCCTGCTACTACTTCAATGATAGGCAGACCAAACTTCTTGGCAAAATCCCAGTCTCTGTCATCATGTGCAGGAACTGCCATGATAGCACCTGTACCATAAGACATTAATACATAATCAGATACCCAGATAGGAATTTCCTTGCCATTTACAGGGTTCACAGCTGTAATTCCCTTAACGCATGCACCTGTCTTATCCTTGGCAAGCTCTGTTCTCTCAAAATCAGACTTTCTTGCCGCCTGCGCACGATATGCAAGAATCTCATCATAATTGCTGATCTCGTCCTTGTACTTATCAATCATAGGATGCTCTGGGGAAATTACCATATAAGTAGCACCAAATAATGTATCAGGTCTGGTTGTATATACAGTCAGTGCCTCATCCTTACCACTTAACTTGAAGTTAACTTCTGCGCCTTCGCTTCTGCCGATCCAGTTCTTCTGGGAAACCTTAACCTTCTCAATATAGTCTACATGATCAAGACCTTCAATGAGCTTCTCTGCATAATCTGTAATCTTTAACATCCACTGGGACTGCATCTTACGGATAACAGGTGCACCACAACGCTCACATACACCATTTACAACTTCCTCATTTGCAAGCCCTACCTTACAGGAAGTACACCAGTTGATTGGCATTTCACTCTTATAAGCCAATCCCTTCTTGAAAAGCTGTAAGAAAATCCACTGTGTCCACTTATAATAGGAAGGATCTGTTGTGTTGATCTCTCTTGACCAGTCGAAGGAATAACCTAATGACTTTAACTGATCCTTGAAATGTGCCACATTGTTCTTGGTTACGATCTTAGGATGAATCTTATTCTTGATCGCATAGTTCTCTGTAGGAAGACCGAATGCATCCCATCCCATTGGGAAAAGGACATTATATCCCTGCATTCTCTTCTTACGGGATACGATATCCATTGCTGTATATGGTCTTGGATGACCTACATGAAGACCCTGTCCTGAAGGATAAGGGAACTCAACTAATGCGTAATATTTTGGTTTGGACTTATCAAGAGTTGCCTTAAAAGCCTCCTCATTATCCCAGATATCCTGCCATTTTTTTTCAATTTCTTTTGGAGAATACTCTCTGCTCATTTTTCATGACTCCTTTTTCATACATTGTTCGTTATGCACCATGATAGGCATATGCCCGTGAAATAAAAAAACTCCGTCTCTATAAATAATAGTATAGAGACGAAGAGATTATATCTATCCGCGGTACCACTCTGTTTCAGATTCTATATCTGCGCTTATGCTTCTGTAACGGGAAGTCCCGCTCACAACTATTCCAGTCAGGATTCACTGTGAGAACTCCAAGGCGAGTTCAAGGTGTCTCTCTGCTGTCTCGCACCAAATGACAGCTCTCTGAAAAAGATCGTGCCTCTACTACTCCTTATCATGGTCGTTAACATATTACAAATCTGAAAATATTCTAGCATAGTGCCATTTAAAATGCAACTGCTTTTTCAAGAACTGTAATGGAATGGCTGGAAGTAAAGGTATCTGCAATTCCTTCTGTAACGTAAAGATTTCCATCATCCGTGTACAAAATGGCATCAAATTCATCGCTGTGATTCTGCCAGAACTTAACTGCCGACTCTGTTCCCATGACATACAGTGCAGTAGAAAGTCCATCTGCCAACGTGCCATCTTCACTCACAATCGTAACTGACTGTAACCCGTTATAGGCTGGTATTCCAGTCTTGGGGTCTATGATATGGTGATACTTCCTGCCATTTTCTTCAAAATACCTTTCATAGCCGCCAGATGTGATGATTGCCTTGTTCTGTGCAGACAGTACTCCCAGATATTCTTCCTGTTCATCAGGACTTTTAATTGCCACCTTCCATGAACTGCCATCTGGCTTCGCGCCAACAAGCTGCACATTGCCTCCCAGGTTCAAAATAGCACTATTTATATCATATTCCTGCATGATCTGCGCAACCCTCTGGGAAGTATAGCCTTTGGCAATGCCGCCAAAGTCAATCTCTACTCCCTCTGGCAACGTAAGTGTCTGTGTTGAAGCATCATATTGCAGACTGGAGGCATCTACAAGTTGCAGTAAAGACTGTAATTCTTCCTCAGTCGGTATATGGTGCTCTTCTCCTGTAAATCCCCATGCTCTCATGACGGGATATATCGTAATATCAAAGGCTCCATCCGTCTCTTCATAAATAGTAAAAGAACAGTTCAGTAAATACTGCGTATCTGCTGATATCTGCCCTTTCTTATTCTTATTAAGCTGACCAATCTCACTTTTGTCATTGCCAGTGGATAAAAGTGCATCTAATCTCTCAATCTCCTCTTTAGCAGCGCCAACTGCTTCTTCAGCATTCTTACCATAGGCTGTCAATTCCATGTAGGTATCCATGGCAAATATCTGCGCAGATGCGCTTTTGTTATTTTGTTCTCTGACTATAAGGAAATACGCAGCGATACATACTGCTATGAAAAGAAATGCTGTCAGTATTTGTCTCTTATTCTTCTGCATGTTTTTGTCCCCATTTCTTAGGGTATCGTACAATGCAATGTTGGAACTTGTCAAGATTAGGTGGAGAAATGCAGGCAAGCCCGCGCCGTTGTCTGAGCCGCAGGCGAGTTTTAGGCGCGGGTTTGTAATAAAAGCATTTCTGCCGTAGGTGCTTAGAAGTCCTTACAGCTATTACGTGTTCACAAAATCAATGGATAGAAGTCGGTGCGTGCCTAGAACTTCTACTTATTCTTCATTATTCTCAGCTACTTTAGATGCTCTGGCTTTTACTTCTGCTTCCTGGATATCACTTGGAGTCTGTTCATATCTTGCAAATGTGTATTCATAGCTGCCTCTGCCGCCGGTCATGGAGCGAAGCACAGTACAGTATCCACCTAATTCCAGCATCGGGATATCTGCCTCTACAACCTGTTTACCATTACCTACAGGATTCATGCCAAGTACCCTGCCTCGTCTCTTGTTCAGATCACCCATAACATCACCTGTGTATCTGTCAGGAACTGTTACCTTCAGATTCATAATCGGCTCTAGCAGGATTGGTCCAGCTTCCATGAAGCCCTTCTTAAATGCCTGTATCGTTGCCATCTTGAATGCCATTTCAGAAGAATCTACCGGATGGTAAGAACCATCATAAAGTACACCTTTTACACCAACTACAGGATATGCGGCCAAAGGTCCTTTCACAACAGATTCCTGTAAGCCCTTCTCAACTGCCGGGAAGAAGTTCTTCGGAACTGCACCGCCTACAACCTCCTGCTCGAATACATATGGCTTTTCCAGATCACCGGATGGTTCAAAACGCATCTTTACATGACCGTACTGTCCATGTCCACCGGACTGCTTCTTATATTTGTATTCTACGTCTGCCTTTTTCTTGATTGTCTCTCTGAATGCTACCTTAGGCTTGCTCAGTTCAATCTGACACTTATATTCGTTCAACAGTCTGCTCTGGATAATCTCAAGTTGCTGCTCGCCAATACCATATATCAGAGACTGTCTGTTCTCTGTGTCATTGACTACCTTCAAAGTCTGATCCTCATGAGAAAGCTTCTGAAGTGCCTGCGCTACTTTATCAATATCGCCCTTATTCGGTACTTTGTAGCGAAGTGCTGTATAAGGCTTGGATATCTCAAATTTACCATATTCAATGATATTTGCCTTAGTAGACAATGTATTACCGGTTCTTGCTGCTGTCAGTTTCGCAATTGCACCGATATCGCCTGCATGCAGTTCGGGTACTTCAATTGGCTTGCTGCCCTGAAGTACATAGAGCTTGCTGACTTTTTCCTCAATATCCTTGTCCTTGTTATAGATCATGTCATCTGGCTTGAATACACCAGAGCACACCTTAATCAGCGAATATTTGCCAATAAACGGATCTACAATTGTCTTAAATACATAGGCTGACTTTGCCTTGGAAAAGTCATAGTTTGCCTGGAATATCTCGTTTGTTTTCATATTGATGCCAGCCAGTTCCTTATTCTCAGGGCTTGGCAGATATTTCACAATGTCATCCAGCAAAGTATATGTACCTTGGCACAGAGTATTCGAACCCATACTGATCGGTACGATGGAGCCATCAATGACGTTCGTGCGCAGTGCAGCTCTGATTTCATTTTCAGTGAATGTCTCGCCACCGAAATAGCGTTCCATAAACTCTTCACTGGTTTCTGCGACTGCTTCCATCAATGTATCTTTATAAAGGGCAAGGTTATCTTTGCTGTAATCAGGGATTTCGCATTCCTCTACTTCTTTGCCTACCCAACGGTTTGCATTCTCACTGACTACATTAATATAGCCCACAAATTTCTCATTTTCACGAATTGGGAAATGAAATGGCGCAATCTTCTTGCCATACATTTCTGTTAATGTTTCTACTACATTCTTGAAAGATGCATTATCCACATCCATGTCTGTAACATAAATCATACGAGGAAGCTTATATTTCTCGCACAGCTCCCATGCCTTTTCCGTTCCGGCTTCCACACCAGCCTTACCTGATACAACGATAATTGCTGCATCTGCCGCACTGATGCCCTCTTCTACTTCACCGATAAAGTCAAAATATCCAGGTGTATCCAATATATTGATCTTTACGCCTTCCCATTCAATCGGCACAACAGTAGTGCTAATTGAAATCTTACGTTTCTGTTCTTCTTTTCCAAAATCACTTACCGTATTACCATCCTCGACTCTGCCCATTCTGGATGTAATGCCTGCTAAATATGCCATAGATTCTACGAGGCTGGTCTTACCCGCCCCTCCATGACCTAATAGAACTACATTTCTGACCTTGTCTGTGGTGTAAACATTCATAGTAGCTACCTCCTGTTTTTTTGTAGGATTCTCACGATATTCCTATCTGATTCTTTTTGGTGTTTCATAAATTTGTTCATACATTATATGAATTGTATTTATTTTCGTACACCTTTAAATAAATTTTACAATATATTGTCTGTATATTCAAGTTTTTTGTGTATTTTGTATATAACATTTTATCCAAAATATTATGTAACTTTTCAGTACAATGTTCTAACGGTTTCTATTGACTTTAGTACGTTAAAGTGCGATACTATAGAAAGAAACAAACGGCATATGCCTGTATAAAGGAGACTACATTCATGAAACGTAATTCTTATGGATTCATCGGACTGGGTCTTATCGGCGGTTCTATCGCCAAGGCCATCCGTAAAATACAACCCGACTGTCACATTCTGGTGTATGATACCAATACAAACATGACTCAGAATGCACTGACAGAAGGAATTGCCGATGCTGTCACCGATTCCATTGGCAATGATTTTCATTCCTGTGATATGATTTTCCTGTGTGCACCAGTTTCCATTAATAATGAAAATCTGGCACAGTTAAAACCATATCTGTCCCCGGACACTCTGATCACAGATGTTGGCAGTGTGAAATCATCTATTCATGACAAAGTAAAAGAATTAGGTCTGGAGAAACATTTTATCGGTGGTCATCCTATGGCAGGCAGTGAGAAATCCGGCTTTACCAATGCCAATCCTATTATTCTGGAGAACGCCTTCTATATTCTTACGCCAACCGAATCTTCTTCAGAAGAAGACCTGACATTCTATCGCGAGCTGGTACAGGCAATCGGTGCTATCCCACTGGTCATTACCTGTGATAAGCATGACTACGTTACTGCAGCGATCAGTCACGTTCCTCATCTGATAGCTGCTGCATTGGTGAATCTGGTTCATGACCACGATACCCAGGAAGGAACCATGAAGCTGGTAGCCGCAGGCGGTTTCAAAGATATCACCCGAATTGCCTCATCCTCTCCACAGATGTGGGAAGCAATCTGCATGACCAACTCCAGTAACATCGCAGACTTGTTGGACGATTATATTGAATCATTAAAAGACATCAGCCAGGCTGTTCGTTCCAGACAACAGGGCTACACTTATGATTTATTCAAAGAATCCAAGGAATATCGCGATTCCTTTGCCAACCAGTCCAGAGGTCCTATCAAGAAAGTATTCGGCTGCTACCTGGATATTCCTGATGAAGCCGGTGCGATTGCAACAATTGCAACCCTTTTGGCAAAAGCCGATATATCTATTAAAAATATTGGTATCGTCCATAACCGTGAATTTGAAGAAGGTGTCCTGCAAGTTGAATTCTATGAGCAGGCATCACTTAACGAAGCCATCATCCTTTTACAGGATTTGAACTATACAGTATATGAAAGGAAATAAAAAACATGCAGATAAGCAAGAAAAACCACCTTCACGGAACTATATCCGTTCCCGGAGATAAATCCATCTCCCATCGCGCAGTTATGTTTGGTTCGCTGGCACAAGGCACAACTGAAATCACACACTTTCTGGAAGGTGCTGACTGTCTCTCTACTATTGGATGTTTTCGCAGTATGGGCATCCCCATTGAGAGGACAAAAGATACTATACTTGTTCACGGAAAAGGTCTTCATGGTCTGAGCAAACCAGTTGATGTCCTCGATTGTGGTAACAGCGGAACTACGACCAGACTGATCTCCGGTATTCTGGCAGCTCAGAACTTTGACGTTACTCTGACAGGCGATGCTTCTATACAGACTCGACCTATGAAGCGAATCATGACACCTCTGTCAGAAATGGGTGCACATATCGTCTCCGTAAATGGTAATGGTTGTGCGCCGCTCCATATTGAAGGTACAACCTTAAAAGGCATTCACTACCAGTCTCCCGTAGCTTCTGCACAAGTAAAATCCTGTGTCCTGTTAGCCGGCTTGTATGCCCAGGGAGAAACCAGTGTCACCGAGCCTACCTTGAGCCGTAATCATACAGAAATCATGCTGCAGTACTTCGGTGCAAATGTAACCAGTGAGGGTGTCACTGCTACGATTCATCCAGAACCTCAATTAGAGGGCAGACAAGTAAAAGTTCCCGGCGACATTTCTTCTGCTGCTTATTTTATCGCCGCAGCTATGTTAGTACCTGATTCTGAAGTACTTCTTAAAAACGTGGGGATTAATCCTACCAGAGATGGTATTATACGTGTATTCAAAGAAATGGGCGCTGATATTATTTACTTGAATGAAAATTGTGATAATGGAGAACCTACCGCAGACCTATTGGTGCGCTCCTCTTCTCTTCATGGAGTTACTGTCGGAGGTGAAATCATTCCTACCTTAATTGATGAGATTCCTATGATTGCTGTTGCTGCTGCCTACGCTGACGGAACCACCATCATAAAAGATGCTGCTGAATTAAAAGTCAAAGAATCTAACAGAATTGACACTGTTGTCACAAATCTCAAAGCAATGGGCTGTGACATTGAAGCTACTGAAGATGGTATGATCATCCATGGCGGCAAACAATTACATGGAACTTCCATCAATACGAAGAAAGATCACCGTATAGCCATGAGCTTCGCCATTGGTGCCCTGGCAGCAGATGGGGTTACTGAGATTCAGGATGCAGATTGTGTTACTATCTCCTATCCAAATTTCTATGAAGATGTTGAGATGTTATCTAAGTAATTTAATATGATACCAGTGGTGAAGGGGCTTTTGCACCAACATTTTAATACTTATATAGGGTAAAAAATCTGTGCAGTTGTTAATTACTCTGCACAGATTTTTTATTTTCTGATATAGAAAACAGGGTATGAACTCTGCCATACCCTGTATATTCTATCATTACAAATTCAATTATGCCTGAGGACCTGCTGCAACTAAAGCCTTACCAGCGTCATTACCTTCATACTTAGCAAAGTTCTTAACGAATCTGGATGCAAGGTCTTTTGCCTTAACTTCCCATTCAGAAACATCTGCATAAGTATCACGAGGATCAAGAATACCTGCGTCTACACCAGGAAGTTCTGTAGGAACTTCGAAATTGAACATAGGAATTGTCTTTGTAGGTGCGCTTAAAATAGCTCCGCTAAGGATAGCATCAATAATACCACGAGTATCCTTAATAGAGATACGCTTACCTGTTCCGTTCCATCCTGTGTTTACTAAGTAAGCCTTAGCTCCGCTCTTCTCCATCTTCTTAACAAGCTCTTCTGCATACTTTGTAGGATGCAGTTCAAGGAATGCCTGTCCGAAGCAAGCTGAGAATGTAGGTGTAGGCTCTGTAATACCACGCTCTGTACCAGCTAACTTAGCTGTGAAACCAGACAGGAAGTAGTACTGTGTCTGTTCAGGAGTTAAGATAGATACTGGAGGAAGTACGCCGAATGCATCTGCTGACAGGAAGATAACGTTCTTAGCTGCTGGTGCAGAAGAAATAGGGCGAACAATGTTCTGAATGTGGTTGATAGGATAAGATACACGAGTATTCTCTGTTACACTCTTATCATCAAAATCAATCTTGCCTGCTGCATCCAGAGTAACGTTCTCAAGAAGAGCATCACGCTTGATTGCATTGTAGATATCAGGCTCAGAATCCTTATCAAGGTTGATAACCTTAGCATAGCATCCACCTTCGAAGTTGAATACGCCATTGTCATCCCAACCATGCTCGTCATCACCGATCAGAAGACGCTTAGGATCTGTAGAAAGTGTAGTCTTACCTGTACCAGACAGACCGAAGAAGATTGCTGTATTCTCGCCGTTCATATCTGTATTAGCTGAGCAGTGCATGGAAGCGATGCCCTTTAATGGCAGATAGTAGTTCATCATGGAGAACATACCCTTCTTCATTTCTCCGCCGTACCATGTATTTACAATAACCTGCTCACGGCTTGTGATGTTGAATGCTACACATGTTTCAGAGTTAAGGCCTAATTCCTTGAAGTTCTCAACCTTAGCCTTAGATGCGTTGTAAACAACGAAATCAGGCTCGAAGTTAGCTAATTCTTCTTCAGTAGGCTTAATGAACATATTAGTTACAAAATGTGCCTGCCATGCTACTTCTACGATGAAACGGATAGCCATACGTGCATCCTTGTTAGCGCCGCAGAATGCATCTACTACGAACAATCTCTTATTGGAAAGTTCCTTCTTAGCGATCTCCTTAACAGCGTTCCAAGCTTCCTGTGTCATAGGATGGTTATCGTTCTTGTATTCATCAGATGTCCACCATACAGTGTCCTTAGAATTCTCATCAACAACGATGAACTTATCTTTAGGAGAACGTCCTGTATAAATACCGGTCATAACGTTAACTGCACCCAGTTCACTTTCCTGACCTTTCTCATAACCCTCAAGTCCTGGCTTAGTCTCCTCTTCAAATAATAATTCATAAGAGGGATTGTATACTATTTCTGTAGTTCCGGAAATACCATACTTGCTTAAATCGATTTTTGCCATCTTACATTAACCTCTTTCCTTTAAAAATTATGATAATCGCCTACGTTTGTAGGTAATGCGATATCCATTGTCCGGTGAAAGTTCTCCAACTTCACCTATTCTAATTATACATATCTGATTCATAAAATCAACAAAAAAGGTGTGAATTTTTTGTAATAAATTTTAAAATTTTCTGCTTATATCTATAATATCCTGCCCTGCTGCCTCAGATATTCCAGAAATGCTTCGCAACCTGTGGCCACGTCCTCATACGTTACATCAAAATCCCCTGTATACCATGGATCAGCCACATCTCTGTCAGATTCCGCAAAAGACAGTAATTTATATACTTTTCCATCAGGATCACCCTTTAACATTCTATTAAGGTTCCTGATGTTGGCACTATCCATACCAATAATGTAATCTGCATCAGCATAGTCTGCCCATGTGATTTGTTTTGCTCTGTGCGGGACTAGAGGAATGCCGACCTCACGGAGTTTATTGACAGTACCTCTGTGCGGAGGATTGCCAATCTCTTCCGTACTTGTGGCAAAACTGTCTATGGCGAATTGGTCTGATAGGCCAAGAGAGCCTACCATGTAGGTAAAGACACTCTCAGCTAAAGGGGAACGGCAGATATTGCCGTGGCATATAAAAAGCACTTTTATTTTATCTTGCATATCGTCATTTTTCCTTGCTTATCATTGATTTTCCTAGGTTTTATCGCATTTTCCAGACATCTAACCCAATGGTCTTATCCTAGCATAAAATCGCATATTTTACTATATCTCGGTAAGTAAAATGAGTACAAATCTAGGTACAAACCCGATTCGTACTCATCAGTACTTTTTCCCTATGCCCTTTATTTCCTTACTTGGCACACTTCCAACTTAAGGCGTGTATACACATTTGAGGTAACACTTGTGCTGCATAGTGCATTGAGAACTGCATAAAACAAATGCGTATAACGGCAGCATGCGCCAAATACAGCCACCGCTGTTGATGAAAATTTGCTCAGTACCGCATTGAAATTGAACATCATGAAGCTATTTAATGCAAGCAGGACAGCAGATGGGATTCCAAGATACAAAACTCTTTTTACTGCATAAAATCGTGGCTCTATCGAAAATCTGAGCTGAATCTCTTTGTTTTTTTTGGTATTCAGGAAAAGTGCTATGCCAGCGGCAGTAATCTGACTAAGTACCGTCGCTACGGCTGCACCGATGATTCCCATTTCAGGAAAATCAAACAGGCCAAATATAAGTATCGGGTCGATAACAATATTCAATACCGCTCCAACCAGCTGAGAAATCATGCTATATAAGGTTTTCCCTGTGGAAATCAACATTCGCTCAAAAAACAGCTGTGCTATCGTACCAATCCCGAAAATGTAACAAACCTTCAGATACTTGATACCTGCATCGAATATTTCCAGATCTGCTGTCTGCGTGTTCATGAAGGCACTGGGGAGTCGTGTAAAGCCTGTAACAAGTGAAACAGCACCTGTAATCATTACAAGGAAAACCGCCGCCTCAGCCGCATCGTTAACTTCCTGTTGAATCTTTTCGCCTAACGCCCGTGAAAGCATGGTATTCATACCAACAGCAATACCGGTACTCAGTGCTGTCAAAAGTGTAACCATGGGCATGGCATAAGTAATGGCAGATAACGCTTTTTCGCTAATCATTGCGACAAAAATGCCATCTACAATATTATATAATGCCTGTACCGCTGTAGACAGAATGACAGGCAGTGCCATTTTCAGAAGCAGCGACCAAACCGGTGCCACTCCCATTTTGTTTTCTGTAATTGTTTCTCTCAAAATGATTGTTTCTCCGCTTCACAGACTTACCATGTCAACGACATTTCTACAAGCTCTGGGTTGTTTGGATTACCAATCAGGGCTGTTTTCTGATCCAGCGCTGTAAGTTTAGAAAGTTCATCCTCTGTCAGAATAAAATCAAAGATGTCAAAATTCTCTCTGATATGTTCCGGCTTCGTGCTTCTTGGAATTACAATTATGCCCTTCTGTGTCAGAAAACGAAGCAGAATCTGCGTTGTGCTCTTTTGGTATTTTTCTGCAAGAGCTGTCACCTCAGGCTCGCTAAACATCTCGTTTCTATTTCCTTGCCCCAGCGGAGCATACGCCATGTGTGCTACATTCTTTTTATCCAGCCACTTACGTTCTTCTGCTCTCTGGCAGTACAGATTTGTTTCGATCTGGTCAATTGCAGGCACAATCCTGTTATATGCAATCAAGTCAACAAGCTGTCCCGGTTCAAAATTTGACACACCAATAGCCCGTAATTTACCCTCTTCATAAAGTTTTTCCAATTCACGCCATGCATTGTAATAATTTGCAAAAGGCCAGTGTAAAATCAATAAGTCAATATAGTCTGTCTGTAAATTTTTAAGAGACTGTTCAACAGTTTCCCTGACATTTTCATACGATTTGTAATTAACCTTTGTTACAAGGAATAATTCCTTTCGGTCAATACCGCTTTTGACAATTGCGTTTCCAACTGCTATTTCAGAGGGATATTGTCAAGTGTGTAAGTAAGATTTTATGAAATTGCTTCTATTTTCATAAGAGAGCCTTCCATTACTTTTATACCATCTGTTAATTCAATATAGCTGATTACCTTTGTTTCTCAAAAAGAATAGTTTATACGCTTTAGATTTTAGTATCAAGTGTTGCCTGTGCAGGGAATTTTCCTGTCTCTGCAGTCTCTCTTGTAACATCATCAAGTGCTCCAGCTTTGATTGGCTTACCAATTTCCCAGTTAGGATCAGCCTTTTTTGCGGCATCATAAAAAGCCTGTCTGTAAATTCTCTCATATTTTTCAAGGGTGTACCCGGCAGCCAGCCTGTACTTTTTGGACATTTTGCGATACAAATTGTTATACACATCTGTTCGTTTTGTTGTATCACCATTGCATACACCATTTTCACGCAGAAATTCTTTTTTTGTCAGTTCATACATTTCTTCTTTGCAAAAGTCCTGCCAATCCATTTACAGGATTAATATAATCTCCATCCTTATCATAATGACTCATCAGATTTTTTATTCCCTGAATATTGCCATACATCGCACCATTTCCGGCAGACATCATCTTCTTAATAGCTGCTTTATACTGTTTACTGTTCGTATTAATTCCAGCAGCTTTTAGCTGTGATTGAACAGAACTGCTATTAAGCTGTGACAACTGAAAACTACCTATTGCATTTACTCCTGATGTTCCAAATGATTTCTGAAATAAAAAAGCATAATCCGTTATCCTTGACATAAAACAGCCTCCCTGTCTGTTTCCACATTGCAAATTTATTTTTGTCTATTTTATGTTCTAGCATAAGTCATTATTTTAATTGCACACCTTACGGTTTCATATCAAAGTTCCTATGCCAGCACATCAAATGTCAAAACTCCATTTTCCATCACTCCTATAGAAGTTGAAGCACCTAGCAATTCCACCATTTTTCCTGTCAGGTCAGTTACATCCTTTCCATCAATTTTCAGATTATATTGCCGTTCTTCCTGCTCCTGTTTTTCGGCACGCTGTTTTTCCAGTCTTTCCTCTGTCTCTTTCTTTTCTGCTTTCCTTTTCTCGAGTCTTTCTTCAAGTTCTTTCCTTGCTTTT
>MNTL01000022.1:0-4610 GCA_001916965.1 Roseburia sp. CAG:10041_57
AATTGGAAACATCAAAAATGATGTTTGCAGTTTTATAATTACCGCTTCCTCCTGTTTCAAAATGTACTATTTTTAAGCTTTTACCACTTAAATTACTATCATCAAAATAGTAAGTACCTAAACAGAATTTTCATATGTAACTATTAACAAGACCTAACAGGTCTTATTTTATTTAAAGAAAGGACAGATAAAAATGAAGTATCAAGTCATTATTATCCTGGATTCATCCAGGAACAGAAGCTATTATCAGGGCTACATAATTTCTGATGATGAAACACAGGGAAACATTACCTGTGAGGAATTACCTCCGTATGCAGATGTGAACAAAGCACGTTCTTGTTATTGGGATTCAGAAGAAAAAAAGTGGATTTATGATGCTGAAAAAGAAGCTGAAATACAAGAACAAATTGCTGCAGCAGAGGCAGAAGCTGAAAAAACTAAGGCAGAGGCAGAAGCTACACCGTCTAATATGGATTTGGCAGATGCTGTCATAGAGCTTGGAAACAATGTAAGTGATATGATGGATGCACTTACAGAGTTGGCACAAACAGTAAATGATTTGAGGGGAGGTGAATAGGATGGCAAAAATTTATGTAAAAAGAATCAATGCAGGACTGATGAAACTCGATGAAGTCCCTAGCTTATGGAGAAAACAAGTTGAAAAGCTGTTGAAGGAGGAAGAACAATAATGGATGACATGACACTCACTATATTAAAACTTGTAATCACAACTATTTTAATCGTATTTTCAAGGTATATTATCCCTTATCTAAAAATTAAGATGGAAGATACGAAAATAGCTTACGTGGCAGGAATTGCCAATGATGCGGTTAGAGCTGCAGAACAGACAATTAAATTAGATGGAGCAGAGAAAAAAGCACTTGTTACCAAGATGCTTCATAATATTCTCATTCAAAAGAATATAAGTATTTCTGATGAACAATTGGATAGTTTAATTGAATCTGCTGTTTTAGCTTTAAAACAATAATATGAAAGGCAAAAAATATGGCTAGTATAAAACAAGTTAGAAAGTTTATAAACATGATTGCTCCTATTGCTATTGCAGCATGCAATCTGAGGGAAAGAAAAGTCCTTCCTTCTGTTTGTATTGCGCAGGCAGCGTGTGAAAGTAACTGGGGAACATGTAGACGGATGAAAGATGCAAATGCTTTATTTGGTATTAAAGTTGGAAAAAATAAGGTGCATTTTGGTAGACATTGGAACGGTAAGGCATACAGTACAAAAACCAAAGAGTGTTATGATGGCAAGACATATATCAGCATAACTGATATGTTCCGATCCTATGATACCGTGGTTGATGCTGTAGGCGATTATTATGATATGCTTGGCAGTTGCTCCAGATATGAAAAGTGTATCGGCATGACAGATGCCAAGCAGTGTATAACAGCAATAAAAAACGGTGGCTATGCTACCAGTCCGACCTACATTAACACAATCATGAATATCATTAATAAATACAATCTGACACAGTATGATTTATGTATGAAGGACAAGCCTATTACAATTGATCACAATCCGTTTACTGAACCTACAGAGATTATTACAAAAGGTAGCAAAGGAGAAGGGGCTAAGTGGGTGCAGTGGTATTTATGGAAGTTTGGTTTACTTACCCAAAATGGACAGGCAGATGTTACACAAATTGATGGTATTATTGGAAGTAAGTCAGAGAATGCAATCAGTATAGCGCAGTCACGGTTGGGATTACCTGCAACTGGAATTGTTACAGAAGTGGATAGAGAAGTATTTAAAAAAGTATGTTAAACAAAAAGCTCCGGTATTTAAAAAGAATATCGGGGCTTTTTAACTATATTTAAAATTGTGTTTAAAAGATAATAATTTATATTTTAAAAGATATTTTGCATGTGATTTACAAAAGAAAATACCTCTTAAAATGTAAATGTCATTCTTAGTGTAGAAAAATGTCATTTTTGCCGTCAGCATACATAAGGGTTTGATAGAATATGTACAGAAAAAAATAAAATTTTTTTTGTCCCAGTCTTGACAGATGCAGGTTTCCCAATCTGGTGGTATGTAGCACCAACAATTATTAATACTTTTTTGGAGAGCTATGATTTTTCGGGTAAAAAGATTGTATTGTTTGCAACCTCCGGTGGAAGTGGATTTGGAAATACGGTGAGTGAACTTAAGCCATCTGCACCTGATGCTAAAATATTGGAAGGTAAAGTATTTCATAAGGCTTCAAAGACGGAAATTGCAGAGTGGGTAAAAAGTATTTCGTAAGGAAGGTGGATGGAATGAAAAGAATTACACAAACAGCAGGAAGGAATGCTCTGAACGAATTTTCACCGGAGTTTGCACACTATAATGATGATATTCTTTTCGGTGAAAACTGGAATAATCAGGATATTGATCTTAAGACAAGAAGTATCATAACGGTGGTTGCATTAATGTCTTCCGGGATAACAGATTCTTCATTAAAATATCATTTACAAAATGCAAAAGACCATGGCGTGACGCAAAAAGAAATTGCGGCAATCATTACCCATGTGGCATTCTATGCAGGCTGGCCAAAGGGATGGGCAGTTTTTAATCTGGCAAAGGAAGTATGGCAGCCAAGTGAGGGTGATTTGCCTTATGAAGACGATGGTATGAGAGCACATGCAAAATCAATGGTATTTCCGATTGGGCAACCAAATGATGCATATGCGACATATTTTGTAGGACAAAGTTACCTTGTTCCGGTATCCACAGAGCAGGTTGGCATTTTCAATGTAACTTTTGAGCCCGGATGCAGGAATAACTGGCATATTCATCATGCAAAAAGCGGTGGTGGACAGATTTTAGTATGTGTAGCCGGACGGGGCTACTATCAGGAAGAAGGAAAGGAAGCAGTAGAAATGAAAACGGGTGACTGTATTAACATTCCAGCTGAAGTAAAACACTGGCATGGGGCAGCTCCGGATGAATGGTTTTCACATCTGGCAATTGAGGTGCCGGGAGT
Organism: Roseburia sp. CAG:10041_57; assembly: GCA_001916965.1. Lineage (GTDB taxonomy): Bacteria > Bacillota > Clostridia > Lachnospirales > Lachnospiraceae > COE1. Next base: position 2,984 of record MNTL01000022.1, read on the forward strand.
GGATTGTTCCAATGAGTGGTGTGAGGCAGTATCAGAAAAAGAGTATGCCGGTTTAAAATAAGGAGGGAATTATGGAATACGGTAAACTTGGGAATACAGATATAAAAGTGTCAAAATTATGTGTAGGATGTATGAGTTTTGGAAAAGCGGGAACCATGCACGACTGGACTTTGGATGAAATGGAGAGTGAAAAGGTTATCAAACATGCACTTGATCTGGGATATAACTTTTTTGATACGGCAAATAGCTATTCTGCAGGTACAAGTGAAGAATATTTGGGAAGAATACTAAAGAAAAACATAGCAAGGAATCAGGTTGTGATTGCATCCAAGGTATATTTTAATGAAGGTCGTTTATCAAGACAGGCAATCATGAGGGAAATAGACGGAAGCCTGTCACGTCTTGGAACCGATTATCTTGACTTATATATCATCCATAGATTTGACTATGATACGCCGATAGAAGAAACCATGGAAGCTCTGCATGAGCTGGTTAAATCGGGAAAAGTCCGGGCACTTGGTGCATCTGCGATGTATGGGTATCAGTTTCACAATATGCAGGTAGTTGCAAGAGAAAATGGATGGACACCGTTTTCGGCAATGGAGAATCATTATAATTTGCTTTACAGAGAGGACGAGAGGGAATTGATACCAATTTGTAAGCAAATGAATGTTTCGCTAATGCCGTATAGTCCTCTTGCAGCCGGGCATCTGGCAAGAGCGCAGTGGAAGTCAGATTCTCTTCGTGGAACTACGGATAAGGTTGCTATGGGAAAATATGACAAGACTGAAGTAGAAGACATGCAGATAGTGAAACGTGTAGCGGAGCTTACTGAAAAATATAACTGTAAAATGTCACAGATTGCAATTGCATGGCAGTGGGCAAAGGGGATTGTATCGCCGATTATTGGAGCTACAAAAACAAGTTATTTAGATGATGCAGCGGGAGCTTTTGCAGTAAAATTAACTGCCGAGGATATAGCATATCTGGAAGAACCATATGCTCCCCATAAGATTGTTGGAGCAATTGATAAAAATCCAGAGCAAGGCGTGGTTTTGCTGGATGAAAAGAAATAGTGGGAGAAGGAGACAATGCGATGTTTCATAATATATTAACATTAAATAACGGAATAAAGATACCACAGTTAGGACTTGGTACATGGTTCATTCATGATGATATAGTGGTGGATGCGATAAAGGAAGCAGTTAATGTCGGTTATAGACATTTTGATACTGCACAGGTATATGGAAACGAAGTGATATGTTGTGAAGTGTAGATGTCAGATTTCCCAAAACAGTGTTGTTTAGCGGAAACCTCCATCTGCTAGTCAAATGCAAGCATTTGACTCTCGGCCAGCGTGTCAGCTTGGCTCATTGTTCGCGGATATAACACAACATAGGCGGCTGCTCATTTGTGGTGAATGATAGATTGCAGATGTTGTATTAAGAAGGTGATACTCTTTTAATTGAAACTGTAAACATTTAGCACAAAGGAAGGAGCAGCGTATGGAGTTAACATATCATTGGGAAGGCGATGTATTGATTCCAGATTTGGAATTGGAAGATGGAAGCAATTATCAGATTGGCAAATATGGCAGAATGCGACAGAGGTATTTGTTTGAAAATCA
>MNTL01000022.1:4692-6101 GCA_001916965.1 Roseburia sp. CAG:10041_57
CGGAGCACTTGAAGTCAGTAGATCAGCTCGGATGGGTGCGGAAGATGAATAACATCCGGAGCAGAGCAGAGGAAGTAGTGTTGCATGATCTGATTTATAGATAAGAATAAAGCAGGAATCGTCATGGTTCCTGCTTTGTCTTACCATATATACGAGAATGGAGCTATTGGTTGTTATTATCATTCTCATTGACTGCTTCATCTAGCAGTAATCGAGATTCCAGCTCATCCGTTGAAGGCAGTAATGTTGCAAGATTTTCTGGTAAGAAATCCGATAATTCGTATGCTGAAATTGCTATTGGTTTGTTGGAACTGTTAACAGCATATTTGGCTAATACATTATTTTTTTCTTTGCAGATGATCAAGCCAATAGTTTTTCCATCGGAATCCATTTTGACAATATCGTCAACAATGTTTATATAAGTACCTATCTGACCAATATCACGAGATTTGAATTCTTTTATTTTGACCTCTACTACGACATAACAATGTAGGTTTAGGTGGTAGAATAACAAATCAATATATTCCTCTGTGCCTTCTATAGGTAAAGGGTATTCTCGACCGACAAAGGCGAACCCTTTTCCCATTTCAATTAAAAGATTCATAACCTTTTCGGTCAGGGCATCTTTTAATTCTTTTTCGTTATAGTCACGATTTAAAGCAATAAAATCAAAATTGTAAGGATCTTTTGTTATTTCCTGAGCTAAATCACCGGTGTAAGCCGGTAGTGTTGTTTGAAAATTACTTATTGCCTTGCCTTGGCGTTCATATAGATTAGTGTCAAGGAAGTTTAGAAGAACAGCTCTTGACCAGTTATTCTTTATTACTTCATCAACGAAGAACATTGCTTTTTCGGGTTCATCTTTGCATTTATCAACAATTAATTTTATATGTCCCCATGGAATGGCATATATTTCTGCCCCAACTTGAGGCAGATTTGTAGCCTCCGGTAATTCTGCCCCAAGTTGGGGCAGAATTTCACCAAATAAATTGTAGTATCTTTTCATGTATCTCAAATTAGTGGTTGAAAATCCTTTTGCACCTGGGAACATCTTTTTTAAATCTTCACTTAAAGTTTCAAAAAAAGCACCGCCCCATTTGCTTTCAGCCTGCATGTTAACGATATCCTTGCCGATTGACCAGTAGAACCTAAGCAACTCGTCATTAACCTTGATAGATGCTTTTATTTGTGTATTTTTAAATCTTTTTTTAACATGTTTCAGCCATTCGATATAATCTTTATCAATTCTAATCATATTGTCCATAGTATTTTCTCCAGATATGTCATTTATTCATTATTCATCTGTTTTATTTTTCTTAGCCCTTGTCTTATAGACATTATACTGATTCTTGCATTTCGGAGAGCAGAACTCATTTCCCTTACGGCTTGCGATAAATGCCCTGCCACAG
>MNTL01000055.1 GCA_001916965.1 Roseburia sp. CAG:10041_57
TTGGACAAGTGTAGCTTCTACGGATTCTCTTGTGACATTATCAAGAATGCTTGTATCAAATGCTTGTCCGGGCTTCCAATTTGGATTGGCTGATTTTACGGCTGCGTACATAGCAGCTCTGTACTGTCCTTCATATTGTTCTAAAGTCCATGTACCACTTAAACGCTTATCTTTGCTGACGCTCAACTGATAATTTTTGAAAATATCGGAACGCTTCGTTGTGTCACCATTTGAAAGACCTTTTTCCTGAATAAATTCCTGCTTCACATTATCAAACATTTTTTGACGATGATCTTCGGATACATTTGTAAGTTTCTGCCATGATGTACCCTTACCAGTCACATCCATACCTGCAACACCATTTGCATTCAATAAATCTCCGTCCGAATCAAACTGCTTCATCAGATTTTTAATAATCGTATCCCTTCCACCGAATGTATGGATTGAGCATTTTGATTATGAAGAATGCAAGAAGTCCGTACTGGAATCCATGGAGAAGCTTAGAACCGATTATCTGGATCTGATGCTTCTGCACCAGCCGTTTGGTGATACTTATGGTGCATGGAGAGCACTGGAAGAACTGTATGAAGCAGGTAAGCTTCGCACAATCGGTATATCTAACCACTATGTAGACCGTATGGTAGAGTTTTCCAATTTTACAAGGATAAAGCCAATGGTCAATCAGATGGAAGTGCATCCTCTTTTTGATTTCATAGTATCACAGGAGTAGAGCAGTTACAAGAAACGTAGGAAGTTTTAGAAAGAAGACAATTGACAGAAAATATGAAAATTTTATTGACACACTTGCATGCATTTGATAATATTTACCAAGTAACTTAATATTCCATGAGGGAGTAGTTAGCGCGAAAGTGTGATTTGTCAACATCCTGATTATATTACAAGATATAATCTGGCAAATCTTAAATAATGAGACTCATGTATATCAATTAACAGTTTGTGTATTGTGCATCGGTGGGAAGTTGATATACATGAGTCTTTTTAATCTTTGGATATACTTATAAATAAATAGCGAGTGTTTCGGCTGACGGCACTGTAGTGGAGAGAGAAAAGGAGAAAAACATGGAAAAATTCATTAACAACGCCCCATTTGCTCTTGTACTTGTGTTTCTGGTAATAGGTTTTGTACTGCTTATTAAAGGAGCAGATTTTTTCGTAGAAGGAAGTTCCAGTGTAGCAAAGAGACTGCATGTTCCGTCCATCATTATCGGACTTACAATTGTTGCAATGGGAACATCACTTCCGGAAACAGCTGTCAGTGTATCGGCTTCAATTGCAGGTAATAATGAACTTGCAGTAAGTAATGTGGTTGGCTCCAATATATTTAATCTGATGGTTGTTATTGGTGTGTGCGCAGTATTAGCTACCGTAGATGTTGCAAAGGAAACAATAAAGAGGGATATTCCACTTTCACTTATATGCGCCGGACTTTTAATGCTTCTGGGAATTATTGGACTTGGGGACAAAGCAGGTATGACACTTGGGCATCTTGATGGTTTGATATTAATTGTTTCCTTTGCAGGTTATATTTTTTATATGGTCAAGATTGCATTAAAGGCAAGTAAGGAAGGCAGAAAAGTTGAGATTGAAGGCGGTTCAGATGAAGATATCAAGTTGCTTTCAGTTCCGCTTAGTATTCTGTTTATCGTTGGTGGTGCAGCTGCGATTGCAATCGGCGGTGATGTTACAGTTGATGCTGCATCAAGAATAGCCAGTGATCTGGGAATGAGCCAGACACTTATCGGACTTACAATCGTTTCCATAGGAACATCGCTTCCAGAACTTGTGACTTCAATAGTTGCGGCGAAAAAGAATGAAGTCGATATGGCACTTGGTAACGCAATCGGTTCTAATGTGTTTAACATCCTTATGGTACTTGGTATCGCATCAGCAATCAGTCCAATCAGCATAATTACTGAGAACATTATTGATTTATGCGTACTTATTGTTTTTACAGTGTTTGTATGGATATTTGCAGGAACCAAAAAGAAAATTGGAAAAATCGAAGGATTCTGTATGGTTGCGCTTTATGCAGTATACACGGTGTATATCATAATAAGATAAAAAGGGAAATATAAAAGCTTCTACCGCATAGGGGTTATTTTGTATAGATGAAGGACTTTGCCCTTAGATAAATTCATTACATGCAGCACAGACCGCTATATAGTTCTCTGTGCTGTATTTTTTATGAGAATAATTTTCTTTTGGATAATTTCCCTCTACAATAGCCAAGCTGATCTGACCATTATCAAGCAGACGCAGAAGCTGGGAAATGAATGTGCTGGGATACTGCGGGCTGGGTAATATTTAACTGTTTTGCCGCGGCGGTAAAATTCATTGTCTCACATACAGTAAGAAATGTCTCTGTTCTAAAATCAAGCATATAATCACCTTAATCATAAAAATAATTTATTGTTCAATAGAATTATATAATTTTACCTTATTGTTGTCTAGTGATACAATTCGTACATAATAGGAAAGCGAGGTTATTAACAAATGGATTTCATAAAGAAAAATGGGAGTGGTATTCTGGTCTGCCTGGCAATAGCCATTCCATCATGGTTACTTGGAAAAATGTTTCCTGTTATAGGAGGCGCAGTGATTGCCATTATAGCAGGAATGATTGTTACAATGTTTTGGGACAATAAAGGCAAGGCAGAACCGGGAATTAAATGGACATCGAGGGTAATTCTGCAGACGGCGGTTGTTTTACTTGGTTTTGGAATGAATCTCGGCGTGATTTTTCAGACAGGGAAGCAGTCCCTGCCAATTATTATCTGTACAATCACAACGTCACTTATTATTGCATGGATATTACAAAAAGCTCTTAAAGTGCCTGCCAATACATCTATACTTGTAGGGGTTGGATCATCTATCTGTGGTGGCTCTGCGATTGCGGCAGCTGCACCTGTTATTGGTGCTGATGATGATGAGATTGCACAGTCAATAGCAGTAATTTTCTTTTTCAACGTGCTTGCAGCTATTTTCTTCCCAATACTTGGAAAAGCCATAGGATTTGATACAGTGAACGGAGAGCCTTTTGGAATTTTTGCAGGGACAGCAATCAATGATACATCATCAGTAACGGCTGCGGCATCAACCTGGGACAGCATGTGGAATCTTGGAAGTGAGACGTTAAATAAAGCGGTGACAGTAAAGCTGACAAGAACACTTGCCATTATACCGATTACGCTTGGATTATCACTGATACAGGCAAAAAAGAGTACAAAAGAAGGAAAACAGACTACAAAGTTCAGCTTAAAACGGGCATTTCCAATGTTCATACTTTATTTCGTGATTGCAGCGATTATTACGACGGTCTGTGTACATATGGGTGTGGATGCGGGAGTATTTCAGCCAATTAAGGAACTGTCCAAATTCATGATTATTATGGCAATGGCTGCAATTGGATTAAACAGCAATGTGATACAGCTCATTAAAACAGGTGGTAAGCCTATTATTGTAGGGGCATCCTGCTGGTGTGGAATCACAGTTGTAAGTCTTATCATGCAGCATGTAATGAAGATCTGGTAGAATGACTGGCTTTGCCTGATGCATGAAAAAGTATTGACTAACCTTCTCTTTTCATTTATCATTGTAAACCGTAAGGATGATTACAAGTTGACAATCAAATAAATCAGATATACAGGAGAGACAAACATGGATGCAATCACACTGGCACAGGAAATTATGGATGGAAGAAGAATCACAAGGGATGACGACCTGTCATTTTTTATAACATGTGATCTGGACGAGCTCTGCAAGGGCGCTGATATGATAAGAGAGAAATTTATCGGAGACAAGGTGGATTTGTGCTCGATCATAAACGGACGAAGTGGCAAATGTCCAGAGGACTGCAAGTATTGTGCGCAGTCAGCTCATAATCATACAAATTGTGAAGTCTATGACTTTTTGCCGGAAGAGACGATTGTAGAGGCATGTAAAATGAACGAGAGTGAAGGAGTAGACCGCTTCTCTATCGTAACAGCCGGCAAAGCGCTTACAGGTGAGGAATTTGACAAGGCAATACATGCTTACGAGACAATGAAAAAGGAATGCAAGATAGATTTGTGTGCATCTATGGGCTTTTTAAGCGCTGAGCAGCTTCACAGACTGCATGAGGCAGGTGTAACAAGCTATCATCATAATATAGAGACTTCCAGACGCAATTTCCCTAATATATGCACGACACATACCTATGATATGAAGATAGAGACTCTGAAAAAAGTCAAAGCAGAAGGCATGTACGCCTGTTCAGGAGGAATTATAGGAATGGGCGAGACCTGGGAGGACAGACTGGATATGGCAGTCAGCCTGGCGGAAGTCGGTGTGGATTCTATTCCTATCAATGCCCTGATGCCGATTTCTGGTACACCATTAGAAGGGCTGGAGAGACTGACTGAGCCGGAGATACTGCGTACAGTTGCCTTTTTCAGATATATTAATCCCAAGGCAGACATACGACTGGGAGCAGGACGTGCACTGCTTACCAACGATGGAGAGCTTGCATTCAAGTCAGGTGTATCCGCAACAATTACCGGCAACATGCTCACAACCGTAGCATGTGCCACAATCAGAAGTGACAGACAGCTTCTTAAAGATATGGGACGCGACGTCACACCAGATTATTGGAAGAATCAGGAGAACTAATATTTTAGCCTTTATTGATAAAATCACGGAAAAGTGCTAAAATATTAGCATGATTAACTTATATCAAAAAACATGGAATGAAATTGATAATGACATTGCCAATAGAATGGTAAAGTTACGAAAGAGAAGAAAGATTACACAAAAAGCTTTGGCTGCAAAATCGGGGGTAAGTCTGGGGTCAATCAAAAGATTTGAGCAAAGTGGTGAAATTTCCCTTCAATCTTTGACAAAACTTGCAATAGCTCTTGAAGTGGAGGGAGAGCTGGACACTTTATTTGATTCAGTACCATTTCAGTCAATAGAGGAGGTAATCAATGAACAGGATAAATAAGCTGGAAGTTTATTATCATGATGCCCGCGTAGGTACAATGGCTTTATACCAAAACCGTTTGGCTGTATTTGAATATGATAATGACTGGATTGCAGATGGCTTTTCAATCAGCCCTTTTTCATTACCGCTGGAGAAAAAGGTATTTATGCCTAAAATAGATCCGTTTGATGGCATTTTTGGAGTATTTGCGGATAGCTTGCCAGATGGCTGGGGAAGATTACTGGTAGATAGGCTGATGCGTAGAAATGGAATGAATCCATATGAAGTGGGAAGTCTGGACAGACTTGCAATAGTAGGTTCATCCGGTATGGGGGCACTTACTTATCGACCTGTAATATCCCTCGCAGATACTATGGAAGAAAAAAGGTTAGATGAAATCGCTGTAGAATGTGAACGCATTTTAAATACAGAGACTTATGATAATTTGGATTATCTGTTTGCCAAGGGTGGTTCTTCTGGTGGCGCAAGACCTAAAATATTGACAAAAGTAGATGGGGAAGACTGGATTATCAAGTTTCCATCTTCGGATGATAGTCAGGATATCGGTAAGCAGGAATATGACTATGCTATATGTGCAAAAGAATGTGGACTTGATATTGAAGAAGTAAGGTTGTTTCCATCAGAACGTACTCAGGGATATTTTGGCACAAGAAGATTTGACCGCATAAACAGTGAAGAAAATGGAAAAATTCATATGGTTTCGGCATCAGGGTTGTTGGAAACTTCGCACAGGATTCCCAATCTTGATTATGATATCCTTATGAAGTTGACGCTTCAGCTTACCAAATCAATGGAAGAATGTGGGAAGCTTTATAAACTGATGTGCTTTAATGTATTTGCACATAATAGGGACGATCATTCTAAAAACTTTACATTTTTATATAATTCATCAGAAAAAAGATGGATGTTATCACCGGCATATGATCTTACTTACAGTAATTCTTTAGGTGGAGAACATGCTACTACTGTAAATGGAAATGGCATAAATCCCGATATAGATGATCTTTTGAGTGTGGCAAAGAGAATAGGATTAAATGTTGCAGAGTCAAAGAAAACGGCATTAAATATAAAAGAATGTGTATATGAAATGCTTCACGAATACATTTCAACCAGATAGTAATTGTCTGGTTGATTTTGTATACAAATATTTCCAGGGGAAAAAGGCGTGAGATATAGAGAAATCATAGAAGGAAGATTTATAGACAGACCGAATCGTTTCATTGCACATGTGTTGGTCAATGGCGTAGAGGAAACGGTACATGTGAAGAATACCGGGCGGTGCAGAGAGCTTTTGTTACCAAATGCCGAGGTCAGGCTGGCGGTATCGGATAATCCCAATCGTAAGACAAAATGTGATCTGGTTGCTGTATACAAGGAGAAGCTTGGCTGGGTCAATATAGACAGTCAGGCACCGAACAAGGTTGTGCAGGAGTGGCTGGAGACGCAGGACTATTCGCTGGTGAAGCCGGAGTATGTATACGGAGATTCCAGAATCGACTTTTATATGGTGAAAGATCAGCAGGAATATCTCATGGAAGTAAAAGGCTGTACTCTGGAGATTGATGGAAGCGGATATTTTCCGGATGCACCGACTGAGCGTGGAGTGAAACACTTAAAAGAACTTACCAAAGCCAGAACACTTGGCTATGAATGCATCATTGCCTTTGTGATTCAGATGGAAGGAGTCAGTGAAGTACGCCCTTACATCAGCATGCAGCCGGAGTTTGGCGAAGCACTGGAGGAGGCAAAGGCAGCTGGAGTGAAGGTGCTGTTCTTGCAGTGTGAAGTAGGAAGAGATACATTACAAATTCTTACGTATTGATAAAGGAAGGATAAAAACATGGAAAGAGTAGAAAAATTTTTAAAAGAAGCAGAAACCTATTATTTAGCAACAGTAGAAGGAGATCAGCCAAGAGTGAGACCTTTTGGAACGGCTCACATTTTTGAAGGCAGACTGTATATTCAGACTGGTAAGGTAAAGGATGTGTCTAAGCAGATTCATGCAAATCCAAAGGTAGAAATATGTGCATTTAAGAATGGGGAATGGCTTCGTGTAGCAGGAGAGCTTGTAGAAGATGAGCGTAGAGAAGCAAGACAGTCCATGCTTGATGCTTACCCATCATTGCAGAAGATGTATTCAGCAGATGATGGCAACACAGAGGTATTCTATTTTAAGAATGCTACAGCTACATTTTCATCATTTACACATGAACCGGAAGTAGTGAAATTTTAATTTCCTTTCTGTAAAAATGGGGACAATTGTCTCCATTTTTTTATATATTTTTATATAATAGAAGAAATTCTGTGTAACATTTTCTGGACTGAACTGTTATATAGGTGAGGAAGGGGGAGGACTTATGGAAAAAGATATATTAAAACAGCTCTATCAGAAATACCGCAAGGAAATATATCTTTACCTCTACTCTTTGTGTAAAAAGGAAAGTCTTGCAGAAGATCTTTTGCAGGAAACTTTCTTGAAAGCGCTGCTTTCACTGCCAGATGACCATACGAACATGCGGGCATGGCTCTACCTGGTAGCACGCAATCTCCTCTTCAACTATTATCACAGGGAGAAAGAGAAAGTGCCACTTGAGGAAGCGCAGCAAATGCAGGATACAGGGACGCAGGAGGTTCTGGAAGAGATTTTAAAAGGCGAGAGGAACAAAATCCTTTATCTTGCAATGAACAGGTTGGAACAACGCAAGAGAGAGATTCTGCTCATGCAGTATTTTGGAGAACTATCACAGAAAGAGATTGCGGCGATTTTGAAAATGACACCGGAAAATGTGAGGGTATTATCGTATCGGGCAAAGCGTGAACTTCGGGTTTACATGGAGGAGAACAACTATGACCTATCGTGAATTGTTAAAGTTATATCAGGAAGGAAAATTAGACGAGGAACAGAAACAAGAGGTGGAGCAGTCGGTTGAGAAGCAGGAAGCCATCAGTGAGTACCTTTATGAGAAAGAGGAAATCCCGGGACTGGAAGCACTGCATGAGGAAGAGGCGCCAGATGCCATGACGAAGGAGAACAATGCAGGAGCGGAAGAAGAACAGCGTTTTGTAAAAATGATACAGAAGACCATCAGGAGAACTTTCTTGAAAATGGGTGCAGTCATCGGAGCGGGTGTACTTGCAATTGTACTTTGTGTGATTTTTGTATTGCCACAGGTTATATCAGCCTTCTATTACAATCCCAATCAGGTTATGGGAAGAAATGAGGAAGCAGGAACCATCACAACAGACCGGATGAGCCTTGATTTAGCAGTATACTCAGAGATGTTCCAGCCGGGCATTTACCGGGGAACGGTAAATGCAGTATCGGAAGGCTATGGAGCTTACAGTATCTCCATTCCACAGGGATTTTCCTACGATGGGAGATTTACCACAGTGAATGGAAAGTTAAAACGTGGAAAACTGACACTTTATAATACAGATGTGTTAAAAACACCTTATGGGAATACATTTGTCATGCCCAAGGAAGTGGAAAAGTACACAAGAACGCGTTTTTATGATGAAGAAACCAAAGAATTCTGGGGACCGGCAGGAAGTGCTAAAGAAGCATACGCATCTATTGATGAGCTGGATGACAAGGCATATTATATCGCATACGGTTCACTGGATGAATTGACGGGTTATGCTGACTTTTATAATTGGGCAAAGGACAGAGAAATGGATTCAAACCTGTGGTGTGCAGTTTATACATCGGATGAAGAAGGCTATATGTGCAATTCGGGACACCTTGGTATGTTGATTAATCCAAGTGGAAGCTGTCTGGACTGGGACAGAGAGACATATCCGTATCTATGCCAGCTTGATAACAGCGATACTGCCAGGTGGGACATGGCGGAAGATGAAAAAAAAATGCAGACACATTTTATCAGTCTGTTAAGCTATCTGCGTGATTATCCGCAGATTGTGAAAATTTTAAATGGTAATGAGGAACTTCCGTATGATACAATGATTGAGAGTGTAAAGAAGGATGGACTGCGCATTTATGGATTTTCAATGATCTGCCAGAAAGAGAAATTACTGCAATTGCGTGATGAAAGGGAGATTTCATATCTGTACGCAGTACCGTTAAATTAATAGCAGAAAGATAAATAAACAGAGAGGGAAAACAGTCCACACTCGGTTATCAGCCGGGTATCTGGAAAGGATGGAATTGAGAGCAAAATGACAACAACAACTTTATGCTACATAGAAAATGATGGCAAATATCTGATGCTGCACAGAGTGAAGAAGCACAATGACATGAACGAGGGTAAATGGATTGGAGTTGGTGGTCATGTAGAGAGCCAGGAATCTCCAGAAGAATGTCTTGTGCGTGAAGTGAAGGAAGAAACAGGGCTTACCCTGACATCATATAAATTTCGAGGGCTGGTCACTTTTATAAGTAATGAATGTGAGCCGGAGCTTATGTGCGTGTTTACTGCGGATGGATATACAGGTGAGCTGACTGAATGTAATGAAGGAGATTTGTGCTGGGTTGCTAAGGATCAGGTATTGCAGCTTCCTACATGGGAAGGCGACAGGGTATTTCTTGAATTGCTGCTTTCAGAAGAGGAAACATTTTTCTCCATAAAGCTGCAATATGAAGGAGATAAACTTACAGATAAGAAGATTTGTCTGTATTAAAGGAGAATAAAGGAATGGTTAATGAGAATGAACACAATTAAGAAAGCAGCAGAAGAGGATAGAAATGCTATATTGAAATTATACAGGACGAGGTTGTATGGACCGGCAGACTGGAATGAATATTATCCAAATGAAGAAACCATAGAGTTCGACCTGTCTAGGGATGCTCTGTTTGTAATGAAGAATGATGCGGGAGAGCTCATAGCCACCATCTCAATTGATGAAGATCAAGAGGTTGACAGCCTGACTGTATGGGATGAGAACATAGCGCCGGCAGGAGAATTGGCGAGATTGTGCGTCAGAGAGGATATGCAGAATCAGGGAATTGCCAAAGAAATGATGCGATATGCTTTTGATGCACTGAAAGAACAGGGTAAGAAGGGTGTTCACATCCTGGTAAGAAAAGGACATGCAGGAGCAATCGCCTGCTATACAGCATTGGGCTTTCAGCAGGTAGGAGAATGCAGCCTTTTTGAAAAAGAATTCATTTGTATGGAGCGTGAATTATAGAAAATACGTCATTTATATGGATGCATAAATGTACTCTCGGAATCTTCTTCAAATGAAGAAATTTTAATGCTTCTTGATCTTGGAATCGCAGCAGAGTGAACAGGACCGCTTCCAAACCATAACAGCAGGAAAGATTTATCAGAAACAGTAACTTACCTCTAAAATAAAGCTGACATAACAATTGACAAAAATCGGCGGACTTCATATAATAAACTCATGTGATATAAACTTTTGCTTATATATGAGGGAGCGATTTGTATGGAAAAAAAGCAAAATAACTGGATTAATAGCAGCAACATATGTTGCTGCTTTGTGATTGGCTGTACATCCATGGAGGAGAGTAATACCCATGGAAAATAGAAGGAGTCACCGGTTACAGATTATTGTCATATATGTGTGCTTTGTCATGATCATGGCACTGTGGGTTGATATTTTTCTGGACAGGTATAGCAGATATAACGAAGAGGTTCTGTATGAAGAGCGCCTGAATCAGATGAAAGAAGTCACCACACAGCTGTTTACAGGTCTGGAAGATGTGGTAGAGAACCGCTGGGATCTGGTGGAGGAACAGATAAACCATCTAAAAGACGTAGTATTGCCAGACGAAGAACAACTCATACGTTTTATGCGTAGACAGACCAGACTCTCCGAATTGGAGAATAAGAAAATGAGACTGCTGGCAATAGACAGTCTTGGAAGGTGCTACACGCAGGATGGACTGACAGGGGCTTTTTGTGCTATGGATTATCTTCTGGAAGAGCCGCAGAGAATCAGCCTTGTTTCCAATACCATGACTAGCAATATGACTGCAATTATGTTTTTACAGAGATTGAATAATGATATATCATTTAATAGTGACACAGATAATATTACACTGATTTATTATGGCGTTGTGCAGGATATGGAAATGTTCAACCCACATTTTGAATGTTCTGCGTATGATGGCAATAACACTGTATATGTGACGGATAAGAATGGTGTGAAGCTTTTTAACAGTCAATCCAGAGAAATACTGCAAGGCAATAACACTTATGCAGTGCTTGAAAATATGGAATATGTACATGGAAGTTCCTTTGAAGAGACCAGACAGACCTTGGAAAAGTCAGGAATTGCTTATTCCAATGCATTTTTGCAGGGAACAGAATATTATTATGCGTTGTATCAGATGAAGAATGCAGACTGGACATTGCTGTTTCTTGTGCCTTCCTCCTATGTGGCGGTCAATACGGTCAGGCTTGTGAATTCCACAGTGGTGATGGTATTGGTATTTATGGGGATTCTGGTTCTGATCAGTTCATTCTTCATATTCTATACTGTGCGGCTGCAGCATAAAGAGGTTCTGGATGCGGAGAGAAAGAATAATAAAGAGCTGTCCAATGCTGTATTGGCGGCGCAGACAGCCTATAAGACTGCAGAGAGCGCCAATCATGCCAAAAGTGCATTCCTGGCAAACATATCCCATGATATACGGACTCCTATGAATGCGATTATCGGACTAGCCGAGCTATTGGAACATGATGCACAGCAGACACATAAAAATGCAGAATATGTAAGAAAAATCAAAGCCTCCAGCCAGCAGCTTCTTGAGATTATCAACAACATACTGGATATGAGCAAGATAGAGAGCGGTAAGGCTGTCATGAATATGGCGGAGTTTGATATACAGGAGATATTAAAACAGCTTGAAGCTGGTTTCAGCACGCAGGCAGAAGCCAATGGACTGACCTTTGCTATCACAGCGCATGAATTGCGCCATGAGTGGTTATGCGGAGACAAAGGCGGGGTAATCCAGATTCTTGGCAATCTTTTGTCCAATGCAATCAAATATACATCAGATGGCGGAAGCGTCAGTCTTGACGTATTTGAATTAGACCAGACTTCCGGAAATTATGCCAAGCTGTGTTTTCGGGTAAAAGACAATGGAATTGGGATGAGTCAGGAATATCTGGGCAGGATATATGAGTCATTCAGCAGGGAGGAAAACACACAGATGGATTCTGTCCAGGGAACGGGACTTGGCATGACGATCGTAAAGAACCTCGTGGACATGATGGGTGGCAGTATAGATGTAGAAAGTACATTGGGAGAAGGAAGCTGTTTTGAAGTAATCCTGGACTTTAGAATTGCAGATAAGAAGCTGCAAAAGGCATTCATAGAGGATAAATCAAAGCCGGACTATAACCGGCTGGAAGGAATCCGGTTCTTATGTGCGGAAGATAACCTGTTAAATGCAGAGATATTGGAGGATCTGTTACAGATTGAAGGGGCAGTCTGTGATATCTGTACAGATGGATGTCAGGTTGTTGATAAATTTGAACACTCAAAGCCCGGAGAATATGATATGATACTAATGGATATACGGATGCCGGTCATGAACGGATATGAGGCAGCGAAGGCAATTCGAGGCAGCAGTCATCCCATGGCAGGGAAGATACCGATTATTGCGCTGACTGCCAATGCATTTTCGGAGGATGTACAGAAGTCCCTGGCTGCCGGTATGACAATGCATCTGACCAAGCCGATTGATATTGAACTGTTGTCAGAGGCTGTGCATCTGTATGTATCCCATACATCGTGTGAAGAATGAATATGTTCAGGTAGTGAAAGGCGTGGAAATAAACAGAATGAATCAAGTACGTAATTATCAGAAGGAACTGGATAAAATAATCGAGCAGCTCAGTGCAGGGAAAGAGACACCCAGTCTTTTGCTGCACAGTTGTTGCGCACCCTGTAGCAGCTATTGTCTGGAATATCTCAGACAGTATTTTAAAATCACAGTATTTTATTATAATCCGAATATTTCCATGGAAGAAGAATACCGCAAACGTGTGGCAGAACAGAAGAGACTGATTGCAGCATACAATGCACAGAACCTTTACTATCCGATAGATGTGATAGAAGGCGATTATGAGACAGAAGCCTTTTATCAGATTGCAAAAGGGCTGGAACAGTGCCATGAAGGTGGAGAGAGATGCTTTGCCTGTTATGAACTGCGCCTTAGAAAGACCGCACAGCTTGCAGCAGATATGGGAGCAGATTATTTTACTACTACGCTGACGATCAGTCCACTTAAAAATGCAGCTAAGCTTAATGAAATCGGTGAAAGATTATCCGGTGAATACCATATACCATGGCTTGTATCGGATTTCAAGAAAAAGAATGGATATAAGCGTTCCATCGAATTATCAGCAGAATATGACCTGTACAGACAGGATTATTGTGGCTGCATCTATTCCAAAATAGAACGTGAGAACCAGAAGAAGGAAAGAACTTGAAAAATCTATTGCACACTGATTCAAAAGCATATATGATAAGAAAAGGTAACTGTTCAATAAAAAGTATTCTATAAATAGTATACAATAGAAAGTATATTTATACATGATTTTGAATGGTGTTCGTAAGTGGAAGAAAGGATAAAGATAAGAAATGAAAAAGATTCTGGATTTAATTTCTGAAGAAGTAATGCAGGCTTTTGAAGCAGCAGGCTACGAGAAAGAACTGGGTAAAGTATCTATCTCTAACAGACCTGATTTATGTGAATATCAGTGCAATGGCGCCATGGCAGGTGCCAAGAAATATAAGAAAGCTCCTATCATGATCGCAAATGATGTGGCAGCGAAGCTGGCAGACAGCCAGGTATTTGAGAAAGTGGATGCGGTAGCACCCGGCTTTTTGAATTTCACTCTGAGCAGAGAGTTTGTAGGCAACTATGTAAAAGAGATGCGTACCTTTGACAAGTTTGGTCTGGAAGAGGCTCAGACTCCGCTGGAGATGGTCATTGATTATGGCGGACCGAATGTGGCGAAGCCACTCCATGTAGGCCATCTTCGTTCGGGTGTTATCGGCGAGAGTATCAAACGTATCGTCAGATATATGGGACATCATATCATAGGTGATATTCACCTGGGTGACTGGGGACAGCCAATGGGGCTGATTATGAACGAGCTTCATATCCGTAAGCCTGATCTGGTGTATTTTGATGAGAGTTACACAGGAGAATATCCAACAGAGCCTCCATTTACCATCGCAGAGCTGGAAGAGATCTATCCATTTGCCAGCAAGCGTTCCAAGGAAGATCCTCAGTATAAGGAAGATTCCATGGCATGTACTTATAAATTACAGAGTGGCGTGAGAGGATACCGCGCATTGTGGAATCATATCATCAATGTATCTGTAGCAGATTTAAAGAGAAACTATGAGAAGTTAAATGTAGAATTCGATCTGTGGAATGGCGAGTCTACAGTACATGACCTGATTCCTGGCATGGTAGATTATATGAAGAAAGAGGGCTATGCCTATGTCAGCGATGGCGCCCTTGTAGTAGATGTAAAAGAAGAGACGGATACCAAGGAAGTACCACCCTGCATGATTTTGAAATCCGACGGTGCATCCCTGTACAATACGACAGACCTTGCAACAATCATGATGCGTATGGAGCAGAACCATCCTGACGAGCTGATCTATCTGACAGATAAGCGTCAGGAGCTGTATTTTGAGCAGGTGTTCCGCTGTGCACGTAAGACGAAGCTGGTAAAACCGGAGACGAAGCTGGTTCATATTGGCTTTGGTACAATGAACGGTAAGGATGGCAAGCCATTCAAGACCCGTGATGGCGGTGTTATGCGTCTGGAGACTCTGATTCAGGAGATTAATGACGAAATGCTGCGCAAGATCACAGATAACCGTGAAGTAGATGAGGCAGAAGCAAAAGAGACTGCAAGAATCGTAGCTCTGGCTGCATTAAAATACGGTGACTTGTCCAATCAGGCAAGCAAGGATTATATCTTTGATATGGATAGATTTACTTCCTTTGAAGGAGATACAGGTCCTTATATTCTGTATACAATTGTACGTATCAAGTCCATTCTTGCAAAATACAAAGAATCAGGAGCTGCTATTGATGAGAATGCCTTCCAGACACCTGTAAATGATTCTGAGAAAGCACTGATGATGGAGATTGCCAAGTACAATGCCAGCCTGGAAGCAGCATATGAAGAGCTGGCTCCACATAAGATCTGCGCATATATTTATGATCTTGCCAATGCGTTTAACCGCTTCTATCATGAGACAAAGATTCTGGCAGAAGAGGATGAGACGAAGAAAGCAGGTTATATCAGCCTTCTTGTCCTGACAAGAGATATTCTGGAGACATGCATTGATCTGCTTGGTTTCTCAGCACCGGAGAGAATGTAAATGATAACGATTAAGACGCAGATATATGATGATTTTCATTGTATTGCGGATCAGTGTCCGATGACCTGCTGTCAGGGCTGGTCTATCAAGGTAGATAGGAAAACCTGCGAGAAATGGCAGAGTCATGGGGATACGGCTTATTTAATGGAATATACCATTCCACGTGATGAGGAAGAAGCACCACGGGAAATGGCAACTGATGATGCAGGGACTTGTCTGTTACTGGATAGTCAGGGCTTATGCAAGTTAGTAATCAAACATGGGGATGGGTATCTGTGTGATACCTGTGCCCATTTTCCACGCAAAAGAAATGAAATCACAGAGTTGGATGAACAGGATAAAGAACAAAATAAAGAACAGGTACTGATTGCCGAGTATTCCCTGTCCGGGGCATGTCCGGTTGTTATGGATATGCTGGCGGGACTGAAAGGGGGTCTTGGACTTCAGGTAACAGGTGATTGTGAGCAGGGGATTCAGTTTCCCATGGAATACAGAGTCAGGAATCAGCTGATTGCCATGATTCAGGGGGAGAGCATATATCAGAAATTTATGTTTGTTGAGCGTATTATGCTTGGATTCTCCCTGCTGCATGAATGTCTGGACTGCGATACAGAGGAGAATGTGGATGACTGTCTGGAAGTCTACGGAGACCCTGAGAATCTGCGGGAAAAGGCATTATTCTGGGGGAAGATGCAGACTCCAATAGAGGATGTTATGGAGGAATTATGCCAGACCTTCTGGAATGTAACAGAATATTATAAAGAGCTGCCCATGTATCGGGACTATGTGTATGAGCTTGCAGATACAGTAGACAGATGGTATCCAGAGACGGATACGAAGACGGCTGCAAAACTGCGTATGCAGGCATGTGATACCTGGGAAGAACATAAGCAGAGATTTGCATGCTTTGACGGACTGGCACAGAGAGTCATGGCAGCAGAGATATTCTCAGATTGTGTCAGTGATGATCTGGGAGAATTAACGGAGAACTTTCAGGCGATTATACTGGAATATGTCATGACACGCATGTCAGTTTTCCTGCTGGGAGAATATGATGAGAAGACAGTAGAGACTTTTTATTCACTCTACATCAGAATCATTGGTCATAATGCAGAGGGCATGGCAGAATATTGGAAAGAGAATTTTGATGATTCGATTCTGGAACAGGAATATCTGTATCTGCTCCTTTCTTAATAAGCAAACCCCGCCATTTGGTATATGGCGGGGTTTGTGCTGTTTAGAGATATTTCTTTAATCCGTTGGAAGTGTCAACGATTTGATTAATAGTGTCTTTTACTTCGTTGGCATAATTTAAGTTGTCGTCGCTCATCTGCTCTACCTGCTCGGCACTGGCAGTTACTTCCTGAGTAGCAGCTGACAGCTGGGAGATATTATCTACAATACGGTTATTGGATTCGGACAGACCGGAGATCTGATGGTCAATAGCACCGATATCCTGAATTAACTTAGCCATATTGGCATTGAGCTGTTCAAAAGAAGCAGCAGCGCTGATAATCTTATCATTCTGGTCGTTGGTTGCATCAATTGAGCTTTCAATGGATTTTACGACATCATTTGCATTCATGCTTAGTTCAGTAGTGATTCTTGTGATTTCTTCGGTTGACTGTTTGGTCTGTTCTGCTAACTGTCTGATCTGATCTGCTACAACAGCAAATCCACGTCCAGCTTCACCGGCTCTTGCACTTTCAATAGAAGCATTCAAAGCCAGCAGATTGGTCTGACTGGAGATATTAAGAATCATACCGGCAATATTTTCAACCTCAGCGGTCTTCTCCTGTAATTTTGCCATAGAAGCAGTCACTTCATGATTGGTAGAGGCAATCTGTGCTGACTGTGCTTTCAGACTTTCCATTACCTTGATATTTTCCTGGATGCTTGCATTGGATTCAGTGGCAACACTTACCATTTGTCTTGAGTGTTCACCTGTAGTCTCGATAGCTGTCTGGATACTTCTGGTCATGTTGTTCTGTTCTTCGATATTCTGTGAAGTGGTATGGGAAGCAGTGGCGATATTTTTCATATTGCCTGCTACTGTCTGGGTAACATTTACCAGTTCATCTACAAGAGAACTGCTCTTTGCTGTCTCGCTATGTATTATTTTGGAGATGTCTACAATGCCATCGAACATCGCCTGCTGTTTCTCACTCTGGGCGGCTACGGAACCAAGGGCATCATCACTGAAGAGCTTGGTCAGTGTGCCTATTCTATACACGATGAACAGCAGCAGATAGACACAGATAACACGGCAAAAGGCATCTACATCAGCCTGGAAAATGCCCTTGAAGATTCGGATTGCTACTACAATTGTGTAGAGTATCGTATAAGAAGCACAGGCATTTTTGAACTGTTTGCGGTCATAGTAGGGAATCAACAGTGCAAGAATTGTAATCAGAGCATAATAGAGAAATTCTGCATTGGTCTGCATGCCAAGAAGCAGAAATTCAATTCCCACATCGAAGATAACAACACGCTTTAAGAGACTGCCTCCTTTTTGACGTACGAAAATGATCACATTGCCAATCGCAAAGAGAGCAATCAGAGCCAGATTACTATAAGCTGTGATAGATACAATGCTGTTGGAATTGAGCTTCAACAATAGATAGATGATAAATTGTAACCACAGAATTGTTGTAGCCAGAATATAGATTTTATTCATACTATGGTAACGTTCTGACTGGTCGTTGTAGCGGAAAATTTTGTCTTTTTCCATTTGGGTATCCTCCTTCATGTAATAATGCCTTCCGGGAATTTTCCTGAAATGAATGATTCTCGGAGTGCATAAATAATAGGTATTTCCTTGATATAAAGTAAATTATATTGCATGTAAAAATAATACAATATACATTATATAACATAAAAAGTCAGAAATCTACAAAAATATACGAGAATAATTGCTATTTATGACGAAATAGATAACAATGAAAGACTGGCAGGGACTTTACAAGAAAAAAAGGAAAGAGTAAAGTAATGCAGGAAGAATACAGGAAATATAATAGAAAGGTATGTTTGGTTATGACAAAGGATATGACAACGGGCAAAATCACGCCCTTATTGATTTCATTTACAATTCCACTGGTATTGGGTAATCTGTTTCAATTGATGTATAATGCCGTGGACAGTATCATTGTCGGCAAATTCGTGGGAGAGGATGCACTGGCGGCAGTGGGAACCAGCAATCCATTGATGACGTTGATTATATTATTTGTAAGTGGATTGTGTATGGGAGCCGGTGTGCTGATCAGTATGCAGTATGGTGCGAAGGACTATGAGAAGCTGGAGCTGCAGCTGAGTTCTACTCTTCTTGGCGGTATCATATTTTCAGTGCTGATATCCATAATCAGTATCATTGCGGCACCTGCATTGCTCCGCATCATGCAGACTGATGAGAGCATTATGCACATAGCAACGGTATATCTGCGCATTATACTTATGGGATTGATCTTTACCTTTATCTATAATTTCTTTGCCAATGCGCTGAGAGCAATGGGAGATAGTAAGACACCATTGTATTTCTTGATGATCAGTTCGGTATTTAATATTCTAGGAGACTTGTTTTTCGTTGTGGTGTTGCATTGGGGCAGTGAAGGATGCGCATTATCTACGGTCATCAGTGAAGCACTGAGCAGTCTGTTGTGTATTCTTTATATTAAGCAGAAGATTCCGGTGCTGTGCCTGGGCAGGAGATGGTTTCGTTTTGACAAGAAGGCATTTTACCGCACTGTGCAGTATGGCTGGACCAGTGCCATGCAGCAGGCGACAGTGCAGCTTGGTAAGTTGGGTATACAGGCAATCGTCAATACCATGGGCGTTGCGGCGATGGCGGCTTTTGCAGCAGTCAACAGAATTGATGATTTCGCCTATACACCGGAGCAGAATATTGCGCATGCCATGACTTCCCTGCTGGCACAGAATGAAGGGGCAGGCAGGAAAGAGAGAGTCAGGGAGGGCTTTCGCTGTGGCATGAAGATAGAGATCATATATGGAATTATCGTATGTATCATTTGTTTTGTGTTTGCTAGACCATTGATGCTTTTGTTCGTAAATGATGAAGAGGTCGTAAGGCATGGTGTGCAGTACCTGCATCTGATTGCACTGATGTATCTGTTACCGGCTGCAACGAATGGTATTCAGGGTTACTTTAGAGGAATCGGAGATTTGAAAGTCACACTCTGGAGCAGCTTTATCAATATGGGTGTGCGAGTGCTGGCAGCGATTCCCCTTGTATTTGTATGTAAGCTTGGAATGGCAGCCTTGCCTTTTGCATACTTATGTGGGTGGTTTGCCATGCTGATCGCAGAAGTGCCGCTGCTTGTATCTAAACTAAGGGAAAATAAGGCATAAAGAATAAATAAACGTAATTATTCAGAGTTATACAAAATGAAAAAGAAGTATTGGATTCCAATACTTCTTTTTAGTAGCGAGAGGGGGATTCGAACCCTCGACACTGCGGGTATGAACCGCATGCTCTAGCCAACTGAGCTATCTCGCCATTTACGATATGAACACTGAATAAAAATGATGGGGCCTACAGGGCTCGAACCTGTGACCCTCTGCTTGTAAGGCAGATGCTCTCCCAGCTGAGCTAAGACCCCACAATCAGCGTATCAGTTACTGTCGCAACCGACTTATTTAATATACTAATATTTGAGCAAAATGTCAACTGATTTTTAGAAAAATATAGAAAAATAATTTCCAGTGTTAATTTCTTATGGAAACAACCAGCAGTTTTTAAAGCAAATCCAGGCCTGCATATGGCTTTTGCAGTAAGGCAGAAGAACCGGATCTTGGTGCAAAAGAAATATACAGAAAAGCAGATGGTAGAATGTATGAATGCAAAGTCACTATGAAATGTCAAAGAGCATAAGAAACAGCCGATAATTTCCTGCCCGTTTCGACCATGGCAGACAAATTATTCGGCTGTTTTATTGTCTTTTATGGAAGAAATACGCAAAAGCTGCATAAATGCCGTATTTCCTGCGATAAGTAGCAGTTGCACATGCAAGTGGGCATCTTTATAATGGAACTTGCCAAATTGTGGTGTATTTAGACAGGGAATGGGCAAAGGCGGCAAAATGAACAATGCTTTGCACAGGAACTGTTGGAAATTGGAGAGGAATAGAATGGAGCAGCTTAAAGTAGTAACACAACAGGATAATGAAAGAATGTTCCGCATGATAAGTGATTTAATTTCCAAAGACAAAGAATTTCAGATTATGATTACAGTACCTTCCGGCAGACAATACGAACAGAATCAGGTCGGGGAAGAGAAGAGGATAGCGAAGGAATACAATCTGGAGAAGGATGTTACAGACATGATCCATGAGATCGGAGTACCGGCGCATATTAAGGGATATCAGTATCTGAGAGAGGCTATCATGATGTCTGTGGAAGATGTGGAGATGCTTAATTCCATTACCAAGATACTGTATCCATCTATTGCCAAGAAATATCAGACAACGCCAAGCAGAGTAGAGAGAGCCATCAGACATGCCATAGAAGTGGCGTGGAGCAGGGGCAAAATGGAGACCCTGGATGCGCTGTTTGGGTATACCATTAATATAGGAAAAGGCAAACCTACTAATTCAGAATTTATAGCGCTTATTGCTGATAAAATCAGACTTAATATGCGTTGACATAAGAATATGACAAAGTTATGAGTCTATTCTTTACATTATCGGGTCAACTGGTGTATAATTTAGATAAATGTATCGTTCTTTCAAAAGAAAATGAGAAGGAGTTCAACGGGATATGAAGAAAATATTGTTTGTAGCTTCAGAAGGAGTACCATTTATCAAGACCGGAGGTCTTGCCGATGTTGTAGGCTCGTTGCCTAAGTATTTTGACAAGAGATATTTCGATTGCAGGGTCATTCTGCCAAAGTATATGTGCATGAGCGATAAAGTAAAGTCCATGATGAGATACAGGACACATTTTTACATGGATTTCATGGGAATGAATGAATATGTAGGTATCATGGAAACAGAGTATGAAGGCATTACTTATTACTTTATTGATAATGAGAAATTCTTTAACGGCTTCAAGCCTTATGGGGATAATATCGTTGAAGAGATATCCAAATTTGTCTTCTTCTCTAAGGCTGCATTGTCTATCCTTCCGGTCATTGATTTCAGACCGGATGTGATTCACTGTCATGACTGGCAGACAGGTATTCTGCCGGTGTACTTAAAAGAGCGTTTTGCAGGCGGAGAGTTCTACCGTGGAATCAAGTCTGTTATGACGATTCATAACCTGAAGTTCCAAGGAGTGTATGACATTAAAACAGTACAGAATATTACAGGATTGGATAATTCCTATTTCACACCGGACAAGTTGGCGTATTACAAGGACGGTAACCTGTTAAAGGGTGGACTTACCTATGCAGATGCAATTACCACAGTAAGCCAGACTTATGCAGAAGAAATCAAGACTGATTTCTATGGGGAACATCTGAATGGACTGTTAAATGCCAGAAGCAAGGATTTACGTGGTATTGTGAATGGTATTGATTATAATGAGTATAATCCGCAGACAGATCAGTATATTATCCGTAAGTATAATGCTGATAATTTCCGTAAGGAGAAGATCAAGAACAAGCGTGACCTCCAGAAACAGCTGGGACTGGAAGAGAACGATAAGAAGATGATGATCGGTATCGTCTCCAGACTGACAGACCAGAAGGGTATGGATCTTGTGGCATATATAATGGATGAGCTTTGCCAGGATGAGATACAGCTGGTGGTTCTTGGTACAGGTGAAGAGAAGTACGAGAATATGTTCAGACATTTTGACTGGAAATATCACGGCAAGGTATCTGCCAATATTTATTATTCAGAAGAGCTGTCCCACAGAATCTATGCATCCTGTGATGCTTTCCTGATGCCATCTCTGTTCGAGCCATGTGGACTGAGTCAGTTAATGGCACTTCGTTATGGTACGGTTCCTATTGTACGTGAGACTGGTGGTTTGAAAGATACGGTAGAGCCTTATAACGAATATGAGAGTAAGGGCACTGGATTTAGTTTCTCCAATTACAATGCCCATGAGATGCTGAATACCATTCGTTATGCTGAGAAGATATATTATGATAAGAAACGTGAATGGAATAAGATTATTGACAGAGCCATGGCTACAGATTATTCATGGAGCGTGTCAGCATTGAAGTATCAGGAGATGTACGATTGGTTGATCGACAACAATTAAGATTACACAAAGCCACTTCATAAGGAAGTGGCTTTTTTTCGGAGGTAAGATATGGCTTTTGATGGAATTACGATTGCATCCATCGTAAGAGAAATGAAGAATCAGATAGAGGGAGGCAGAATCTATAAGATTGCCCAGCCTGAGAAGGATGAACTGCTTCTTACGATCAAGAACAATGGAGGGCAGGTCAGGGTAATCATGTCTGCAGATGCATCATTGCCTTTGTTGTATCTGACGCAGGAAAATAAGACAAGCCCTATGACAGCACCGAATTTCTGCATGCTGCTGCGTAAGCATCTGCAAAATGCAAGAATCGTAGCAGTGGATCAGCCTATGGGACTGGAGCGTATCGTGAAGCTGCAGCTGGAGCATCTCAATGAACTGGGAGATCTGTGTACGAAATATCTGGTCATTGAGCTTATGGGTAAGCACAGTAATATTATTTTCTATGACGATCAGAATATGATCATAGACAGTATTAAGCATATATCAGGTATGGTCAGCTCTGTTCGTGAGGTATTGCCGGGAAGAGAGTATTTTATTCCCAATACACAGGATAAAGAAGACCCCCTTACAGTTTCCAGAGAGGAAATACACAGAGTACTGACAGCGGCATCCCGACCGGTATTTAAGGCAATCTATGGGAGCTTTACCGGTATTTCACCCTGCATAGCCCATGAAGTCTGCTATCGTGCCGGAGTGGATGCAGATAAGCCATCAGGAGAGCTGACAGAGGCAGAGATGGATGCGGTCTGCAGCATCTTCTTACAGATTATGAAAGATGTGAAAGAGGGAAGCTTCGTCCCTAATGTAGTATACGAGAACAACCAGCCGGCAGAATATGCCGCTGTCAGGCTGACTTCCTATGCAGATGACAAGGTTGTACTGTATGATAGTATGTCTGAACTGATAGAGCATTATTATGCGGAGAAGAATATTGTCACCAGAATACGTCAGCGTTCCGTAGACTTGCGCCGTGTAGTGCAGACTGCCATGGAACGTAATGTGAAGAAATATGATCTACAGGTGAAGCAGCTGGAAGATACGCAGAAGAGAGAAAAATACCGTATCTATGGGGAATTGCTCAATACCTACGGATATGGGGCAGCAGAGGGCGCCAAGTCTTTGGAAGCATTGAATTACTATACTAACGAGATGATTACGATTCCTCTTGATCCTACGCTGACAGCCGGAGAGAATGCGAAGAAGTATTTTGATAAATATCAGAAGCTGAAGCGTACTTATGAGGCACTGACTACTTTAACACAGGAGACGAAAGAAGAAATCGAGCATCTTGCATCCATCAGTACAGCGCTGGATATTGCGCAGAAGGAAGAAGACCTGGTGCAGATTAAGGAAGAGCTGATAGAGAGTGGTTATATCAGAAGAAAAGGCGGTACGAAACGTGTGAAGATAACCAGTAAGCCTTTTCACTATATCAGTAGTGATGGATTTGATATTTACGTAGGAAAGAATAACTATCAGAACGAGGAACTTACATTCAAGTTCGCCACAGGTAATGACTGGTGGTTCCATGCAAAAGGCATGCCCGGCTCTCACGTAATCGTGAAGACCAATGGTGCGGAAATGACAGACAGAGCCTATGAAGAGGCTGGAAGACTTGCTGCGTATTATTCACAGGCAAAAGGTCAGGAGAAGATCGAGATTGACTACACGCAGAAAAAGAATGTAAAGAAACCCAATGGCTCAAAACCAGGCTTTGTTGTATATTATACGAATTATTCCTTAGTAATTGATTCTGACATCAGTGGATTGCAGCTGGTCAAAGAATAAATAAAATGCCTTGCGGATCAGAATAAGACCGCAAGGCATTTTGTTGTTTACTTTCTGTTTTGCTTTTGAATCAGTATCCATAATCCGGCGAAGATAACAAGACTGATTACAGTAATCAGTATACCGGCATTAAATCCCTCAGGATAGTAGGAGAGCGCTATTGTATGTTCACCCTCTGTCAGATAAGTACTGATCATGGTATCTTCAAAGAGATCTATAGCAGCTTCTTTACCATCAACCAGTAGTGTCCATCCTGGTTCATAAGGGATGGACAGAACCAGTTCGCCAGGAGTCGTAACTGTAATATGACCATTCATATGGGTCTCATTATAGGAATCTACAGTCATGGTCTGCTGGCTTAGTTTGTCTGTGAATTTGCCAAGGACATCCTCATCTACACTGTAGACAACCAGATTCAGGTCTTCGCCATTTTCAGAGGTCAGAGTGAGGTAAGAACCGGCTTCATGATAACCCAGATCCAGAATGTATTTCTTTTTGATGGTCTTGAAGGTCTTATCTTCAGAACCGTAACGCAGCTTAATGTTATCAATCTTGGTATTGCTGGTATAAGCATACAGGTGGGCAGAAGTTTCCACGTCAACTGTAGCACGTCCACCATCCTGTTCTACTGTGACAGGAAGAAATACATCTTCCTGAATACCCAGAGTGTTTACCAGATAATTCTGACGTTCAATAGGATTAAGCTGATCTACATAACTGACCGTGTCATCCTCATGCATATTCTCCTCCACATCATCTGCGCTGCTGAACAGCTCCTCCAGGGAATCATCTGACGACTGTGGCTGTAAGCTGTCATAAGCGGCGCCTGTCAGAGCATTATGGTGAGCTGTGATGGTAGCCATATCAGAGGAAGATACCATATCGGAAGAAATCATAAATCCCAAAGGCAGGGAATAATTGTTGCGGTACAGATATAATTTGCCTTCTGTATCAGCCAGGCTAAACAGTGTATCATAGCCTCTGTCTATTGTATACAACATGTAGCGGTTAGCCAGTAATGCGGCTGTTATCGGCGTGGCACCGTCATAACAGTAGTATACACGGCTGCTCTTCATACCGTATTTCTCATAGAAATCCTTTACCAGAGCATTGGAGGTGGAAGAAAAGTAGGAGGCAGATGGAAAACCGATCAACATGGCATCATTCTGTGTCCTTCGTGCGAATTTCTCAAAACGGAAGAAATCACCGTCCTCTTCTTCCATGGTACGCTTAGTCAGTGTCTGATAAGAATCATAGTTGGCCAGATATGTACTTCTTGATACAGTAGAAACACTGGTCAGGTACATGTTGGCACCGGATTCTGCGATAACTAGGGCAAAGGTCAGGATTGCCAGTATCTGAGAGGCATTCTGATGCAGTCTGTATCCGTGGATGAGACCGGCATAACATATCAGGAAGATACCTGTGAACAGGAAACATGCTCCTGTAAAGGAATCATCAGTGATCAGCTTCTCACATAACAGGATAAAAGCCAGTACACCAAGGAAAAGTCCCATGATCTCATTACCTGAATGCTCACGGATGTGCAGAAAAGCTTCAAAACACATGGCAAGCAGCAGGAAGATATACAGGAAGGACTGTCTTGCAGGCAATGAGTCAGGATAGTTCAGACCATGCCAGATGAAATTCAGTACATTGGTTGAATAGCTGATCAGGATAAAAGCCAGCAGAATCAGCTTAGGTGCTTTCTCACGGATAGGAATCTTCTTCTGCATGATATAAAGAGGCAGGAGAAGAAATGCTGCGACACCACAGTAAATATTGGGCCAGTGATCCAGTCCGGTCTCTACTGTTACATTGAAGCAGTGCCTTGCCAGCATATCAATGACAGAGAAGTAGGACTTCACTGTTTTAGGAAAATTAATATCACTGAATTCTGTAAATTTCAGTGCTGCAACTTCTGGCAGCAGCAGGATTGCGGCAATA
Source organism: Roseburia sp. CAG:10041_57 (assembly GCA_001916965.1). Lineage (GTDB taxonomy): Bacteria > Bacillota > Clostridia > Lachnospirales > Lachnospiraceae > COE1. The sequence continues at coordinate 26,303 of MNTL01000055.1, forward strand.
CCACCGGCAAGTAGGGAGTAGACTCCGAATCGGATAATGGCTTTTACATAATAATTCTGAAGACGGGCTGGAATTGGAACTGCCAGCGGTCTTGAGATATCCTGATTGTGCGAGTTCCTGCCTGCAAGTAATACGATAAAGTACAGAACCAGAAAGATACAGATCATAATGGACAGATAATAGTTGGACAGGATGGACAGGGCAAGCATCATGCAATAGAGTCTGCCATCTCCCTGTTCTACGAGCTTTTCCAGAGCCAGAATGATGATCGGCGCCAGCACGATGCAGTCCAGCCACATGACATTCCAGCTGTAGGCGGCCATATAACCGGACAGGGCATAGAATGTGGAAAAGAACAAAATAGCCCAGGTGTCAGTGTGGAAATGCTTCTTTAAATATACAGCAAAGGTCGTGCCACACAGACCTGTCTTGATGACCACCATATAGGTGATGAATTCCATCAGGTGTCCTTCCGGGCAGAAAATGGCCAGCCAGTTCGTAGGGCTTGCCAGATAGTAGACATACAAAGCCAGAAAGTTGGAGCCGATACCGGTATTCCAGGAATAGAAGAGACTCTCTCCATTTTTCAGTTTATGATAGAATTCCACCAGAAAAGGAAAATACTGATGGTACATATCAATATGCAGGAAAGAACGGTCGCCAAATGGATAGATTTCACGGATGGCGAAGATTACCAGCATAATGACAGCAGGAATAAGAAAAGCAAATAAATATAACTTGTTGAAAGTAAAACTTTTTTTGGTTTTCATCTTCTTGATCTCCACTTATTTTTGACTGAATATATTATAATACTGTAATGTCATATAATCTTGTAAAGTACTTTTCACATCTTTTACGGGAGTACTGATACCCTGGGCATTTTCAGCACGGATTGCAGTCAGGACAGGGTATTGCCCTTCAAGCTGTGACAGATAATTTCTGTAATCATAGAGAGGAAGTCCTGCGGCACGCAATACGTGACCGCCCAGATAATTGGCACTTGTCTCTACGTTGCTGGCTGCTTCAATGTCATAGTTTGCCCAGATGATAAAAGGCACTTTATAACGACGGGCTTCTTCCTCTTCTGTAAGTGAATCGCCGGATCTGCCATTGAGCTTCCAGACTGGTGCAGCCACAGAATTGGAGGGCTGGTGGTCGCCGAAGAATACAATGACTGTATCCTCATCTGCCTTGGAGAAATACTCTATCAGGTTACAAAGGGCCTGGTCGGATAATTTGATCAGAGACAGATAATTGGGAAGAATCTTAGAGCTTGTGCCTTCTACTGTAATATCAGGATGGAAATTATCATATTCTTCACTGTAGGAAGAATGATTCTGCATGGTGACATTAAAGAGGAAGAAAGGCGTATTGGCGTCTTTCTGCTCATATAATTCGATGATCTTGTCATAACAGGACTGATCGCTGACATATTTACGTATTTTTACCGGATTGACCCAGTCCTTCAGAGAGTAGAAGGTATCAAATCCAAGCAGAGGATATACCTTATCCCGGTCCCAGCCGGAAGCATTATATGGATGCATGGCAATTGTATCATAACCCTTGGATTTCAGATAAGTGGCAATGGAATAATCATTGCTTTTCACATATTGCTGGTAGGCAACACTGCCCTGTGGCAGGAAAGCCATGGTATTACCGGTCAGAAATTCAAACTCTGTATTGGCAGTATTACCACCAAGGACAGACACATTCAGATGCCCTGATATGGTATTGGGAGTGCCTTCCTGCATCAGAGAATGGAGAAAAGGCATATAATCCTCATTCGTTTCAAAATCTCCGAGCACAGACAGATCAGAGAAAGCTTCGTTCATGATAACGATGATATTAGGTGTATGTGTCGCAGATTCTGTATCGTTGGTATCATAGGAAGCAAGAAGTGCAGCGGCGTCCTCTTTGTTATAGCCGTCAGGCTTCTCTACCACGATATATTTTAACTCCATCAGAAAAGCGACAGCAGTACCGTCACGCTTACTCATAACAGTAGGGGTGAACAGCTTGTCATAGAGCTTGAACCGGGCAACTGTGCTGTCCTGATGCAGCATGGCAGTGAAGCCCCACAACAGTGCAAAGGACGCCAGAACACCACCGACTCTGATACGCCAGTCTTTCTTTAATTCCAGGGTGACTTTAGATTCCAGAAGAATCAGAATCACAAATCCGATCAGTACGAAAACAGTTTCTTTGCTGAGTGTGTATTTGAAATTGTTGGCAACACTGGCAGCAGTACCGATAGACAGGATATCCCAGGGCATGATAGGCGCGGAGCGAAACTCCAGTACGTAGTAATTCGCAAGACCGATTATCATGAACAGGATAGTCTGACAGCGAAGAGCGGTCTTGAGCTTTCCGAACAGGAAGAGCAGAAGTGCCATGATCAACTCAAAGAGTACAATATTGAGAAGCTGGATTCTGATCTTCATGGTAGTGAACGGATTATGTGTATACCACTCAAACAGATATAATATGATAATAGGAAAAAGTAACATGGGAATAATATTTCGCAATTTCTTCATAATAGACCTCCATGCTGTTGCATAACAAAAACAGCTATCTTACAATAGCATTTTTGTTCTGTTCTTTCAAGTCAGTTTGGGAAGTTCTTTTTTGATAGTATTGCGATATTCTGTAGGAGTACAATCCATGTATTTCTTGAATATCTTATTGTAATAGCTGGTATTATTGAAGCCGACAGAACCAGCAATCTCAGATATGGAATCCAGCGGCTTGCGGTGCATTCGCTTGGTTGATTCCAGAATACGGTATTTCATAAGGTATTCAAAAGGTGTTACATTTAAGGTACGTTTGAAACAACGGCAGCATTCGCTTTTGCTGACCATGATAGAGCTGGAGATATCTTCCAGCGTTACTGTCTCCATGAAATGTTCCTGTATATAGAGGATAGCCTGTTTCACACGTTGTTCATCCTGAACGGCTGTCTTAGGGACAGGACCGGGAGCGCTTTGGAGAGTGAGCTGATATAGCTGATACCAGATGCGCAGCAGGGCGGATTTGGTCAGAAGCTCGTAGCCATCGTTTTTATCCTGATTAAGAGACAGGATTTCCTGTATACTGGACAGATAAATCGGATAATCAGATTTATCTGGATTGACATACACGTGTTTCAGTGTAGAATTATGGAGCACCGGCGTAATATATTTCTTCTCCAGTTCCAGCTGTCCAAATCCCAGAATAAAAGAGGGATGGACAACGAGAGAATAAAGGGTACATGGCTCTTCGGAGGTTGGTGTGACAAAATGGCGGACATTCTGATTAATGAAAACCAGATCCCCCTGTGAAGCCAGTATGGTTTCTTCTTCGCAGGTAATATAGATCTGACCTGAAACAATATATTCTATTTCGACTTCCTCATGCCAGTGCCAACGTATGAGAAGAGGATCGGTTTCTGAGAAGACAAGACGGGATACCTCTAACGGATAGTCGTCCTGCATCAGACTGCGGCTTCGTTTTGTATAATAATCGGGGTCTTCGAGTGGGTGGTAATCAGACATGGAATGACTCCTTTCTGTAGTTTTCGGTATGATATAGACCTATTGGAATAGTTTAACACATTTGTAAGAAAAAAACATGGAAAAAATAAGCTATATATTGTATAATTCTATGTAATACGGCATGTTGATTATTAGATATCTGATATATAAGGCACAAATCGGGAATATAAAATATGAAAAGCAAATTCACAAAATACCTGGAGAATTTTTTTATAATAGCAGTCAGTCTGCTGTTTCTTGTATTTTTTATATTGCAGGTGACAAGCAGGGATGAGTTCTCACCATGGAACAATAAAGTCGAGATCCTGAAGGAAGATGCCGGTCTGCTTCTGGAGGATGGGACGGTAATTCCCATTGAAGAAAAAGATGGGTATTTCATGTATGCGGATGCCAGACCGGGGGAGACACTCACTGTTGTCATGCAGCTGCCGGAAATAGACAGGCAGAACAGAGTGATTTCCGTATTCAGCACGGAACAGGATGTTGGAATATACATAGATGGAGTAGAGCGTATCTATTATAATGACGAAGAATACAGACTGGCAGGAAGCTACAGTGCCAGCCGTTTCGTAATGGTACCGGTTTATGAAGAAGACAGTGGCCATGAGCTGAGGGTTACGTATAAGACGTCTGTTGCATTGTATGCAGGCTCTATGGCGTGTCCCAAGTATGCCAGGGAACAGGATATGCTGTATTGGATATTCCTGCGGTATGCTGGACAGATAACTTCTGCGGTCATTCTGCTTGCAGTAGGCATTATCTTTATTCTGTTCAGTGTTGTTTTACGGTATAAAAGACGGGACGACAAAGGCATCGGATATCTTGGCATCTTCTCTATCATAATTGCTGTATGGCTTCTGTGTCAGTCCAATATGCGTGTCTTTTACAGCAGTTATTTAAGCGGCGTGAATCTGATGGCTTTTTATATGATCATCATTATTCCGATACCGATTCTGATGTTTTTTAATAATCTGATGAAATACAGATATCAGAAGCATATCAATCTAATGATTGTGATAACGATTCTGAATACCATAATGTGTCTGGCACTGGAATTCATGGGGATAGCGGATACGATCACAACGATTCCAATCGCCCATGTCATAATTACTGTATGCTGTGTTATATGTCTGACCGATTTCTGCCGATATATGAAGAGTGGGGATATTGTTGAGCCATTTGCAATGATTCTTGGCATGGGATGTTTCTTCTCTGTAGTCCTGATAGAAGAGATCAATCTGTTGTTCTTTAACTGGTTCTTTGTAGGTAAATACATAGGTTATGGAACGCTGTTTTTTATGATATGTTTTGGTTATGCAGCCTTCCGGAGCTCTGAGGAGCAGGAAAGAGAGTACCGGGAAGCAGTCAGGGCGAACAAGATCAAGAGTGATTTCCTTGGAAATATGTCCCATGAGATCAGAACGCCAATCAGTACAATCCTTGGCATGAATGAAATGATCCTCAATGAGAGCGATAACAGGGAGATCATTGGATATGCCCAGAATATCCGCAATGCAGGAAATATCCTGCTTGCACTGGTAAATGACGTTCTGGATTTTGCCAAGATAGAAGCTGGTAAGATGGAGATAACTCCGGTTCGTTATGAATTAAGGAATATGCTCAATGATCTGATGCAGACAATCGGAACCAGGGCATCCATGAAAGGACTGGCAATAGAGCTTGATGTAGAGAAGACGACGCCCAATATTCTATATGGAGACGAAATACGTATCAGACAGGCAGTTACCAATCTGTTGACCAATGCAGTGAAGTATACGCAAAAAGGCGGTATTACACTGAAAGTAAGATATGTGAATGTCGGCGAAGAAGAGCTGCGTCTTTACATCAGTGTGTCAGATACCGGTATAGGAATCCGCAAGGAGGACCAGAACAGGTTATTCCAGTCTTTTGTAAGGCTGGATGAGAACAGAAACCGCAGCATAGAAGGAACGGGGCTTGGTCTTGCAATTACCAGCCACATAATCCGGTCCATGAACGGTAATATTGAGCTGGAGAGCGAATATGGAAAAGGCACGACCTTTACAATCTCGTTCTTACAGAAAATCGTGGATAATTCACCGGTTGGAGACTTTGAAGACTGGTATCGGTATCAGGTAAGACGCCCCAGACAGTATCTGGAGCAGTATGAGGCAGAGGATGTACAGCTGCTTCTGGTGGATGATAATGTCATGAATCTGGAAGTCATTAAGGGACTTCTTGGCAAGACGGGAGCGGTAATAGATGCAGTGGCTAGTGGCAGGGAATGTCTGGAGCTGGTAAAAAAGAAGAACTACGATCTGATTCTTATGGATCATATGATGCCTGATATGGACGGCATTGAGACTTTTCAGAAGATTCAGGAGTCCAGGCCAAAGGGCGGCTGGCATACGCCTGTTATTGCATTGACGGCCAATGCGGTATCCGGTGCAAGGGAGGAATATCTCAGGTATGGATTTGCAGATTATATTGCAAAACCTGTAGAATACAAGAAATTAATAGAAACCATGAAGAAATTCCTGCCCGATAAGATAAAACTCCGTACAGAGGTTGCCAATACCCAGATACTGTGCGAGGATTATCTGGAAAGAAAGGAAATTCATGTGCAGGAGGCTCTCAAATATACTGCGGGTGATTTTGACCAGTATATACATCTGTTGGAGCTGTTTACGATGGATAAGGACAGGAGTAAGCAACAGGCGCTGACAGAAGCCTATGAGCAGTTCAACTGGAAGAACTACGTTACCTATGTACATGGCGTGAAGAACTGTGCGCGTATGATAGGAGCGGATGATCTTGCAGATATGGCATACGAGCATGAATGCAAGGGCAGGGAGCATGATAAGAAATTCCTGAAACAGAATTTCCATATTTTATTAGACAAATGGAATCATACAGAAGATATCATCCATGAGTATCTGGAGCGGAACTTTAATTCTGAGAATGAAAAGGGCAGCGCAAAACCAGGGCTTTCGGATGAAGAGTGGGGAGAAATAAGAGATAAGATTGCTGCGTATCTGGATGTCTTTAAAAAGAAAGAGGCACTTGGACTGTTAGAGAGTCTTGACAGATATGAATTGGATGCGCGGCAGCAACAGACTGTAGAAGAGGCAGTTAAGGCAGTTAAGAGTTATGATTATGAGAGAGCAATCATGTTGCTTCGGCAATATGAACTGCATTAGGGCTATGAATGAAGGAAGGACAATATAGTATGCAGACAGTAGTAACGCCTGAAGAGCAGAAGAAGGTATTGGAGCTGGAGAAAATGAAGCGCAGTCTGGAATTGCAGCTTCAGGAAATGGCAAGAAAAGTGGAAGAACAGAAACAGCAGATCGCCATGGCAATGCGTGATCCGCTGACTGGTCTGCGCAACAGAGAAGGAGTCGCAGATCAGATCAATACCCTTTTAAAGAAAGAGACCAAAGGAACTTTCTTTATTATGGATATGGATAATTTCAAATGTGTGAATGATACTTACGGACATGTGGAAGGAGACCGGGTATTGGTCCGGTTCTCATCAGCCCTTCGCAAAGTGATTGAATCAGAGGATATCGTGGCAAGACTTGGCGGCGATGAGTTCATTGTATTCAGTCCCAGGCTGCATCACAAGAATCTGATAGAGGAAAAGGCAGCACACATTATCAGACGTATTGAGAGAGAACTTGTTACACCGGGGAGACTGATAAAAGTAACAGTCTCTATGGGAATTGCATTGTCCCCAACGGATGGTGCGACATTTGAAGCACTGTATACCAATGCAGACAAAGCATTATATTTTGTGAAAAATGATGGGAAGAATGCCTTTCGTTTCTATGGAGAAACGAACGACAGTAAAATAAAAAAATGTACGCCCAAGGCATCCATTGAAGAAATTACATCAAGGTTAAGGGAGAAGAAAATGGAAGGATCATTTGTAGTAGAATATGGCAATTTTGAGAAAATATATCGTTTTCTGGAGCGAAATATTGCAAGAGAGAACAGAGAAGTACAATGTGTGTTGTTCACGATAGACGAGGCTGAGGCTGAAGTATTTGACAGTATCGCATTGCAGAGACAAATGGAGCATCTGGAGCACGCAATTACCTCTTCTCTTAGAAAAGGCGATGTGACGACGAATTACAGCTCCAGCCAGATGCTGGCACTGCTTATGGATGTCAACCGGGACAATTCCAAAATTGTGGTAGACAGAATATTACAGAAGTATCGGCAGGAGGCTGGAGAAGATGCAATGGAGATTCTCTATGAATCCCAGCCTCTTATGCCTGAGGAACAGGTCTATTAGAGATAAAGGATAAATATATGTATACAGTATTAGTAGTAGATGATGAACCAGCCAATTTACAGATGGTGGAATATACATTAAGTGATGAATATGATGTCGTTCCGGTCAAAAGCGGACAAATGGCATTGAAATATCTGGAGAATAGCATACCGGATCTGATTCTGCTGGATATTCTTATGCCACAGATGGATGGGTTTGAAGTATATCACAGAATCAGAGAGAAAGAAGCACTAAAGGACATCCCTGTTATCTTTCTGACTGCCGCCAATGATGTTGACACAGAAGAGAACTGCTTTGAGATAGGCGCAGTGGATTTTATCGGTAAGCCTTTTGAACCAAAGATTGTACTGCGGCGTGTCAGACGTACACTGGAACTGATACATAAGAATAGTGAGAAGGGATATGTCCTGAAACAGGATAATGTCCGTGATATAGAGACAGATAAAGAAAAGACACTTGCTGTAACAGTAAATGGAATGGATATCCGAATATTCCAGTCGGAGATTTACTATATAGAAGTGTTTAATAATACCTGTATTATCAGGACTGTGAACCGGGAACTTTCAGTAAGGGAGACGCTTGACCGTATGCAGCAGAGACTGGATGGGCATTTTGTCAGGGCAGGCAGAAGCTATCTGGTCAATGTAAGGTATGTTGCAGAGCTGGCTGATGATATGGTAATCATGCAGAATGGGAAGAGAATTAAGCTTCCAAGACGTAATAAGAAGGAAATCGGTCAGGAGATCTTATTAAAAGCCGGACATTTAAATATATAAACATTTGTTGCCATTTACCACAGAAAAAGACCATTCACCACAAACCTATTGAGATTCTCTTGCTTTTCTGTATACTGTAACTTGTGGATAAGAGGGATAAAGAAAAGAGAGAGAAGAGAGCAAATAGTAAGTGGTTCACGTATTGAACCGAATCCGTGCGACAAAGGATGGTTGTAATGAGGACGATATTAGCCGTAGATGACAGAAAAGAAATATTAGCTGGAATTGAGCAGCTTCTGTCCGGGGAATGTCAGGTCATAGCCGTGAGCAGCAGGGCGATGGCACTGAAATTCCTACAGCAGAGATTACCGCATCTCGTACTGGTGAATACTGAGATGGCGGAAATGGACGGTTTACGACTATACGTTGAAATGAGGGAGAACGAGAAGTGGGAGAAGATACCGGTAGAGAAAATTACATATCCTTTTGATGCAGCTGCATTGAAACAACGTGTGGAGATGTTGTTACTTGAAGGTGCGCAAGAGGATAACGCCTATCTCCCAGTGATCAAAGATGGAAGGATCACAGAGATACCGGTAGATCAGATTGAGTGTGTTGAAATATATGATCAGGTCGTGATTGTCAGGCTGCAGTATCAGGAATTGCGAACCAGAATGACGGCAGGGCATATAAAGAAATGTTTAGGAGAACGGTTCCTGAATGTAGGAGATGGACTGCTGATCAATAAGAAGCTGATACAGAACGTGTCAGAAGGAATACTGTATATGAAGAGTGGCAGAGAACATGTACTGCCGTTATATGAGAGAAAGAAATTGACAGAACAAGTCAAAAAAATGTTATTGATTGAGAGAGCGGGCGAAGCGTAGGAAAGAACCATGGGAGTGGTTCTTTTTTCGTAGTTGTTTACTACATTTAGTATTCTGTGAAATATTTCATTAAATAATAAATTAAATGTTGTAATAAGGTTCCGGATATGGTAAAACTATAGTAGCAAAAGACAGTATTTTATATGCAGATTATGGGAAAGGGATGGTTATTAAAATGAAGACAGGAAAGAATTACAAGTTCTGGTTTGCAACAGGTTCACAGGATTTATATGGAGATGAATGTCTGCGTAAAGTAGCAGAGCATTCCAGAATTATTGTTGAAGGATTGAATCAGTCAGGCTTACTGCCATATGAGGTAGTGTGGAAGCCTACTTTAATTACCAATGAAGTAATCAGAAAGACATTTAATGATGCGAATGCAGATGCGGAATGTGCCGGCGTGATTACCTGGATGCACACATTCTCACCGGCTAAGTCATGGATTCTGGGATTGCAGGAATATAGAAAGCCATTGATGCATTTTCATACACAGTTCAACGAAGAGATTCCTTATGATACCATTGATATGGATTTCATGAATGAGAATCAGTCTGCACATGGAGACCGTGAATATGGCCATATTGTCAGCAGAATGGGAATCGAGCGTAAGGTCGTAGTTGGATACTGGAAGAACCCGGAAGTGATTAAGAAGATTGCCCAGTGGATGGTAACTGCTGTAGGTGTTATGGAATCTTCTCATATCCGTGTATGCCGTTTCGGTGACAACATGAACAATGTAGCTGTTACAGAAGGCGATAAGGTAGAAGCGCAGATTAAGTTTGGCTGGGAGATCGACCATTATAATGTAAATGATCTGGTTGAGTATGTAGACGCTGTACCGGCAGGTGATATCAGCGCATTGACAGATGAATATTACAGCAAGTATCAGATTCTTACGGAAGGCAGGGATGCAGCAGAATTCAGAAAGCATGTAGAAGTACAGGCTGCGATTGAGATAGGATTGGAGAAATTCCTGACAGAGCATGATTATCATGCAGTCGTGACACACTTTGGTATGCTTGGTGGTCTCAAGCAGCTTCCGGGTCTGGCAATCCAGAGACTTATGGAGAAGGGCTATGGCTTCGGTGCAGAAGGTGACTGGAAGACAGCAGCAATGGTTCGCCTTATGAAGATCATGGCTTCTAATGTAAAGGATGCAAAAGGTACTTCTTTCATGGAAGATTATACATATAACTTCGTACCTAGCAAAGAAGGTATTCTGGAAGCACATATGCTTGAGGTATGCCCAACAATTGCAGATGGTCCTGTTTCCATTAAGGTGTGCCCTCTTTCCATGGGTAACAGAGAAGATCCTGCAAGACTGGTATTTACATCCAAGACTGGTTCGGCAGTAGCTGCTTCTCTTGTAGATCTTGGCAACCGGTTCAGACTGATCATCAATGCAGTAGATTGTAAGAAGACAGAGAAGCCGATGCCTAAGCTTCCTGTTGCAACTGCTTTCTGGACACCACAGCCTGATCTGGCAACAGGTGCAGAAGCATGGATTCTTGCAGGTGGTGCTCATCATACAGCATTTTCTTATGATCTGACCGTTGAACAGATGGTAGACTGGGCAGATGCTATGGGTATTGAAGCCGTTGTTATTGACAAGAATACAGACATCAGAACCCTCAAGAATGAATTGAGATGGAATGCGATTGCTTATAAGTAAGGAATAGTGACGGCGGCGCAGCTTGGAAGCGGAAGTGGGTCGGGAGGCTCAGATATTTCCTTTGAATCCACGCTCCCGCTCCGCTGCTCGATGTAGCGGATGCATAGGGTTGCGAATGCCTGTCGGCACCCGCGACCCAAGCACCGACACTCGCAGAGGGGATTCTCAGGAAACATTCTGAGCCTCCCTGTGTCACTGGGGGAGGCGAGGTGTAAGTAATGCGAATGGGAAGGTATGCTGTTGATGGTGGTAGGAAATTTGTACTGCTTGTGAATCGTGACAGAATAGGTTGTAGGATTAACTGAAATAGAGGCGTTTGGGCTTTTCTACGTACTCCACTTCATCAAGTTGGGTGAAGGCGTCTATGAAGTCTTCGCGGATGGTGACGATGGCGTAGCTGTTGATAAGAGGCTCTACGTGGATAACGGAAGATTCCAGGCGCGTAAGCTGACCGTGGTATTTTACGATAAGTTCCCAGGTTCTTGCTACAGGGTTGTAACCCGTAGCAAGACCTGGGGATTTTTCTTTTTCCTCCGTAGTTGCCTGCAAGGCAAGATTTAGCAAATTTTCTAATTTCTGACTGGGCATATAAATTACCTCCATAAGAGTTACATGAGTCCTGCGAAACGCTCCCTTATGAAATTAAATTGCCAGGATTCTATATATGCATAAGCAGGCACTCTGCAGCCGCCGGTACTTAGTGCGCGGAAGCCATAAGGCTTTTGCACACTTATGTACCGCTGCGAGATGCAGCGTAGCGAGAGCGGGCCTGTGGTGCATATATAGAATCCCGGCAATTCTCTATTACTTCAGGCGTTTCGCAAGCCTTCTAATTACTTAGGGCGAACAGTCAGTCTTTTGATGAAGCCGTCCTTATCTGTTTCACGGACGGTAGCGATTGCCATGATATGATAACCACCGAAGTTGGCAATGAATTCTGCCTGTTCTTTGTTTACAACTTCAGCTCCTATTATAGAATATTGCCGAAATCCGAATTTGTTACGGAAGAACATGTTAATGGCTTCTTTGCCATAGATATGATATTCTCTCTGATTGGAAGAGTTGGAGCAGTAGTCGCAGAGGATTCCATCTTTGGTGAATAAGTCCGCAAGACCTGCAAAATCTTTATTTTCCATAGCTTCTATATATTTCTCAATTGGTTTCATATGCCAGATCCTCCTTAATATACCTTTTCAGAATTCAATAATGCGTCAGTACCGCCATCAACGAACATGATATTACCATTGATGCCGCTTGCCTTGTGTGATACCAGGAATATCATCACTTCTGCGATTTCCTCCGGGTCCATCAATGTTTCCAGACCGAATTTGGTAGGAATAGGAAGAGCGTTCAGTGCCATTTTGGCAGTTGTGCTCATGGTTGCTGTCATGGCAGTATTTACATTACCTGGTGCAATCGCATTGATGCGGACACCATTGGCAGCCCAGGAAGCAGAGACTCTTCTTACCCAGCGGGCAAGCGCATATTTGGTGGATACATAGAGGCTGTTGCCTACGCTCAGACTGGATGAATCCAGTTCATTTACAAGTTCCAGAATTCTCTTCTCATCACCGATATTATTAAGAAGATCAACCAGATCCATTCTGCCGGCACCCTGGGAAATCGTATTGGAGGCAGTAACTACGCAGCTTCCGTGCTTCTTTTCCAGAAGATCATAAGCGCCCTTGGCAATGGCAAGTGTTCCGAAGTAGTTCAGAGATACGATCAGAGACAGATTGCCGCATGCACCGGATACACCGGCATTGCAGATCATACCGTCCAGCCCATCGGGACAGAGTCTGTGCAGTTCATCAATTGCCTTTTGCCTGCCGGCTTCTGATGCCAGATTGACACAGATATCGCCGCCTTTCAGATCAATGTTGATGACGCGATTGCCATCAGCTTCCAGTAATTCCTTTGTTTTGGCGCCGATTCCACTTGATGCGCCTGTAATTGCATATATGCCCATATTTGTAACCTCCTGATTATTGTACTTGCTGTTTCTTATGTATCTCATTATAATGAAAAGTGGTATCTTATAAATAACCAAATTAAAGAAAAATCAGGAGACCAGATTGAAGTGTTGACTTATGATATATCAGAACGTGGTAATCTGACAATATATGAATATTTATATCGTTGTATTAAGGACGATATTATAAAAGGCAGACTCTCCCTTGGTGAGAAGCTTCCGTCCAAAAGGAAGATGGCGCAGCAGCATCAGATCAGCCTGAAAACGGTAGAGAACGCTTATGAACAGCTTTTGATGGAGGGCTATATCAGTGCAAGGGAGAAGAGCGGCTATTATGTGATGGAAGCAGAAGCAGGATATGAACCGCGGCGGCGGACTTCCTATACTGCAATGCAGACAGGAAGCCGGGGAGAAGAAGCTTCCAATATCACGATAGATCTGACTTCCAACAGAGCCGCTATCGAGAAATTTCCGTATGATACATGGGCGAAAGTGATGCGAGGAATATTATCGGAGAAGGAGAATGTATTGCTGGATACGGTGCCTTTTGCCGGGGTATATGAGCTGAGAGTAGAGATTGCAAGGTATCTGTATGAATATCGTGGAATGGATGTGGAACCGGAGCAGATCATCATCGGAGCAGGGACGGAGTATTTGTATGGAAGACTTCTACAATTGCTGGGAAGGAACAGCATCTATGCCATAGAAGACCCGGGGTATCACAGATTTTCCAGAATTTATCATGCCAATGATCTGCAATGGTGTTATGTGGAGATTGATGAGGATGGAATCGTAATAGATTCCCTTAAACAAAGTGGCGCTAATGTGGTGCATGTATCACCGGGACATCATTTTCCAACAGGGATTATCATGCCGGCAGGAAGACGGCAGGAGCTGCTGGCGTGGACGCAGGAAGAACTTGGAAGATACATTATTGAGGATGATTATGACAGCGAATTCCGGTTCAGCAAGAGACCGGTTCCTTCGATTCAAAGTATGGATAAAAACCACAGAGTCATATATTTTAATACCTTTTCCAAGACATTAGCACCCTCCATCCGTATCAGTTATATGGTGCTTCCACCAGCCTTGATGGATCGTTATGTCGGGACAATGAATTTCTATGCCTGTACCGTATCGGCTTTTGAGCAGTATGCACTGACAGAGTTCATGCACCAGGGATATTATGACAGACATATTCACAGGATGAAGAATTTCTACCGCAATAAAAGGGATAAAATACTGGAAGTCCTGAAGGCTTCTCCACTGTATAAACAGGTAGAAATACTGGAAAAAGGCGCAGGGAATCATTTCCTGATGAGGATAAATACCGATTTGAGTGATACGCAGCTTAAATGGGCAGCAGCCGGGAACGGTATACAGATAAGCTGTCTGTCAGAGTATTGTGAGTCAGATAAGGACAAGTATGCTCATATATTAATTGTGAATTATTCAGACCTGGAAGAGAAGGGCTTTCGGACAGCTGTTGAAGTGTTATCCCAGATTATAAGTTAGTTATAACTAACTTTATAGTTGTGTACAGGCTGAAATGATGTTATACTCTGTGTTGTGGATTGAGTCGCATGAGCGGTGAACGCACAGACAGCGATTGCATATATATAATGTAAGAAAGGTAAGGTGATTGGGATGGATATAAATACAGCAGCAGGGCTTTTGATTCCTTTTCTGGGAACGACATTAGGAGCAGCGTGTGTTTTTTTCATGAAGAAAGAGATGAATGATATTGTGCAGAGGGCACTGACCGGGTTTGCAGCGGGAGTCATGGTGGCAGCCAGCATATGGAGCCTGTTGATACCGGCAATAGAGCAGAGTGAAGGTATGGGGAAATTTGCCTTTGTTCCTGCCGTAATCGGGTTCTGGCTGGGAGTATTATTCCTGCTGATGCTGGATCATGTGATTCCTCATCTGCATCGAAACAGCCAGGAGGCAGAAGGACCTAAGAGTAAGCTGCAAAGGACAACTATGCTTGTATTGGCAGTGACTTTGCACAATATTCCTGAGGGAATGGCAGTAGGTGTGGTATTTGCAGGATATCTGACGGGAAATGCACAGATTACGGCAGCAGGAGCCATGGCACTTGCGATAGGTATTGCAATCCAGAATTTCCCGGAAGGAGCCATTATATCCATGCCTCTTAGAAGCGAGGGGATGAATAAGGGCAAAGCTTTTCTTGGTGGGATGCTGTCCGGCATTGTGGAGCCGATAGGTGCAGTCCTTACAATACTTGCAGCCAGTCTTATTGTACCGGCACTTCCTTATTTCCTCAGCTATGCAGCGGGAGCTATGCTCTATGTTGTAGTAGAAGAGCTGATTCCGGAGATGTCAGAAGGAGAACATTCAGATATTGGAACCATATTTTTTGCAGTAGGTTTCTCCGTTATGATGGTATTGGATGTTGCGTTGGGATAAAAAATATGGATAGGTGATTGACAATAGCGTGAATTCTTAACATAATAAGAATGTAAAAAAACAAAGGAGGAGTTCGTCATGAAATTTAAGTTTGGAATTAAAGAAGTAGTTGCAACAGGTATCGGAACCGCCCTGTTCGTGGCATTAACACAGGTACAGATTCCCATGGGTTTTATCCCCAATACCTCTTTACAGCCAAGGGCAGCGTTGCTGGCATTCCTTGCAGCTGTATTTGGTCCTGTAGTGGGCGGTATTGTAGGTTTACTGGGACATGCGTTAGGTGATGCCCTTTTCTATGGCAGCGTATGGTGGAGCTGGGTATTCCCGGATGCAGTATTCGGTCTTCTGATTGGCCTTTTTGCTGCAAAATATGCAATCAAGGATGGCGGTTTTGATAAAAAGGCAATTATTCTTTTCAATGTAGTACAGGTAGTTGCAAATGCACTGGCATGGATACTGATAGCCCCTGTCCTGGATATCCTGATTTATGCAGAACCGGTATCCAAGGCATTTGCACAGGGATTCTGGGCATTCCTTGGTAACATTATCGTTGTTGGTATTCTGGGTTCTTTACTGGCAGCCGGATATTCCAAGATTGGTGCCAAGTCATCCAGCTTAAGTAAAGAGGACTAAAGGTTTTGGGACAGATGGAACCTATTATAGCGTTTAGAAATTTTTCCTTTAAGTATCGTTCCCAGGTAGAACCTACATTAAAGGACATCAATCTGGAGATCTATCCTGGAGAAAAGGTATTGATCGTGGGACCTTCGGGGTCCGGCAAGTCTACACTGGCTCATTGCATGAATGGGCTGGTGCCCTTTTCGTATAAGGGAGATATTACAGGTGATTATCAGATAAAAGGCCAGAACCCCAGGAAACTGGGGATTTTTGGCTTGTCCAAAATGGTTGGAACGGTTCTGCAGGATACAGATGGACAGTTCATCGGACTGACTGTGGCTGAGGATATTGCTTTCGCTCTGGAAAATGACAGAGTAGAGCATCAGGAGATGAAGCAGCGTGTAAAAGAAGCAGCGCAGATGGTGGATGTGAAATCTCTGTTACATCATTCCCCAAGGGAACTGTCCGGCGGTCAGAAACAGCGTGTATCCATGGCAGGGGTCATGATTGATGATGTGGATATTCTGCTTTTTGACGAGCCGCTGGCGAATCTGGACCCGGCTACAGGTAAGAGAGCAATTGATCTGATTGACCGCGTTCAGAAAGATAAGAATGTAACAATTGTTATCATAGAGCATCGTCTGGAAGATGCTCTTTATCGTGATGTGGATCGAATCATTGTAGTGGGCGATGGTCAGATCGTAGCGGATACGACACCGGATGAACTGCTGGCGATGGATGTGCTGGAACAGCAGGGAATCCGTGAACCTCTGTATCTGACAGCATTGAAGCATGCAGGATGTCAGATTACGAAGGAATCCAGACCTCAGCATATTGAAAGCATGAATCTGGAACCGTATCGCAATCAGGTGAATACCTGGTTTCGGAGTGTTCAGCTGCCCCTAAAAGATAAACAGGCAGAAACGATTCTGGAAGTACGGGCTCTGTCTTTTGCCTATACAGAGGGTCAGCCTGTGCTGCAGGATGTTGATTTTAAGATACAGAAGGGCGAGATGCTCAGTATCGTAGGTAAGAATGGTGCGGGTAAATCGACGCTTTCTAATCTGATCTGTGGATTTCTTACTCCGGCAAAAGGCGCTGTACTTCTGCATGGTGAAGATATGAAGGATCTCTCCATTAAAGAACGAGGAGAGAAGATCGGACTTGTGATGCAGAATCCGAACCAGATGATCAGTAAGCCTATGATCTATGATGAAGTTGCACTTGGATTGCAGGTGAGAGGCGTTGCACCGGATGAGGTAAAAGACAGGGTATATGAGACATTAAAGATCTGTGGATTGTATCCTTTCCGTAACTGGCCTGTATCAGCATTGAGCTTTGGACAGAAGAAGAGAGTATCCATTGCTTCCATATTAGTATTGAATCCTGAGATATTGATATTGGACGAGCCTACAGCCGGACAGGATTACCGTCATTATACAGAAATCATGGAATTTCTGAAAAAAATAAATGAAGAACAGGGAATTACCATTATCATGATTACCCATGACATGCATCTGATGCTGGAATATACGGATCGTGCCATTGTAATTGCGGATGGCAGAATGATAGCAGATGATACACCATCTAGAATTCTGACCAATGAACAGATAGCAGATACAGCATATCTCAAGAAGACTTCCCTGTATGAGCTGGCAGTGAAGTGTGGTATCTCAGAACCCTCTGCATTGGTAGAGCGTTTTATTGCAGATGATAGACTCAGACGTGAGAATGGAAAGTAAGAAAGGTATGGAACAATATGTCTAAAGTATTAAGTTATGAAGAAAAAGACACCTGGATACACAGGCTGAGTGGCGTAACGAAGCTGGTATTCTTCCTGTTGTGGTCCATTACCAGTATGCTTTCCTACGATACCCGTGTTCTTCTGGTCATGCTGGTATGCAGTCTGATCATATTTAAAATGTCCAGAACAGAGTGGAGACAGGTTGGTACAGTTTTCAAGTTCATTATGTTTTTCCTGGTAATCAATCTGCTGGCTATCTTTATCTTTTCGCCGGATCAGGGAACGAAGATATATGGTACCCATACAGAGCTTGTCAAGATTGCAGGACCATATGTGATTACTACGGAACAGCTATTTTATGAATTTAATGTTATGGTGAAATATCTGACAGTAATACCGGCAGTATTTATGTTCATTGTAACAACGAATCCCAGTGAATTTGCAGCATCCATGAACCGTGTAGGAATCAGCTACAATATCTGCTATTCGGTGGCACTGGCTCTCAGATATATACCGGATGTGCAGGACGAATACAGGAAGATCAAGCATGCACAGGAGGCAAGAGGAATCGAAATGTCTTCCAAAGCATCCTTGATAGACAGAATCAAGAAATCCTCCACAATTCTGTTCCCGCTTATTTTCTCCAGCATGGACAGAATAGATGTTGTCAGCAATGCCATGGAGCTTCGTGGATTTGGAAAACATAAGAAAAGGACATGGTATTCAGCCAGACCACTCAAAAAGAATGATTATATCGTGCTCATTGTTATCGTGATTTTTACAGTGACAGCACTGGTGATTACATTTCAGAATGGAAGCAGATTCTATAATCCGTTTCTATAATAAGTTTAGAAAGATATCTCATGAAAATGAGATATTTTTTTCACATAAAATCATTGACAATACCTGCCAAAGTGTTATAATACAATCAAACATATGAATAAGTGTTCATATGACACGCTGATAAAAAAGAAAAGCTGTGAAACAGCGATTTTGCGAATGGGGTTCTGAATAGTTACAATAAAATAAGAAAGGGAGTTGTAAAATGAAGAAAACATACAAAATTGATGTAGACTGTGCAAACTGTGCAAACAAAATGGAAGAGGCTGCTAAGAAGACAGCCGGTGTAAAGGACGCAACTGTAAACTTCATGGCATTGAAGATGATTGTTGAGTTCGAGGATGGACAGGAACCTAAGGAAGTTATGCAGGAGGTTCTTAAGAACTGTAAGAAAGTCGAAGACGATTGTGAAATCTTTTTATAGGATAGATGACCGCAGCCTTTCGGGCTGCGGTTTATAATCAGTAGATACCGAATAAGAGAAAGGTATGATGAATATGAATAAGAAGCAGAAGAAAGTTCTGATACGTATTATTGCATCACTGGCATTGATCATTCTGTTATCATTGCTTCCGATTAGTGGATATTTTGAATTACTGTATCTGATTCCTTATGGCATTATCGGTTACGATATTCTGATTAAGGCATGTAAAGGAATCAGGAATAAACAGGTTTTTGATGAAAATTTCCTTATGGCAGTGGCTACACTGGGAGCTATTGCACTGGGTGATTATAAAGAAGGCGTTGCGGTTATGCTGTTCTACCAGATTGGAGAGCTGTTCCAGAGCTATGCCGTAGGTAAGAGCCGCAGAAACATCAGTGAACTGATGGACATTCGCCCTGATTATGCCAATATTGAGAAAGATGGCAGGCTGGAGAAGGTCGATCCTGATGAAGTAGAGATTGGTACAGTCATTGTCGTACAGCCGGGTGAGAAGATTCCTATTGATGGTATTGTTGTAGAAGGTCAGACAACACTGAATACCAGCGCATTGACAGGCGAGAGCCTTCCAAGGGATGCGAAGGTGGGCGACGAAGTTATCAGCGGCTGCATCAATATGACCGGTGTACTCAAGATTCAGACAACCAAGGAATTTGGTGAATCTACAGTATCCAAGATTCTTGATCTGGTAGAGAATTCCAGTTCAAAGAAATCACGTTCCGAGAATTTCATATCCAGATTCGCCCATTACTATACTCCGGCAGTATGTTATGGCGCTTTGGCACTGGCAATTCTGCCTCCAATCGTGCGTATGCTGTTCATGGGGCTGGCACCTGAATGGGGAGATTGGATTTACAGAGCCCTGACTTTCCTTGTAATCAGCTGCCCGTGTGCCTTGGTTATCAGTATACCGCTCAGCTTCTTCGCAGGAATCGGCGGAGCCAGCAATGCAGGCGTACTGGTCAAGGGTTCTAACTATCTGGAGACTTTGTCACAGGTTAAATATGTAGTTTTTGACAAGACAGGTACTTTGACAAAAGGTGTTTTTGAAGTGAGTGGTGTGCATCATAATACAATGCCGGAGGATAAGGTATTGGAGTATGCAGCCCTGGCTGAATGCTATTCCAGCCATCCTATCAGCAAGAGCCTGAAGAATGCCTATGGAAAAGAAATCAATCAGGATCGTGTCACCAATGTGGAAGAAATCAGCGGTAACGGTGTAACTGCCATGGTAGATGGCGTATCTGTTGCAGTTGGTAATGCGAAGCTGATGAAGAAGCTGGGCGTTGCATATTCTGACTGCCACAAGGTAGGTACTCTTGTACATGTAGCGGTAGATGGTGCTTATGCAGGGCACATCCTGATTTCAGATGTTGTAAAACCACATTCCAAGGAAGCTATTGCAGAGCTGAAAAAGGCTGGCGTAAAGAAGCTTGTAATGCTGACCGGTGATGCTGACAGAGTAGCACAGCAGGTCGCAGGCTCATTAGGAATTGATAAGGTATACAGCGAATTGCTTCCAGCCCAAAAGGTGGAAAAAGTGGAAGAGCTGTTGACAAGCAAGTCTGAAAAAGATAAACTTGCCTTTGTAGGTGACGGTATTAATGATGCTCCGGTATTGTCAAGAGCCGATATCGGTATTGCAATGGGAGCACTTGGTTCAGATGCGGCGATTGAGGCAGCAGACATAGTCCTGATGGATGATGACCCTCTCAAGATTGTAAAAGCAATCCGTATCTCCAAGAAATGTATGAGAATCGTATATGAGAATATCTATTTTGCCATAGGCATCAAGATATTGTGCCTGATTCTCGGTGCGATTGGTATTGCCAACATGTGGCTTGCCATCTTCGCAGATGTAGGAGTCATGGTAATTGCGGTACTGAATGCAATCCGCGTATTGTTTGTGAAAAAGCTGTAGCTTAACAGTTACAGAAGTAGAAGAAATGAGGAAAAGACATGGCAGATAAAATGTGTTGCGATTCGACGGAAGTGCATGAGGATTTGCTGAAAATCGTAAATGACACCATGCCGGAAGAAACAGAGCTTTATGACCTGGCAGAACTGTTCAAGGTATTTGGAGATTCTACCAGAATCAGAATATTATTTGTACTATTTGAAGCAGAAGTATGTGTATGTGATCTGGCGCAGGTATTGAACATGACACAGTCGGCAATTTCACATCAGCTCAGGATTCTGAAACAGAACAAGCTGGTGAAGAACCGCAGGGAAGGAAAATCCATATTTTATTCCCTGGCAGACGATCATGTACGTGCAATCATTGCACAGGGCAGAGAACACATAGAAGAATAGACAAAAGAGAGGAGCAGCGTTGCTGTTCCTCTTTTTAACGGCATACGTCTGATAACGCATAAAATAAAACAGTATGGACATCATAAAAAGGGATGCAACATTTTCTATAAATTGTTGCATCCCTTTTGCTTTACACTATATATATCGTCACATCTTACAGAAACTTTAGTGTGCATTTCAAATTTTTTCAAAAAACGACATATTCTGTCTTATTTCATTGTACTACAAAAACTGCGCCATATGCAATGCCGCAGAAGTTATTATTGTAATATTTTATAACTATTCAGAGTCATGCAGCAGCAATTTTGCGCATACTCAGATCAGGATGCTCCGATATAT
>MNTL01000023.1:0-4301 GCA_001916965.1 Roseburia sp. CAG:10041_57
GAAATCCATTCAGGAAACCATAGAGATTATGGCGGTGGCTGAAAACGGTATTTTTGAAGTAAGCAGGAATAAGTATTCCAAGTGTTACCGCTTTCAGGACATCAATTACACAACGGCAACGGAGGATGAGCAGATCGGCATTTTTGAAAGATACTGCAAATTCTTAAATTCGCTGGACTGTAATTATAAGATTACGATTAACAATAAGAACAAAAATATGGAGGATCTCCGTGATAAGGTTCTTATTACAGAAAAAAACGATGGCTTCAATAATTACCGAAGAATCTACAATGACATTATTGAGGAGAAGATTATTGAGGGCAGACAGGGGATTGAACAGGAAAGATACCTGACGATCACGATTGAGAGAAAGAACTTTGAGGAGGCAAAGGCACAGTTTGCCACACTTGAGGCAACAATACACAAGGCTTTCATTGAACTGGGGGCGGAGATTGTGCCGCTTAAAGGCAATGAAAGGCTGAAAGTGCTCTATGACTATTACCATCTTGGCGATGAGGGCAGTTTTGATTTTGATATCAAAAAGGCAAAGAAGGTCGGAGCAGATTTTAAGAATGATTTATGTAATGGTATGGTGAAATATTTCCCAGACCATTTTGAGGACGAGAGTAAATACTGCAAGGCACTTTTCATTAAGAAGTATCCCAGCAGTTTATCTGACAGATTTATCAATGAGATTACTTCCCTTCCGGTACACTCCATTACCAGTATTGATGTAGTGCCTGTGCCAAAGGATTTGACCACAAAGGTGCTTCAGAAGAAATATCTTGGTATTGAGTCGGATATTATCAAGCAGCAGAGAGTCCGTAATAAGAATAATGACTTCTCCACAGAAATCTCTTATGCAAAGAGAACGGAGAAAAAAGAGATTGAGGCAATTATGGATGATGTCCGTGAGAATGACCAGTGTCTTTTCTTTGTAGGAGTTACCATTATCCTTATGGCAGAAAGTAAGAAGGAGCTTGAGAGTGTCTGCGAAACAGTAGAAACAATCGGAAAGCGTAACAGTTGTACGATTGATACACACTACTTAAAGCAGAGGGAAGCACTCAACACGGCACTTCCGATTGGTGTAAGACAGGTGGAAACAATGCGTACCCTTCTTACCCAGTCGCTTGCGGTGCTTATGCCGTTTAATGTGCAGGAACTGAATGACAGCACAGGTAATTATTACGGTATCAACCAGATCAGTAAGAATGTAAATATCGGTAACAGAAAGAAGCTCATCAACGGAAATGGCTTTGTATTCGGAGTGCCGGGTTCCGGCAAATCATTCTTCTGTAAGATGGAAATGGGCAGCGTATTCTTGTCGGGAGATGATGAGATTATCGTCATTGATCCGATGAACGAATATTTTGATATTGCACAGACTTATGGTGGAACCGTGGTAAATATGTCCACATACACGGACAACTATGTAAATCCGCTTGAGATGGATGTGTGGAGTCTTGATCCGAATGATTCAAAGGGAATGATAAGGGAAAAAGGGGAATTTATGCTTGGTCTTTGTGAGCAGTGTATCGGGGACAGCTTAAATTCCAGACAGAAATCAATCATTGACCGCTGTGTGAGAAAGATGTATATCGACATCGCAAGGGGCAGGGAAAAGTATATTCCGGTAATGAGTGACTTCTACGATATCCTTATGGAACAGCCGGAGGACGAAGCAAAGGATATCGCATTGTCTTTGGAACTTTTTGTAAATGGTTCCCTCAATATCTTTAACCACCAGACAAATGTTGATGTAGATAACCGATTCACAGTATATGGTATCAGGGACTTAGGCACGGAGCTTAGTCCTATCACAATGCTTGTTATGATGGAGTCCATTCAGAACAGAATTGTAGAAAACGGGCAGAAGGGCAAGGCAACCTGGCTCTATATTGATGAGTTCCATGTCCTGCTTAATTCGGAGTATTCTGCAAAATATTTACAGCAGCTCTGGAAGAAGGTGAGGAAACAAGGTGGACTGTGCACGGGTATCACCCAGAACGTCGTGGACCTTTTACAGAACTACACCGCCACTACAATGCTTGCAAACTCTGAGTTTGTTGCACTCTTAAAGCAGGCGAATACAGACAGTTCCAAGATGGCAGAGGTTATCGGTGTATCAGAGGCACAGCTTCGTTTCGTAACCAATACTGCATCGGGAATGGGACTTATCAAGTGTGGTTCCGTGGTAATTCCGTTTGATAACCAGATCAGCAAGGACACTGACCTTTACAGACTGTATAACACCAATATCCACGAAAAGATTGCGGAGCAGAAGAAAAGGGAGGCAAAATTTGCTGATTAGAATTGCAATGTATCAGCCATTTGGACTAAGTTCCGGATGGCTACTTTTTACCTTTTTTAAGGATACAGAAAGAAGGTGGGAACATTGAAGATAAAAAAAGTGGATGACAAGCCTATGGTCATTCACACTAAGAAAAAAGCTAAGATTCATATGCATGAACCGAAGAAGGCTAAAATTAAGGGCAGTAACATTTACACCGTACAGCGTGGTCCGAAAATTGCCAGTGCAAAGATAAATGATACAGGTAAAAAGAAGTCTTATCGTAAGAGTACCATTCATCAGGCAGAGAAGAAAGAAAAGGAACCTTCAAAATTTAAGAGAAATATACGGGAGTCCAATACTTCTATCAAGACGAAGAATACCAATCTTCATATAGCAGGAAGAACGGGAGCACTTGCGGCTGGAGCAGTTACAGAGCAGGTGGAAGGCGGGCAGGAAGTGTCACAGGCAGCTTATCTTGCATATGAAGTAAGCCGTCCGGTTACGGGAACTGCTTCAAGGGGAGCGTCACTTTTCAGAAGGAAAGCGGCAGCCGAAGCAAAGAGGCGTATCAAGAAGGTAGAAACAGGAAAGAAACTGGCAAAAAAGATGGGAAAGAAAGCTGCCAGTGATACGGCAAAAAAGGTTGCCGGTGACACGACAAAGACAGCAGCGAAAGAAACTGCTAAGAACACTGCGAAAGAAACTGCTAAGAACACTGCAAAAGAAACTGCCAAAACTACGGCAAAAGCGGCAACCACAGCGGCAGGTACAGCGGTTGCACCGGGAGCAGGTATAGCAGTCGGCATGGCGGCAGGCTATGCCACAGGTGTATCTATTGAGGCGAAGGATGTGAAAGCAGCGAACCGTAGCAGAAAGATTAAATTTTTTCTGGATAAGATGAAAGAACAGGAAAATCAGACGGACAGTGTTGTAAAACTGGTAAAAGATCTGATTGTAAAAAAGGCAGTTCTCTGGATAAAGGCGGCAGCTCCGATTATCGGACTTGTACTTTTGCTGTTGGTTCTTTTAGTGGTAATCGTTGCAGTTCCGGTTATTGCTGTGATAGCGATTCTTTATAATTCACCATTTGCCTTATTTTTACCGCCGCTGGAGTCAGGAGATACAGTGCAGACAGTTACAAGTGCTTATGTGTCTGAATTTAACCGTGATGTGAATACCAAAGTGAATGAACATACCGGATATGACTTTGGCGAACTGGTGTATGTAGATTATGAGGGAATGGATGAAAATCCAAGTAACTACTACGACATTATGGCGGTCTACATGGTCAAGTATGGTGTAGGCGATACTGCAACAATTATGAATGATATATCAAAGGGGTGGTTGCAGACTGTAGTAAATGATATGTGTTCTTATACTACAAGTAGTGGAACAAAAGATGTGGAGGAAACAGACGCAGATGGCAATGTAACAACTGTTACGAAGTCGGTACTGTATGTAAATGTTACGCTCAAATCATACAGAGATATGATTTCCGTTTATGGATTTAATTCTGATCAGATAGAAATGCTTGAGCAGATCATGAGTCCTGAGTTTATGGGACAGCTTGGATATGCCGGAAGTGGAAGCGGTGGAGGCGGTGGAAGCCCCGGAGTAAGTTCCATGACAGAGGATGAAATAAATGCAATCCTCAGTGGTATTACAGATAGCAGGCAGAAAGCAGTCTGCTCTTATGCCCTTCACAGAGTGGGTTATCCTTACAGTCAGGAATTAAGAGATAGTGGCAATTATTATGATTGCAGTTCACTTGCGTATTATTCATGGAAGGATGCAGTACAGCAGCGGCAGAAGCACAGGGACTTGATGAAGCAGGAAAGACCGTATCTTATGATGAAATGCAGCCTGGTGATCTTATCTTTTACAGTTTCACAAACAACGGAAGATATAAGAATATCAGCCATGTGGCAGTATATGTCGGCAATGGCAAGGTGGTAGAAGCCCTGAATGAAAGAGTTGGCGTAGTTTACCGTGATGTGGCAAGTGT
>MNTL01000023.1:4377-4871 GCA_001916965.1 Roseburia sp. CAG:10041_57
GATATGATTCTTGTAATGGAGAATTATAAGGGAACAGAAAGAAATATGCTTATGACTTTGGAAGATTATAAGAAGTTCGTTGCCATTGATGATATGTCAGAGCTTGCAGATCAGATGCTGCTTCTTGGAAGAACGCTTGCGGAAGGTTTTACAGAGTATTACAGGGCAGCAAATGTTACAGTTTTTGCAAAATTCTGTAGAGATGATGTGGAACTGGGACGCTTTTTGCAAGGATATTATAATGATTCAAAGAAATTTTACTTTGATAAGGCAACAAGTTCCCCAGAGTGTATTACAAAGATGGATGAGATTGGAATGACGGATAGAGGCTGGATAGATGACTTTATCCTGCATTATGAAAAATGCGACAGGACATTTGAAAGAGGGCAGACATTTCATAATTTTAATGACCACGATTATATGGTACTTGAAGCATTATCTCCACGCAATCTTGTGGTAATGGATATGAAAAGCGGCTCTCTCACGATTGCTCT
>MNTL01000056.1 GCA_001916965.1 Roseburia sp. CAG:10041_57
CTTCATCCCAATAATTACAGGTGTGATCCTCGCAGTGATAAATCATCGTTTCTAACTCCTTCCGCCTGCTGAAAAAAAGCAGCGCGTTACACTATTTTCCATAGTATAACACGCTGCTTCAAAAAAGGAAAGACCGATCGGTCAGTCCTCGTTGCCGAAGAACTTAGTATCAGAAGAACCGCAGCTTCCAATATCTATAACTGCGGAGCGGGTATTAAGCTGACTGCAGATATCCTTGGTCATGAGTCGCTGGATTCCACCACGCATTATGTGCGTGTAGATTTTACCGCGCTGAGAGAGATTTGCCACGAATGGCTCGGAAAATGCAGCTCATTAAGCCGTCCTCAAAGTATGTTTCAGCACTTGATTCTGAGACACAATGTATTCAAGGCAAATTCTACCGCAATGCACACGACAGACCGGAACCCTACATTTATTCAGAGAATGAAGTGCTGATGCTTATGAACGAATGTGATCGTTTATATTCACCTGACGGGATCCGTGCTCGTACCATAAAATGTATCATCGGACTTCTGTGGGCAACAGGAATGCGTCCTTCCGAACCAGTGAATCTGATACGAAAGGATGTGGATTTAGCGCATGCGTGTATTACGGTTCGTGAAACCAAGTTTGCGAAGGAACGTATTATCCCGGTTTCAACATCAGTGATTCAGGCACTTGAGGAATATATGGCAATACCGCACAACTGCTACGATACGCATTACCAGGCGGCCATTTTGTAAGAATCCATTAGGTCGCCCGTGCTTTTGCTCGCAGGAGCGCACTGATTCAAGCTGCCAGGCAGGGTCTGTCAGCCAGGATCAGATTCGCTAACGCGAACATGATATTGAATTTGGCTCTCTGCTTTTCGAGTCCTCGGTATCGTGTTTTTCGGAAACGCAGTTGTTTCTTGACGACACCGAATACGTGCTCCACTTTGGCGCGGACAGAGGACTTTGCGTGTTCTGCTTTCTTTGCGGCATACTGACCGCTTTTGCTCAGCTTTTTCACTTGGGATGGACGGCGGTTGATTCTGTATTTGATCTTGCGACCAGCCTTGTTGCGGATGATCGCATCGCCGCGCTTTTCTGCTCCGAGGTAACCGCTGTCGCCATATACTTCATCTTCATCTCCGGTCAGCAGCTTGGATGTTTCTGTGGCATCATGGACATTCGCTGCTGTTGCCTCCACGGTATGAACCAGTCCGCTGTCCCTGTCAACGCCGATATGTGCCTTATAGCCGAAGTGCCAGGCATTGCCTTTCTTCACCTGATGTGCATCCGGGTCCCGCTTCTTTTCCTTGTTCTTGGTGGAAGAAGGGGCGGAAATAATGGTGGAATCCACGATCGTTCCCTTTTTCAGGATGAGACCTCGTTCCATAAGTGCGGCAACCACCTGAGAGAACAGCTTCTCCTACAATCCGTTCTCATCATATGAAATCATTATTCGAAAACTGCCCTGCCGCTCATCGAATAAACTGATTCTTGAGTATCAGAAATTCTTGTATTTGTTTCATAATATAGAAGAGAATCGCTCTGGCTTCAAATTCTTCCCGCGTCTGTGGCAATGGTTCCTTCTTCATCTGTGAAAATATCATTTCCAATTGTACGAGTAATTCTGTGCAATCATTCTCTCTATGATATTCTGTCTCTATTTGGCTGATAAACTGCGCAACGCTTTGGGTTTGCTGTGGTAATACCCGGATCATTGTAATACTTTGATATATATTTTTAAGCACACGGCTTTGATTTTCTCTCATTTTGATGTAATCAATTTCCTGCTGGCTTTCACCCCATAATGTATTATTCCAATTACGCAGTGCACAGTTCTTAGCACATTCAATCTTATCTTCCAGGGTTTCAAAACAATCCGGCTTGTAAAGTTGTCTTTCTTCTATGCATATATCGTGGGACATCCGATGTAAAATTCTCCTGATTTCTTCGTCAACTTCCAGGGATAATCGATTAAATTCTTCTTCTGATCTGTGAAGATGCAGATTAATGAGAATGCCGCAGGCTGTTCCTATGGCAAATAATAATATTTCATTTATAATTACCGGTACTTCAATACTCTGTTTTGTCAGGAAATGGGAAATCAGCACCGAATCCATTGCAATCGCTTCCGGCCAATTGGCATTCAGACAAATCAATGTAAATAAAAATAAATATAATGTGAAAGAGGCAATATGGAATCCCAGAAAATAGAAGCATAAGACAGCAAGGAGCAAAGCGCAGGCAAAAGCCACTCCTCTGTTCCACGCAGTCTTAAAAGTTTCTTTTTTGGTATTCTGAATACTGAGAATTGTAATAATCCCGGCAGTTACCGCATATTCCAAATGCAAAAGGTCCGCAACCAGAATAGCTGCCACTGCCGCAAACGCTATCTTTATTGTTTTCCCTAAAACAGCCTTATTCATACTTCTTTCCTTTGGTAAATCCTCTTCCCCGGACTTCTTTTACCTGTCCGATCATAATAAAGGCATCCGGATCAATCTCCTGTACCATTTCATTGATTGCAAACAGCTCTCTCTGGTTGACTACTGTGAGAATAGCATACATCTCTTTTCTGGTGTATCCTCCCTCTACCTCAAACAGTGTAGTTCCTCGATCGAACTGTGTTGCTATCTTATTATTGATTTCTTCATATTTTTCACTGATAATCTTAATCTGAATCTTGCTTTTACCGGCTACCAGGAGCTTCTCCAGAGTATAGGAATAAATGCATACCAGTAAAATGCCATACAATACCTGCTGCCTGTCAGATATGCTCATCTGAAGCAATAAAATAAGAACATCAAATCCGTATAACATGGCAGCTACCGGTAATCCTGTCTTTTTATGGATAATAAGCGGAGGAATGTCCATACCTCCGGTAGATGCGCCTGCCTGGATGACTAATCCGATTCCAGCGCCTATCAGCAATCCGGCAAATACTGTACAGAGCATGGGATCTGTGGTCAGAACTCCGACTCTTGTGGAGAGCATTTCCCCTATTCTCAAAAAGAAAGGATATACAAAGGTACTGACCAGCGTTGTCATGGCGAATTTTTTCCCAAGGAATAATGCTCCCAGAATAAACATGGTCACATTAAAAATAGTTACAAAGGTACTGATCTGCAAGCCTGTATAGTGTTGGACAAAAATCGCAATTCCTGTCGTTCCTCCTGTAATCAGTCCTATAGGAAGTATAAAAAAGGCGACTGCCAGAGAATACAAAAAATTACCAAATAAAATAATACTTAAATTATAAATCTTTTTCTTCATGTTACTTACTGTACCTTCCGCTAAAGATAGTTATTTTAGAAATAGTCCGAAATATATGGCACCTGCTGCTCAATTGCATCTTCCAACATATCTATTACAGCTCCGTTCGCCTGTAATCTGCCGATTTTAGCCAAATAGTCCGGTCTTTTATACCCCATCAGCATAGTCGTCATTGTCTGGATGCTGATAACGTCTTCGCATTTTTCAGAAATCCTTGATACTTCACCATGCCCATCTCTGGATATCTCCAGTGAAAAAGTGCCCTGGTTGCATTCCATAATAGGATCCGTGAGTGTGAATTTCCATTCTCTGTCCGTAATATCAGGTTTAAAAGGATAACGTGAGATAAACGCAGGAAAATCTACGATTCTTCCCATATAATAAGGAGAAATCACTTCTTTGATGCTTGCGTCTTCTAACAGAAAAGCCAATGGTTCGTCTGTGTATGTATCGCCTTCCACCTGATCAATCATGGAAAAATGCGCAGATACGAAATTCCATAATCCGGTTCTTGCTTCTTCATTATTGAAAATCATGTCTTTAATATGAAAGATTTCATTTTCGATCCAATAGATAATATACCCATCCGGTTCGTCTTTTTCATTATAATATATTGCAGCCATAATATCGTCCGAATCCCAGAGCCAGTATTCATTCCATGCCAGTTCATCACGCAATATTGCACCATGTGTATGAGCTGCATAACGTTCATATGTCTTCTTCAGTTCCACACTGTCTGTTTTTACACGGCGTACATCTCCTGAAACCTGACGGTTCTTTGGCAGCTGATAATCTTTAATTTCATAGGAAATTTTATCTGAGATAAGCTCCCAGCCTTTTCTTCTGTAAAAAGGAATCGAATACGGATAAAGATAACAGATATACTGCCCTTTCTTGCGCATGTCCTTTAATGCCTGCTCCAGAAGCTTGTGCATGAGCCCCATATTGCAATACTCAGGGTAGGTTCCTACTCCGGTCAATCCGCCCATAGAATAGGTCACTCCAAATATCTTGACCTGCATTGGATATATTGCCACCTGAGACACCAGATTGTCATCATCGAACCAGCCGATAACATCTGCCTTCTGCATGGTCGGGAACTTTGCCCGGATGATTTCTTTCTCCTGCCATCCAATAGAGCTCAGTTCATGCTCCGTAACCTGAAAAACATATCGAAGCAGTGCATTATACTGTTCCATATATTCACTGCCTACTGGTTTCATTTTAAGGTTCTTTTTATTCATCATACTTATTTCTCCGAATCGTTTTCATAAGTCTTCGTTTTCATTATTTGCCCAAATTACTATAGCATGTTTTCTATAAATATTCCATACCCACTGGTAGAATCATTCACCAGTACATGCGTCACTGCCCCTATGATCCTGCCATCCTGTATGATGGGTGCTCCACTCATTCCCTGCACGATTCCACCAGTAAGCTGCAGCAATTCTTCATCCGTAACAGTTAAGGCAATCTGTCGATTCAGGTTCTCTGCATTGGGCATCAGTCTGGTAATCCTTACATCATAATATTTGGTCTGTCCATCAATGTTACACAGAATCTGCGCATCTCCTTCTTTCACATCCTGCTTTAGTCCGACCGGCAGCGCCTGTGTGGTTATACTGTCTGCAAAAGCCTGGGATGCCACGCCGTAGATTCCCTCTTCCGTATTGCTCATAATGACCCCTGAGACCTGCTCCGGCTGATATTCAATGATTCCTGTAAGTTCCCCCGGTGTTCCTCTCTCCCCTTTTCTGATTGCAACGATCTCTGTATGATACAAAAGACCGCTGCCAAGCTGTAGAAGCTCTCCCGTATCTGTATCGTTAATTCCATGTCCAAGTGCTCCAAAATGAAGCTCTTCATCCAAAAAAGTCATGGTTCCGATTCCCTGTGCACTGTCTCTTAACCAGGTTCCGATCTTATACACTCCATTCTGATCCTGCATGGGACTGATTCTCACCTGAATTATCTTTTCATTACGCGATACCTGTAATACAATATCCCTGCCGCTTCCATTTTCCACATATTCCTTGATCTGTCTCTTACCGGTAACTGCCACTCCATCCATTGCCATTACATAATCTCCAGCCTGTAATTTGTATACGGATGGAGACTGTTCCTGCCCTTGAGGTCCTTCAAAGGTTCCCGTATCAATTACCAGTACCCCCTGTGTCTTCATGTAGATTCCAATAGGCTGTCCTACAGGTATTAATCGGGTATTTTCAATTACTTCTATATCTATGCTTTTAAGAGGAAGTACTCCAAAAAGCCTGAGTTCCATCTGACAGGTATCAGGACTTTCTCCTGCAACAATAGTCACTGGCTGGTTCAGCGCAATTACCTTATCTGAGTCCACATTCAACACACCGGAAGCCGGAACTTTCAGATCAATCCTTTGACTTGTCCCAGCCTGAATCCGTATGATATTAGGTATTTTCTGTTCATAGTAGCTGTATGATGCCCACAAAAACATTCCCAGGGCAAAGCCCAGAAATGCATAGAGAAACAACTGATACCGACGTTTTCTCCGTTCAGATACTCTCATATTTTTCACAATTAATCATGCCCTTCTTCTATTTATAGCCTTATAGCCTCCAAATCCGAAGGCATTTTATTCTGATTGAATTATCAATGTATAGTATATGGGTTTTCCTTAAAAATACTTATGTCAAAATCTGTTATTGTTGTCTGAATATTAACATGATATAATTATTTTATCTGACATTATGCGAATTATTTTTTGCTGTAAAAGAAAGGGCATTCAATTATGTTTCATTCTACAGTTTCAGGACTTCCAGATTTGAAGTCTTTTCATGAATTTACTTATAAAATGTGGTCATCTGCACAGGATGATCGTTTTGCCATGCTCTTTCTTCGTATCAATGCCGGCAAAAAGAGTCTTACGGCTTCTTTTCTTGCTGATTTTGTCCAAAATATAATACGAGGCAAAGAATATGTATTATCTGCATGTCAGACAGAGACGGATGCTTTTCTGGCTCTGGTAGACTTGGAACGTCTTCCTCTTAATCAATTACACGACAGATTAAAAGCTGATTTCACAGGCTTTCTGTATTATTATGATTGTGTAATATATATTGGTGTTAGCTTCGCCACTTCCAGGCTATCTTCTATTCAGGAATGGGAAGCTATGGCAAAAACAGCCTGCGAAGCTGCCTGTATGCATGGGGTTTCTTCTAAGGTATCTCTTATGTTTTACCGGGAAACATTAAATACACAGCATCAGGAGCATCGTATTCTTCCTTTATTTGACAGCCTGTTATCTCATCATCATCTTGTCATTTATCTACAGCCCAAATACAGGCTTGGTCAATCGTCTCCCATCGGTGCGGAGGCTCTGGTTCGAATTCTGGATACGAATGGACATTTGCTGAATCCCGCTTCCTTTTTACCGACTCTTGCAAAATATGAGCTGGACAACCAACTGGATCTTATGGTGATGGAAAGTGTTTTGAAGTGTTTACATACCTGGGATACATCTGGAATGACGCTACTGCCTGTCAGTATTAATATGTCATCAGGGAATTTTATCAACTCTGATTTTATGGACATTTTCCTGAAAGTGATGGATAAATATAAATCTGTACGACATTTTCTTGGTTTTGAGATAGGCGCTGCTGATTTTTATTCCAGTCCAAATGATATGGAGTCCATGATTCACATGTTGCATGACTTAGGCAGTAGCGTCAGTCTGGATGGACTGGGAGGCGATACGCTTCTAATGAGTCAATTGGAAATCCCACCTGTGGATATGGTTAAATTCCATCGGCATTTCCTGCTCACCGGAATGAAAAATGCAAACAACCGGATTCTCTTTGAAAAAATGGCAGAAATATTCAATGCCTGCAATATTCCCGTCTTGTGTGAAGGAATCGAGACTTCAAAAGAAGCTCATTTTGTGCAGGAATGTGGCATTTCTTATATGCAGGGATTCTACTATGGACGCCCTGTTCCTTTTGATATCTTTGAGAAAAAATATATGATACCGCAGCCTGCTTATCTGGCATTTCACGCACAATAAAAGGAAGTCGTTTCAGACTTCCTTCTTTAATGCTGCTGTATGCAATAATTCCTTGGCATTCTCTCTGACAGTATCTGTAATCGTCTCTCCGCCGAGCATTCTCGCCAATTCTTCCACAACTTCTTCTTGTGGCAGACGGGTGATTCCTGTCTCTGTTTTCTGATTTACTGCCTGTTTGGCTATTCTGTAATGTGCATCTGCCATGGCTGCTATCTGTGGTAAATGTGTAATGCAGATAATCTGATGGCTTCTGGATAAGACACCTAATTTCTCTGATACTTTCCAGGCAGTCTTACCACTGATTCCTGTATCAATCTCATCAAATATCATAGTTGGAATCCTGTCTCTTGATGCCAGTACAGTCTTAATGGCAAGCATGATACGTGACAGCTCTCCGCCGCTGGCTACGCTGCCGAGACTCTTCATTGGTTCTCCCGGATTGGTAGATATCATGAATTCTACATCATCATATCCATTAGCAGCATATTCTTCTTTATGTCGTACCTGTATCTCGAATTTTACTTCCAGGAAATTCAGGTCTGTCAATGCCTTCACCATATCTCCTGCAAGCTTCTTTGCTTCTTTCTGTCTGATAGCAGATATCTTACTGCACAGTCTCTCAAGCTCTTCCTTCTGCCTGGCAAGCTTATGCACAAGCTGCTCTCTGTAAGCATCCATATTCTGCAGCTTCTCTATACGCTGTGCCTGCTGCTGCTGATATTCCAATACAGCCTCTATTGTTCCACCATATTTTAATTTCAAATGATTTAACAGATTCAGGCGTTCCTGCGTCTGCGCAAATACTTCACCGTCAAATTCCATATCTGACAGATATTCTGCAATATTTCGGTTAAAATCATTTAAAAGACCATCTATCTGTTCCAGTTCGGTTACGAGCGACTTCGCATTGTCATCATATTCTTCAATACTGCGCAGCTCTCTCACTGCTCTTCCCACTGCATCAGCCGCCGTCTGATCCTCACCGTCTCCTGTCAGTTGATAAGCTCTGGAAGCTGCCTCTACAATCTGTCTGCTATTGGACATACGTCGGTAGGAAGTCTCCAGCTCGTCATCTTCCCCAACGTGCAGAACTGCCTCTGCAATCTCCTGGTATTCAAACTCTGCCAGTGATAACTCCTTTGCACGTAAGCCTTCATCCATTCCAGTCTCTTCAATCTCTTTTTGAAGAGCTGTATATGTGTGATATTTCTGCTTCAGATCCTGTTTCAGTCGCGCAAGCTCCTCTCCTGCAAAAGAGTCCAGAATCTCCATATGATTCTTCTTATACAGAAGTGACTGGTGCTCATGCTGCCCGTGAATATCGATCAACAACTCGGAAAGTTCCTTTAACTGTCTGGTAGTTGCCGTCTCTCCACCAATCTTACAGATGCTTCTGTTTGGCTGGATTTTTCTCTGTATAATGATGATTCCATCCTCTTCTACAGGAATCTCCAATTCATGAATCTGTTCCAGCAGTTCCTGATCTGTTACCTGAAATACCAGCTCGACCAACGCATACTCTGCGCCGTTACGAATCATATCCTTATCCGCTCTGGCGCCCAGCGCAAGATTAATAGAGCCGATAATAATAGATTTACCAGCTCCAGTCTCACCACTCAGTATATTCAATCCCTCTGCAAAATTGACTTCTGTCTCCTGAATCAGAGCCAGATTCTTCACATGTAAGCTTATCAGCATACTTTGTTACCCTTCTAAAATCTCATTGATCTTGTCTATAACTACTTTCGTTTCATCTGTAGATTTGATTGCAGCCATAATTGTATCATCACCTGCAATACAGCCTACGATCTCTGGAAATTTCATGGCATCCAGCGCTGCTGCTACTGCCATCGCCATACCCTGTACTGTCTTAATGACAAGAATATTCTGCGCCATGTTCATGGATACAAAACCATCACGAAGCACGCGAATATATTTATCCCCCAAATGACTGTCATCATTCTTGAGAATAATATATTTCTGCTTACCATTGCCTGTTGCAATCTTAGACAATTTCAGTTCACGAATATCTCTGGATACTGTTGCCTGTGTTACTTCAAAGCCTTCTTCTTTCAGATATGCAGCCAGTTCTTCCTGTGTCTCAATATCATACTTATTGATCAGGTCAACTACTACCTCATGTCTCTGCCTTTTCATTCTGTTACCAAACCTTTCATACGACTCGCATCTTCTTCTGCAAGGTATCCAAAAAACTGACCTTGCTGAGCTTCATAATTTTCGTAGCTTTATCAGACCGTATGATTCTGATTTTGTCTCCTTCGTTAAGATTCACCGGATGTCTGCCATCAAAGCTGGCATCTACTTCCTGTTCCTCATCCTGCTTGAATCTTCCTATCTCTACATCAATTACATCATCCTCGGAAAGAATGATGGTTCTGTCATTGACAAGTGTATGGGAACAGACCGGTGTCATCAGAATTAATCTCGCCTTGGGCTCTACTATAGGCCCTCCTGCGGATAAATTATATGCTGTAGAACCAGTAGGCGTAGAGATAATCATACCATCTGCATTATACGTACTTAACAACTGTCCATTAACATAGATATTAAAATTAATCACATGAAGAGCACCTTTTCTGGTGATAACGATATCGTTAAGGGCAATCATCGGTGCCATACTCTCTCCGGCAATAACAGGAATACCACTTAACATCATTCTGCTCTCTACTTCATATTTGTCTGCGATCAGACTATCCAGCGCTGTCTCGATCTGATCCTGCTCGACCTCAGCCAGATACCCCAGTGTTCCCAGATTTACCCCGATCATGGGGATATGTCTGCCAAGGTATTCTCCTGCCGCACGAAGCATAGTGCCATCACCGCCCAAAACAATGATACCTTCTACTGTACCATCTACCTGGTCCTTACAGATGCAGCCACGTTCTTCCAGATAATTGCGTATATAAGCTGTAGTCTCTCCACCTGTATCTTTCAACAGATTTGTATAAATATGAAATATTTTCATCTGTGCTCCTATGTTAACGTATAGTTTTATTGTATCATAATTTCAGAAAAATTCTACTAAAACATTAGATATCTAATGTTTTATGTGCATTTTCTACCGTTTGTGCAATCAATTGACTATATTCTTCATGAGGAAGTCTTTCATGTTCTCTGGGTTCGGAAGCTTTATATATATGCAATAAATATTCAATATTTCCTTCCGGTCCACGAATAGGAGAGAAATCCAGATGCAGAATCTCAAATCCAATGCTGACAGCATAATCCATGACCATCTCAATTACTTCACGATGTACAGACGGTTCTCTGACTACACCCTTCTTTCCTACTTTCTCTTTTCCTGCTTCGAACTGTGGTTTGATCAGGCATACCATCTGTGCGTCTGTCTTGAGCAGATTGTATGCCGGTCCCAGAATTTTGGTCAACGAAATGAAAGATACATCTACAGATGCAAAATCCAGATCATCCTGAATATCCTCTCTGACCATGTATCTGAAGTTTGTCTTTTCCATACAGACAACACGTTCATCATTGCGAAGTTTCCATGCCAGCTGTCCGTGTCCAACGTCTACAGAATATACCTTCACTGCGCCATTCTGAAGCATACAATCCGTGAAGCCTCCTGTAGAAGCGCCAATATCCATGCACACTTTACCTTCCAGCGATATATCAAACTGCTTCATAGCCTTGGCTAACTTGAGTCCGCCTCTGCTGACATAAGGCAAGGTATTGCCCCTTACCTCGAGATTTGATATTTTGGTCTCGTCGAACATGGCACCTGCCTTGTCCTCTTTCTGGTCATTTACATAGACGCAGCCTGCCATGATTACTGCTTTTGCCTTTTCCCGTGATTCTGCCAGTCCTCTGCGTACCAGCAGCACGTCCAAACGTTCCTTCATTTATCCTTTAGCCTTTCTCTATTGTCCACACAGCACTTCTTCAATTCTTCGCTGTATGGAATAAGCATCTATTCCTACTTCTTCACGTAATATATCTACATTGCCATGTTCCACATACTCATCCGGTATACTAATGGTAAGAAGGCTTCCCTGATATCCGCTTTCATCCAGATATTCTCTGACTTTCTCACCAAAGCCCCCACTGGCTACATTCTCTTCCATGGTAACGATCAGGGAATGATCTTTCACCGCTTCGTTAAGAATCTCCGTATCAATGGGCTTCACGAATCTGGCATTGATAATACTGCACGCGTATCCCTTTAACTGTAATGCTTCTCTGACTGCAAGTGCGGTCTTGACCATGCTGCCAACAGCCACAAGTACGATATCTTTTTCATGATAGATCCACTCACCCATTCCCAGTATAATGGGTTCACGATGTTCTCTCAAGCCGTCAAATGCCTCTCCTCTTGGATAGCGGAGTGCAATCGGTCCCTGAAAATCAATGGCAAATTTCAGCATATCCGACAATTCCCACTTATTCTTAGGAGCCATAATGTGCATATTGGGGATGGAAGAAAGATAAGACAGGTCAAAAATACCCTGATGTGTCTCACCATCACTTCCTACCAGTCCGGCTCTGTCTATTGCAAAGACAACAGGCAGATTCTGAATACAGACATCATGCAGAATCTGATCATATGCACGTTGCAGGAAAGATGAGTAAATTGCTACTACCGGTTGTAACCCGCCTGCTGCCAGTCCGGCTGCAAAAGTGACTGCATGCTCTTCTGCAATTCCCACATCAAAGAACCTGTCGGGATACATATTGTGAAAGCGCTTCAATCCCGTGCCATCCGGCATTGCTGCTGTAATGGCTACTATCTTATCATTACGGTCTCCCTGCTTACACATAACCGTAGAGAATACATCGGTATAATTAGACTTTGTTTTCTGTTTGAGAGGCAGTCCTGTCTCAATATCAAAAGGCTCAGCGCCATGGAATCTTGCCGGATGACGTTCCGCCGGGATAAATCCCTTGCCCTTATGGGTAATTACATGAACCAGCACTGCTGATTTCACTCTTTTAGCCTCTTTGAATACTTTCAGCATAGCAGGAATATTATGGCCATCTACCGGTCCAAGGTAGGTGATTCCCATATCTTCAAAAAACATCCCTGGAATTACCAGCTGTTTTACAGAGCTCTTGGCACGACGAATACTCTCTACTATCGGATCACCAATTCTTGTTTCTTTCAGGGAATTATAGATACCTTCCTTCAGATCAAGGTATTTATCAGCCGTTCTGATATTATTCAGATATTTGGAGACACCACCCACATTCTCTGAAATAGACATATTATTATCATTTAATACAATAATAAAATTGCTCTTCATACGGGCAGCATTGTTCAGGGCTTCATATGCCATACCTCCTGTAAGGGAGCCATCTCCAATCACGGAAACTACGGTATGATCCTGATGCATGATATCTCTGGCTTTTACCAGTCCTAATCCTGCTGAGATAGAGGTTGAACTGTGTCCTGTATCAAAGCAGTCGCAATCGCTTTCTTTTCGTTTGGGGAATCCGCTCATCCCACCATATTTACGCAGATTCTCAAAGCCTGCCTTTCTTCCTGTCAGAATCTTATGTGTATAAGACTGGTGTCCGACGTCCCATACAATCTTGTCCTCTGGAAGATTCAAGCTTAAATGAAGCGCCATGGTAAGCTCCACAGCGCCAAGATTGGACCCAAGATGTCCACCGGTAACACTGATCTTATGGATCAGAAATTGTCGAATCTCTTCTGCAAGCAGATTCCAGTTCTCCGGTGCCACTTTCTTTATATCATTTTCTTTTTCTATCGTCTCTAATATCATCTGATTAGCTCCTTTACAGGTCCTTGCACTATTTCTCTCTCGTTATCAGACTCGTAACCAATTCCATCAGAAAATCATTGGAATATCCTATGTTGCGAATTGTCTCTATCGCATGTAGGGATAATTCCTGCTGCTCCTTGCGTGACTCTTCAAGTCCTTTCAGCGTCACATAGGTCGTTTTGTGATTCTTGGCATCACTGCCAATGGGCTTACCCAACATTTCAAGTGTACTGGTAACATCAAGAATATCATCCTGAATCTGGAATGCTATTCCTATCTCATAAGCTGCTTTCTCTATCTGCGCTATCTCTTCCTGACTGGCACCGGCAAGAATTGCTCCTGTCATCATGGCTGCCTCTATCAGTGCTGAAGTCTTATGTGCATGGATGAACATGAGATGCTCTGTCGTTACCTGGTCTCCCAGATCTTCCGCTTCAATATCGGCTGTCTGCCCGCCGATCATGCCATAGATACCTGCCTTCTGTGCAAGTACAGATAAAGCTCTGGCTTTCTTCTCCAGATCCCCTTCCATGGTAAAGCTCTTCATGGCTGTCTCAAATGCGTAATTCAATAAGCCATCCCCTGCAAGGATAGCCATTGCTTCGCCATATACCACATGTGTTGTCTTTCTGCCTCTGCGGTACTCATCATTATCCATTGCAGGAAGATCGTCATGCACCAGTGAATAGGTATGTATCATTTCAATGGCAGCCATAAAAGGCTCAATTTCTCTGCCTTTTCCGCCAAAGAGCCTGTAAGTCTCTTCCATCAGCATAGGGCGAAGTCTCTTACCGCCTGCAAGTACACTGTAATTCATTGCCGCAATTACAGTCTTCTGCCAGCCTTCTTCTTTGGGAAGATATTCCTTTAATATAGCTTCTATGTGGTCTACTCTGTCTTTTAATTCCTCTTTAAAATTCATCCAGCTCACCATTTTCATTTAATTTGAGTACTTCTTTTTCAACCTTGTCAATCTTACTGTTGCAGGTCTGTACCAGTTTCATGCCTTCTTTATATACCTTAAAAGAATCCTCCAAAGAAATATCTGCATCCTCCAGCATTTCAATGGATTTTTCCAATTTTTCAAATAACTGTTCAAGGCTCATTTCTTTCGATGCCATAGTCGATCTCCTCAATCTCTAATGCCTTAGCTGATATCCTGCCATTTTGCAGATATATCTGCAGCTCATCTTCCTGCTTCACCTGTCTGATATCATGAATGACCTGCCCTTGCCTGTTTTCTACAAAAGCATAGCCCTGACTCAGTTTGTCCAAAGGAGATAATCCTCTTAGCTGTTCTATATAAATAGCCAGCCGGTGTTTATTTGATGACAGGTTTTGCTTCATCAGATGCTCCAGCTGTTCTTCCAGATTCATCAAATGAGTCCTTTTCTCCTGTATCTGATTAACAGGACTCAGATAACGAAGCTGCATCTGATAAGATTCCAGCTGATGTTTTTCTTTTCCAAGCTTATCCTGCATACGAAAAGTCAATGTGTCCCGTACGGCTCTGATTCGCTCCATCAACTGTTCATAATCGCATACTGCCAGCTCTGCTGCCGCCGAAGGTGTCGGTGCACGCATATCTGCCACATAGTCTATGATCGTAGTATCTGTCTCATGTCCCACTGCTGATATAATGGGAATGTGGCAATCAAAGACTGCCTGCGCTACTGCCTCTTCATTAAAAGCCCACAGATCTTCTATGGAGCCGCCGCCTCTTCCTACAATCATCGTATCCACACCAAGATGTTCCAGCGCATGAATACCTTTTATAATACTGGCTGCCGCCTGGTCTCCCTGTACAATGGCAGGATAAAGGATAATCTGAATATAGGGATTGCGCCTTTTGGCTATATTAATAATATCCCGGACTGCTGCTCCTGTAGGTGCTGTTACAACGCCCAACGTCTTAATATACTTGGGGATGGGCTGTTTATACTCTTGGGAGAACATACCCATTTCCGCAAGTTCTTTCTTTAACTGTTCGTATCTTTCATAAAGGAGTCCCGCTCCGTCCAGAATAATATCTTTTGCATACAGCTGATATTTCCCATCTCTTTCATAGACGTCAACGGCACCGCCAACCACTACTCTTTGCCCTTCCTGTAATCTGAAGGCAAGGCCAGACCGGTTGCCGGCAAACATAACACATGCTATGGTTCCTTTTTCATCCTTTAGTGTAAAATAAATATGCCCTGATGTATGATATTTACAGTTGCTTATCTCTCCCTTTACATATACTGAATGTAAGAGATAGTCCTGCGTGAACATATTTTTAATGTATGAATTGATCTGTGCAACTGTATATATGTTACGCATACGAATGCCTTACCTTTCCAGCATCTACACGAACTTCGCCAATACGCCGTTTACAAAACCTGCAGATTCTTCCTGTCCGAATTTCTTGGCAATCTCTACTGCTTCGTTGATTGCAACACCTGCGGGTACATCTTCATCAAATTTGATCTCATATATGGCAAGACGCAGGATAGTCAGCTCGATCTTACCCATTCTTTCTGTTGTCCAGCCCTTTGCCTCCTGGTTGATCATACCGTCTATTTCATCGAGCTTCTCCAAAATCTTATTGCTCTTCTCTGAAATATAAGTCTCATCTTCCGGCTTCATATTCAGTTCATAATCTTCAAAAAACAGCTTCTCCTGTTCAGGCAGCTCTTCCTTATCATAGAACTCTGCTCTGAATATCAATTTAAATATCTGTTCTCTAAGCTCTCTTCTGCTCATGCAATCTAACGTACCTTTCTCCTGTCCGTAAATTCAGACAGCTCTTTATTTATTATCTGCCATTTCGATGCCAACAATGCGGATGTTCACATCTGCTACTTCCAGACCTGTCATTGTCTCTATAGCGCTCTTTACCTTCTCCTGAACCTTATTGCAGGTAGCAGGAATGTTATAGCCATATTCCAGAGTTACAGCAAGATCTGCTGATACTGTCTTATCAAGAATGTCTACTTTAACACCCTTGGTAAGCTTCTTCATTCCTACTTTACCCATTAATTCGTTGGTGATGTTACCTGCCATGGCACTTACACCATCTACTTCTGTTGCAGCAAGACTTGCAATCATGGCAACTACATCATTTGCGATCTTAACAGTTCCAAACTCATCTCCGTTATCTAAAACCAATGTACCTTTTTCCAGTTCTTTTTCCATAAGTTGCGACCTCCTGTTTCTTTTCTTATCATTATACCCTTATTTCATGGTTTTGCCTACTCAAATTATACGGTTTTCTCAGATCCAAAAACTGAGTGTCAATTGTGTCTCATTCATTGTATAGGAGATGGAATTTCCATCTGTCTGTAAAAAGCGAAAGACTTCCTGTTCGTCAATCAGTTTTTCTTTTGTCTGTGAATATACCTCTGCATTACTGCATTTCATTGTAATATATCCGGTCTGACTCTGCTGTGCCTTTTCAAAAATCCATTTTATCTGGTCTTCATTATAAGTGTCCAGATACAGTCCTTCATGCACATAGTAATTATCTGCATCCGCCATACACTCCGGTAATGGGATACTCTCATCCAGTTGATGTGTCTTCTCCAGTTCCTGTGTGGTCACAAGAAAATAATCATAGTTAATAGAAGGAATCCTGACATTTTCTGTGCTTTCTTCTGCTTTGCTGTAAGAAGCATCTCCCCAGGTCGGGTCCAGATAATAGTACTCGCCATCTGCCAGTACCAGATCCCAGGCATGTCCTTCTCCATTGGTCTGTCCTGTGACAAGCAATGTCTGTATACCTTCTTTTTGAAGTAAATACTGCATTGCCTTGGCATAACCCTGACAGACTGATCTTCCGTCCAGAAATACGGATTGGATGTTCTGGTTATTCTCCGCATTACTGTCATATTCTGTCGCTATGATCAGAGAATCATAAAGATATCTGATGATTGTATACTGATCCGTAATCTGGGCAAGCGGTACTGTCATCTGCTCTGCCACAGTCTCTATACGCTGCATCGTCTGCTGCACATCCTCCCAGGTCATTGTATAGGTTCCTGTAAATGTAAGCTTCGTCATAACATTTCCTTTCGTATACTGCGTATATTGGTATCCCTCTACATAGAATAATTCGGGATGATCTGCCAGAACATATTGAAATACGGTATTCAATTCATCAATATCCAGGGTAGATACTGCTGTATCTGTCTCCATTCTCTGTAGAGATCTGTATATCTCCAGATACAGCTTCTGTCCTTCCTTATCCAGCGTATGATATGCATAATATATAGACGGCAGTTCTTCTAAAGTCTCTTCACTCTCAGGCATGTCAGTTTCTGTTG
The DNA here is from genome assembly GCA_001916965.1 of Roseburia sp. CAG:10041_57. Classification (GTDB taxonomy): domain Bacteria; phylum Bacillota; class Clostridia; order Lachnospirales; family Lachnospiraceae; genus COE1. Next base: position 17,372 of record MNTL01000056.1, read on the forward strand.
TCTGCTCAGACTCTATTGTTTCTGTATGAGCATCCTGAACCTGTTGAATATATCCACCTATATCTCCCAGTCCCTGTTCTATCTCCTGCTCTGAACATCCTGAAAAAAGGGATATGATCATGATTGACAATAAAATGACTACCGCTCTTCGTTTAACCACGTCCAAACTCAGATAATACCAGCCCCTTATTTCTGTCTATTGTCATACCGATACTCCACTGATTTACAAATAAAAGTAATGGATTACCCTTCAGATCCTGAATCTTCTTCATATCTGAAGTTCCGGTCAGCTTATTCATATCGATTTCATCTTTGTTCTCGATCCAGCGGATATATTCATATGGAAGTGGTTCGAGACGTATCTCTACATTATATTCATTCTCCAGTCTGTATTTTAAAACATCGAACTGCAGTACACCTACTACACCTACAATGATCTCTTCCATACCTGTATTGAATTCCTGGAAGATCTGAATCGCACCTTCCTGTGCAATCTGATTAATACCTTTTACAAACTGCTTACGCTTCATGGTATCCAGCTGTCTTACACGGGCAAAATGCTCCGGTGCAAATGTAGGGATTCCTTCATAACAGATATTGTCCTTAGGCATACATACGGTATCTCCAATTGAGAAAATACCCGGATCGAAGACACCTATGATATCACCTGCATACGCTTCACTCAGTATCTTACGTTCATCTGCCATAATCTGCTGTGGCTGGGAAAGGCGCATGATCTTGCCGCCCTGCACATGCTTTACTTCTTCACCGGCATCAAATTTACCGGAGCAGATACGCATGAAGGCGATTCTGTCTCTGTGCGCTTTATTCATATTTGCCTGAATCTTGAATACAAAAGCGGAGAACTGGTTGTCCACAGGATCAATAGTCTGTCCCTGCGAGATACGTGGAAGCGGTGTCGTTGCCATCTTCAGGAAATTCTGAAGGAATACTTCTACGCCAAAGTTGGTAAGTGCTGAACCGAAAAATACAGGTGTCAGCTTACCTCGCCTTACTTCGTCCAGGTCAAATTCTGCACTGGCACCATCAAGAAGATCGATCTCATCTCTTAATGCAGTCAATGCCTCTTCTCCAAGCGTAGACAACAGCGTATCTTCATCATCCATGGAAATAACGGTTGTCTCGCCTTCCTTTGTACCTTTCTCTGTGTCAGAAAAAGTCAGTACATGATTCTCATGTCTGTCATATACTCCCTTGAAACGCTTACCTGAACCGATAGGCCAGTTGACCGGACAGGTTGCAATTCCAAGTTCCTTTTCGATCTCATCCAGTAATTCAAAGGTATCATTGGCATCTCTGTCCATCTTATTAATAAAGGTAAAGATAGGAATACCTCTCATACCGCAGACCTTGAATAACTTTCTGGTCTGTGCCTCTACACCCTTGGATGCATCAATGACCATGACTGCTGAATCCGCAGCCATCAGTGTTCTATAGGTATCTTCCGAGAAGTCCTGATGTCCCGGTGTATCCAGAATGTTAATACAATATCCATCATAATTAAACTGCAATACAGAGGAAGTAACCGAGATACCTCTCTCCTTCTCAATCTCCATCCAGTCAGACACTGCATGACGTGCCGTTGCCTTTCCTTTCACACTTCCTGCAAGATTGATTGCTCCGCCATATAATAAAAATTTCTCTGTTAAGGTTGTCTTACCTGCATCGGGATGCGAAATAATGGCAAAAGTTCTCCTCTTATTTATTTCCTCTGCAATATTACTCACTTGTATGTCCTCCGTAATTCATTTATAGCAATGACTTGCCTGCTACGCCCTGTTCAACGCCAAGATAGTGAAGAACGGTAGCTGCAATGTCTGAAAAGCTGTCTCTTGTACCGTAATTGACCGGTGCAATATTCTTACCATACATAATGAAAGGTGTATGCTCTCTTGTATGGTCAGTGGTCTTGGTATAAGCCGGATCACAACCATGATCTGCGGTGATCATCAATACATCATCCTCACGCATTTTACCAAGAATCTCCGGTAATTTCTGATCAAAATAAGTCAATGCCTTGGCATAACCGTCTATATCACGGCGATGTCCGTACAGCATATCATAATCGACAAGATTAATAAAACATAAGCCATCAAAATCTTTATCCAGATATTCCAGTGTTCTTTCAATGCCTTCTGCGTTGCCCTTTGTATATGTGAACTCAGTAATGCCTTTTCCTGCAAAGATATCATTGATCTTACCAACTGCGATCACATCCTTGCCAGCTGCCTTAATCTCATCCAGCATGGTATCCTTAGGCGGAAGCAGTGAGAAATCATGTCTGTTCGGTGTTCTGGTATAATTGCCTGAGGTTCCGATAAAAGGTCTGGCAATAACACGTCCTACACCATGCTCGCCCTGCAGCATGGCTCTTGCCTGTCTGCAATACTCATACAGAGTCTCAAGAGGTACTACATCCTCATGTGCCGCGATCTGGAATACACTGTCAGCTGAGGTATAGACGATAAGCTTGCCTGTCTTCATGTGCTCATCACCATAATCCTTGATAACCTCTGTACCGGAATAGGGCTTATTGCATAATACGCCTCTTCCTGTAAGTCTGGTGAATTCATCCAGTACTTCTTTAGGGAAGCCGTTCGGATAGGTCGGAAGGGGATTCTCGGAAATCAGTCCTGCGATCTCCCAGTGACCGATTGTTGTATCCTTACCCTTTGACTTCTCTGTCATACGTGCTACTGCTGCTGTCGGGTGCTCCTCCAGAACCTGATTCTGAACCTTCACACCTTCAATATTTAAAAGTCCCAGCTTCTTTAAATTGGGAATATCGAAATAAGAGCTGGTGGATACAGAGCCTATGGTATTTACTCCAAAATCGCCAAAGGATGCTGCGTCCTCCATCTCTCCTATTCCAAAACTATCTAAAACAATCAGAAAAACTCTCTTCTTCATAAGTGCTCCTTTCTACGTAACGGGTCAATACGCTACTATGACACTTTAGTATAACACAAGTCGTATAAAAAGACACCAGATTTTTGTCATTTTAAAATTATTTTACGATTTATGGTGTGGTTCCTGATACTGTGATAATAATGTTCTCTGCAGAAACATCTGTTTTTCTCTGCACAATATCCATGATCTGTGCTGTCTGCGCATCTGTAAGACTGACTGCATTCACCATGACATCCACTGTACCATTATTGATACTGACAACGGTATCTGCATAGCCTTTGGCTTCCAGAAGCATCTGTGCATCTGTCTCCTTCTGTGCCGTCTGTGTCATTGTCAGCATGCTGTCAATGGCTTCCTGCTTGGCTGCCTCAGACAGGTTCTCATTATTGATGATTTCCAGAAGTGTTGCCTTATTCTTGGCAATTGTCTGTTCCTTCAGAAGTCTTGCTCCATCCAGATTAGATACTGCCGTTGTGCTGGTAAATACTGCTTCGCCCGGAACCTCCACTTCATCATCTATGGCATCCGCAGCATCTGCTTTATCCTCTCCCTCACTTAACACACCATGATTCACAGATGTGCTGTCCACAGCCAGAGAGTCATCACTGTTACCTTCAATCTGCATGTTGCTGCTCAGATAATCCGATGTCAGTGTTGTATCATCTGTATCCATGCTTGTGATATCTGTTAAAGAGCCATCTGGTTCCTCCTGTAGGGATATCGCATACATATCTTCATCTGAAATATCTGCTACATCATAAGTCAGTTCACTGTCGCTTCCATTGGTGGACAGGAAGTCTTCTTCTCCGATCTTGGCACCTGCGAAATTCAAATAGCCTGCTACAGCTATCATAATCGCCAATGCCGTAATCATAATCTGATTCTTTTTCAATAATTTCTTCATCAAAACCATATCCTTCCTATGATTTTTCTTTCCTACTCTTATCTTATTCTGTATTCCTTTCTAATAGTACCTGATTGTCTGTCCTTTTTTGTGTTTGCTGCAATGTCAGGACTTCCACCTTATTGGCTTCGATTCCATACAGCGCCATTGCTGAGCGCACAAGCTGTATCCGCACGCTCTCATTTGCTGCTCCCTCGGCTGCAATCACCATGCCTTCAATCTGTGGTTTCCTGGTCTGTGATACAAAAGGCACCTGTTCCCCATAGTTGGTGGTGGTATATACTGTAGTCTCTTCTTTTCTGGTTTCACTGGAAGACTCTGACTCTCCATCTCTGGAAGTCTCATATACCGGTGTATCTTTCTCTACAATATATTCTGGTGAAGTCTTCATATAAATCAGTACTTCTACTTGTCCTACCCCCTCGACTTTTGCAAGGAAAGTCTCCAGCTCTTCTTCCAGCTTCCTGCAGTATTGTATCTCATCCATTTCCGAATTACTGGTATTTTCAGCTTGCTCTGCTATACTCTGTGTTTGTTTTTTATTAAAATAACTATTGTTATTATTTACTGGCAGACAAATGACATAGAGTAGAATCCCTCCAAGGAACACAATCAGCATACCGTCTCTGGACAGCTTCCTATCTCCCCGTTTCACCCCCTCCAGATATTGTCGTATGCTCTTCCAGATTCTGTTCATTGTCCTGCTCCCTTCTGTCATACTCTTCCTGCGCATCCTCTATGACCCGATCTTCCAGCCATTTTGAATACTGCTCTATCTTCTCCTGTGGCAGTGTACTGTCCTCGTTCCACTTCTGCATCCATTCTGTACTGGCATAATCCACCCCCAGCCAGTCACTTCGCAGTTTATCAACAAAGTTCGTCAGAATCTGACAACAGATACACAAGGTCAGCAGATACATGAACAGTTTCAGGTATTTCTGATATATACTCCCCTGTGTAATCTGCAAAAGGCATTGAAAACAAATTACCGTATAAATAAGCACCCGCATCTGTGTGACCAGTTGTTCCATAACTCCTCCCTGTTATCCTGAAGTTGCTTTGGTAATTGCCGCAATCGACACAAAAAACAGTGCCGATAAAGTAACCAGCATACGAAGCAGTAGAAATCCCGCATCTGTCAGGTACTGCGTACACTTTAACATTCGTTGCCCCCCTGCAATACTGCCCAGTGCCGTTGCCAGCCTGATTGTTCCCAGTATCATGAACACCTTTAAAATCGGTATGATAATAATCAATATCAGAATAAGCAGTATAGTTACGCCAAAACTGCTCTTCACTGCATTTGCCGACATTATAGTAACACTTGTTATTGATTCTGCAATATCACCGATTCCCGGCAATGCACCAGCGCTCTTCTGCATGAATGTCAGATTTGATTTATCAATAACTGGTGTTATTATTGCTTGCAGTATGCCGCTGCCACTTACCAGTACGATTAAGCCTTTCAAAACCCAGAGAATTCCTTTCTTGATCATTTCCATGATTCCCCGAAATCTGTCTTCCCCCATCAGGCTCTCTGCCACACCGATAAGCATATATGCTTCCACTGCCGGTACACAGCCTGCCACAACAATCCCTTCTATCAGACATATAAATCCAAGAAGCAGTTTATAAAATACGGAAGCGGATAAGCCAGAACCTGCTGCCGCAATGCAGATCATATAGGATGGAATCGCAAGCTTGAGAAATTCCAGCATATGCTCCATAGTCTGCGTCACGATACTCTTGGTCTCCTGCAATGCAGTAATCAGAACCACAAGTTGACATAACAGGAAAAGAAATTCTGCCGTCTGTGCTGCGCCTGTATTCTGAAAAGCCCCTAAAAAAGAGGTAATGACTGAGCAAAGAATAAATAACACTAGTATGGAAATAAATAATTTCTTCCACTCCGTTGTATATCCCAATATATAGGTATGGATATATTTCCAGAACATCATAGGCTCCATCACCCAATTTCCCTGTAGAATCTCCTGCATCATGTCTACTATATGGACAGGTTGTCCCGGCAGCAATTGTTTCAGGAATGCGTCTATGCGTGCTGTATCAGGCAATATTTCTTCCAGGGTATTATCCCATTCCCAATTCATCCCATCATATCCTCCAGCATTTCTATCATAAGCTTCAACACTGGCAGCCCCGATACCATAATCGTAATCTTACCAAATAATTCAATATGATTACTTAAAGTTCCATATCCTGCATCTTTGCACAGATTCGCAGCAAACTCACATAAATAGGTAATCCCAATGAGTTTTAACAATAGATTTACATACTGTCTTTTCTCCCCAAGAAGAGTATCCCACTGCTGCAGCTCCCCCATAACTGTCTCTAATACCCCCATGATACGAAGGGCAAGCAATAAACTGGTCAGTACAATTACAAATACAGCATACTCCGGTCTGTCCTTTTTCAGGATTAATGCAGCAAACAATCCGGCAGATGCCGTTATACATACCACAAACATTTTTCACACTTTCTTTATAATCCAAATAATCTCTGGATCATATCAAACAGGTCATATATATATGGAACAATCCAGGACAATACCAGAACAAGCCCTGCAAGGCTGATCAGAAAAGCATGTTCTTCCCTGCCACTATGCTTTAGCACCTGCCCCAATATGGTAATCAGTATTCCTACTGCTGCAATCTTAAAGATCAAATTCACTTCCATCAGTTCACCCGTTACAGAAACAGCACAATACAAAAGATTCCCGCCAACAGGCTAAGTGTCTGTATCAATCTGCTTCTCTCTTCTTTTCTGCACTTAATCTTTTCTATTTCTTCATCCAGATTCCCCATCAATAATCTCAGGGAAGCAATCTGCATTTCATCCTCCTCACAGCCCAGACATTCCCCTATACGAGCCAGATTGTCCATAGCAGCAGGTGGATAATACCTGCGTTCCCTTAACTTATATGTCTGTTCATTCCATAATGTATGTAAGCTTCTTCCATCTTCCTTCTTCATCTGACATGCAACCTCCAGCGTAAGACTCCGGTATGGCTCCTGCAGCTTCTCTCCTGTCTGTTCCAGTATCTCCTGTATTGGTCTATGCAGGAATGCAATTTCTCTTGTCATATATAATAACATCTGTTTTTGTTCCGTATCATGATATAACATGCACTTCATTTCCTGACATAATGCGTAACCAAATCCCTGTGCACCACATAATACTAACGCTGCTGCAACTGTCTTCTGCCACATAATTCCCTGCCTTCTCCATCCCATATCTGTACTGTCCGCTCCCCATCCGCTTCTCTGCGCAGTACAATATATCTCTTGAACAGACACTGACTGATCAATGCTCTTAATTCCTCTTTTTCTACAGCGTCTTCAACACCCAATCCATGGGCAGTAGCAAGTACTGCACAACCACTGACTCCTGCATACAATACCGCTGCTGCATCTCCACTGGAGCCAATCTCATCCATTGCAATGATCTCCGGTGCAAAGGTACGAACCAGTATTTCCACTCCTCCCCTTTTATTGCCTCCTGTGATAATATCCGTTCTGATTCCACAGTGCAGTGAAGCACTTCCCCTACATGCTCCTGCAATCTCTCCCCTTTCGTCTATTACCCCGACATTAATTCCCCTATACTGCCCATTACCATCTGCGTACATCCGCACCATATCCCGTAGAAGTGTCGTCTTTCCTGCAGCCGGTGGCGATATGATTAAGGAGTTGCAGGGCATTCCCCCGTCATACATGTACTCTCTGATACTCTCTCCGATTCCTACAACCTCATGAGCAATACGAATATTCATATAGCGGATATATTTCACAATATATCCCTGTTCTACACGAATGACTTCCCCCGTAATCCCTACACGATGTCCCCCTGTCAGTGTCATATACCCCTGTTTTCTTTCTTCTTCATATGCATATATGGAATCATGGCACAGATGCCTGAATATCAATTCCATTTCTCTGTCAGAATAGCTGACACGTTCCCCTTCTTTATTTAGTAAAAATCTTTCACCGGAGATTGTCCGAATGCTTACCGGGCAATTCACCCGCAGACGTATCTCCTGTATCTCATTCCACCTTTGCTCCCACATATACCATGGTGTCCGCAATTCTTCCGGGAAAAAATATAACACAGTCATACTTCCCACCCCCTTATCTCAATATATGTGGACGAGTCTGAAATATTCCATGAAAAACGCAACTATAACTATTCAGAACCGCATGCGTAAAAAAACACAGTACCTAATTAAAGATACTGTGTTTTATAAATAACATTGTAATATTATAATTACTGCTGAGCAACATCCTTCATGGAGAAGCTGATTCTGCCCATCTTGTCCTTACCAAGGCAAACAACTGTTACAACATCACCTAATGTAAGTACATCTTCTACATGGTTGATTCTTTCCTTTGAAATCTTGGAAATATGAACCATACCTTCTTTACCAGGTGCAAATTCAAGGAATGCACCGAATTCTTTGATGCTGATTACCTTGCCCTTGAATACCTGGCCTTCTTCAAATTCAGTTGTGATGATCTTGATCATCTCAGCTGCCTTATCCATCATAGCCTTATCTGTCCCACAGATGCTTACAAAGCCATCATCTGTAATGTCGATCTTAACACCTGTCTGATCAATGATTGCGTTGATAGTCTTACCTCTCTGACCAACAACGTCACCAATCTTCTCAGGCTCAATCTGCATCTGGATGATCTTAGGAGCATACTCTCCTACTTCTTTTCTAGGTTCAGCGATAGCCGGCTTCATGCAGTTATCCATGATGTAGAGTCTTGCATCATGACATCTTGCGATTGCACCTTCTACGATAGGTCTGGTCAGACCATGAATCTTGATATCCATCTGAATTGCTGTGATACCTTCTGTTGTACCTGTTACCTTAAAGTCCATATCGCCGAAGAAATCTTCAAGACCCTGGATATCTGTCAATAATACATAATCATCATCAGTCTCACCTGTTACAAGACCGCAGGAGATACCTGCTACCATTCTCTTAATAGGTACGCCTGCTGCCATCAGAGACATACAGGAAGCACATGTAGAGCCCATGGATGTAGATCCGTTAGATTCAAAAGTCTCAGATACGCTTCTGATTGCGTATGGGAATTCTTCTTCTGAAGGAAGTACAGGAACCAGTGCCTTCTCAGCCAGTGCACCATGTCCGATTTCTCTTCTTCCCGGTCCTCTGGAAGGCTTTGTCTCACCTACAGAGTAGGAAGGGAAGTTATAATGATGCATATATCTCTTAGTTGTTTCATTCTCATCTAAACCATCAACCTTCTGTGCTTCTGATAAAGGAGCCAGAGTTGTTACGTTACAGATCTGTGTCTGTCCTCTTGTGAACATAGCAGAACCATGTACTCTTGGAATAATATCTACTTCTGCTGCAAGAGGTCTGATCTGTGTGATCTGACGTCCATCAGGACGCTTGTGGTCCTTTAAGATCATCTTACGGACTGTCTTCTTCTGATACTGATATACAGCCTCACCAAGAATTGCCAGCCAGTCTTCGTTCTCTGCGAAAGCTTCTTCAAACTTCTCTGTGATCTGTCTGATATTCTCTTCACGAACCTGCTTCTCGTCTGTGAATACAGCAACTTCCATCTCTTCAGGAGTTACGATTTCTTTCATCTTCGCAAACATTTCTTCAGGGATTGCACAGGATTCATATGTGTGCTTCTCTTTGCCAACTTCTGCAACCATCTTATTGATAAATTCAATAATTGTCTGGTTGATCTCATGGCACTTGTAGATAGCTTCGATCATCTTAGCTTCAGGAATCTCGTTTGCACCAGCTTCAATCATGATAACCTTAGTGCTTGTAGAAGCTACTGTAAGCTGTAAGTCACCGTTCTTCCACTGCTCCTGACTTGGGTTTACGATGAATTCACCATCAACCATACCAAGCTGTGTTGTAGCACATGGTCCATCAAAAGGAATGTCTGAAATAGCTGTTGCAATAGCGGAACCCAGCATAGCAACCAATTCAGGACGGCACTGAGGATCAACGCTCATTACCATATTGTTCAATGTAACGTCATTTCTGTAATCCTTAGGGAACAGAGGACGCATAGGTCTGTCGATTACACGGCTGGTAAGGATTGCGTTCTCGCTTGCCTTACCTTCTCTCTTGTTAAAGCCGCCGGGAATCTTGCCTACTGCATATAATTTCTCTTCATATTCTACGCTGAGAGGGAAGAAATCAATCCCGTCTCTTGGCTTGTCAGATGCTGTTGCTGTAGATAATACTGTTGTATCTCCATAATGCATAAATGCAGCACCATTAGCCTGTGCGGATACCCTTCCGATATCTACGGAAAGTGTACGTCCGCCTAATTCCATGCTGAAAGTCTTGAACTGTTTTTCTTTGTTCACACTGAAAGTTCCATTGTACATTTCGTTCATGTCATTCTCCTTTTCTCTTACTATTTGCGGGCTTCACCCACATTGCCAATTCGTTGTCCATATGGACAGTTTCTGTTTTCGTGTGGCAGAAGAAGGAGCCGAAACTACTGAAAGGAACACGATCGTTCATGTGCTTTTCAGCGGTCTCGAGCTATTTTCCTGCCACATTTCACTATATCTTCTGCTGATATAGTATGGGCGACATGTGCCCCGGAATAAAAACGGGCGGAATCTCTTCCGCCCTTTCTTATTGCCTAAATTATTTTCTAATTCCAAGCTTTTCAATCAGAGCACGATATCTTTCGATGTCAGTTTTCTTTAAGTAGTCAAGTAAACCACGTCTCTGACCTACCATCTTCAGAAGACCACGTCTTGAATGATGATCCTTCTGATTGTTCTTTAAATGCTCTGTTAACTCTGCGATTCTCTCTGTTAATACAGCGATCTGTACTTCAGGTGATCCTGTATCACCAGGTGTTCTTGCATACTGAGCGATGATTGCCTGTTTCTTTTCCTTAGAAATCATGTCTAAATCCTCCATTATTATAATATAATATCTGTAACCGCCAGGTACTAAGCCATGGGTCGGAGTATCCCGACACTGAGTACCGGCTCACGGTCAACGCTGCCGTCAACCATACTTTGTTATTGTAGCACACAAAGAATAAGCGTGCAACATAATTTTCCAAAAAAACGGTACTAATCTCACATTACAGATATCTTCTGACACCAGCCGGTGTTCTGTAATTCACACTTGAGATCTTGATTCCTGTCTTAGGACTGGATGCGTGGACAACCTGTCCACCGCCAATATAGATTGCCACATGGTTGATCTTGCCATTTTTTGCATAGAATACCAGATCTCCCGGCTGTGCATCGGCAAGACTTACCTTCGTACCCATCTGTGCCTGGGATGCAGCGTGGTGAGGCAGACTGATACCATATTTCTTAAAGACACTCATTGTAAAACCGGAACAGTCTGCACCGCTTGTAAGGCTCGTACCGCCCCATACATAAGGATTGCCGATGAACTGTTTCGCATACTGTACCAAAGATACCTTGGCATCCGATACACCCTGTCCATAGAGAAGCTCTGTTATGGAGACTGCTTTCTCCAGACGTTCCTCTACATCCACATAATCTCCTGATACATAGGCTTCTTCATCATCCAACAGGAATTTGATCCAGCCATTATCCATCACATCTACCACTTCCAGCTCCTCTTCCTGTGGAATCAGTGTAATAACCGTGGAATCCGTATTCGGCTCTTCTCTGACTTTTAATGTTTCTGTATTGACTACTGCAATCATGGAGGCCGCTTCTTTGCCTCTCTCTATTGCAGCATCTCCTGTATACAGATATTCTGTGTTGCAGTATCCTTCTACTTTTCCTGATTTGATATGTGCCCAGCCATTCTCTGTTGACAGGACTTCACATGCAGCGTCTTTGGTCAGCTTTCCTACTAACTTTGCATTTTCCGATGGCTCCTGTCTGATATTCAGGTTGTTGTCCACATGTGCAATTCCAAGATTCTGATAGCCCCAGTGCAGCGTCTCCTGTATAGATACTGCCGCTGTGTCTGTAACGCTTCTTGCATTAAGTGCCACGTTCTCCTGTGTATCCTCATCCTTGTCATCATCTTTCATTGTTTCATCAAAAACAACGCTTACTCCTGCACTGAAAGGATTCTCGTCCTTTTTATTCTGAGTAGTTGTCTGTACCTGTTCGGTTTCCTGAACAGTTTTTATCTGATTATCAATGCTCTGATCGTAAGTATTCCATGCAGCATATGCTGTCAATGTCTGTGCATTTACAAGTACTGTGATTCCAAGTACCGCCAGCAGATGCGCATATCTTTTATTTTTCATTTTATAACCATACCTTTCAATAACCTGCAAACTCTAAACCGCAGACACAAAAACAGTCTGCTTCAACTTGTTACAAATATGTTACAAATTGTTACAGACTGATTATAGCATTGCTCTTTTTTTATGTCAACATTTGCAAAATAGAAGATATTTCCGTAGATTATATGCTCAGTCCATGATATTCACGTCCGGCAGCAATATCTGTCGCCATTTGCTTCTTCAATGCCTCTATGCCATGAAAGCGCATTTCCGGGCGTTTATAATGCAGCAGATATACCTGTATATCCTGTCCATATACATCCTGGTCAAAATCATAGATAAATGTCTCTACGCCCATTACAGCTTCACCGCTGACTGTAGGCTTCGTTCCAATATTCGTAATTCCAAGATAAATCTTGCCATTCATCATTACGTAAGAATAGTAAACGCCATTCGGCGGCAGAAGCTTCTCCGGTGGCGGCAGTATATTGACTGTAGGCATCCCAAGTCCTGTTCCAAGATGTCTGCCATGTACAATCGTTCCTCCCACATGATAGGGTTGTCCAAGAAGCTTCGTTACAAGCTCCATTTCACCCTGTTTTACTGCATCACGGACATAGGTAGAGCTGATTTCCCTGCCCTGATACTGCACTTTATCTATAATAATGACCTGATATCCATACTCTGCAGACTTCTGTTCCAGCAGTCTGTAATTGCCCATTCCCTTCTTGCCAAAAGACACATCTTCGCCAGCAACAATGCATTTTGCATGCAGCTGTTCTACCAGTACTTTACGGATATATGTCTCCGGTTCCATATCTGCAATCTCCTGATAAAATGGATATTCTATCAGATAGTCTACACCTGCTTCTTCAAAAATATTTCTTTTCTCCTGAATCGTGGTCAGCTCCTGCTGTGCTTCTTTGCTGAAAAAGGCAGCCGGTGAAGGCACAAATGTAGATACTGCAGCAGCAAGTCCATTCGCTTTCTGTTCTGTGACCATATGCAAAAGCTTCTGATGTCCCATATGAAAACCGTCGAACTTGCCAATTGCAACTGCTGTATCCTCTGTAAGTTCAAATTCTGTTGTCTTTTCAATAATTTTCATGATGTTAATCCTCACTCAGATCTGTCTACAGGAACATTTTATATGGTTTGAAACCATGTTCTTCTTCGCAAAATACATACACTCCTGTAAATGTACCATTGCTGGCATACACTCTGACCCATTCTCCATCTGCGAATCTTTTTCTGACTGCTCTTACCTGTCCAAAATATAATTTATTGCCATTTAACAGTGCCTTGTCTGCTTCAGGCAGTGCTGTTATAGCTTCATATTCTTCAAAGACTGCATCCGGCGCAATCACCCGCTCTTCCAGATGTCCTTCTCTTACCAGTTCTTCTACCTGTGATAATTTCAGTGCCTCTTCTATAGGAAAAGTACCTACTCTGGTTCTTACAAGAGATTCCATCAATGCGCCACATCCAAGCTTGTCTCCGATATCTGCACATAATGTCCTGATGTAGGTTCCTTTGGAGCATCCCACTGTAAAAGTAACATACGGCAAAGCAATTTCTTCTATACGAATATGATGAATCTCTACTATTCTGGGCTTACGCTCAATCTCAACACCCTGTCTTGCCAGCTCATACAACTTCTTACCATTTACCTTGAGTGCAGAATACATAGGCGGTATCTGGTCATATGTTCCTACAAAGCTCATAACCGCCTCTCTGACCTCTTCCTCGCTGGCTGTTACTTCCTTTTCAGTCAGTATAGTGCCGCTGGCATCCTGCGTATCAGAAGTCTTGCCTAACAGCATACGTGCCCGGTACTCCTTGGTCTTATCTGTAAGCATATCGCATAATTTAGTCGCATTACCAAAACATACCGGCAACACTCCTACCGCATCCGGGTCGAGAGTTCCGGTATGTCCTATTTTCTTCTGTTTCACAATTCCACGGAGCTTCGCCACCACATCATGAGAGGTGAAGCCCGCTTCCTTATATATATTAATAATTCCGTTAATCAATGTTCCTGTTCCTTATATAATATATCTATCCGATTTACATCTGTTTCTCAATCTGTTCTGAAAGATTATTTACTACATCATAGAAAGTACCATTTATTGTACAGCCCGCAGCACGCTTGTGCCCACCGCCGCCAAAATACTCTGCTACTTTGCTTACATCCACATAACTACAGGAACGAAGACTTACCTTGTACTGCAGCGTGGACGTCTCATACATAAAGATCGCACATTCCACACCCTTGATGATACGAAGCTGGCTTACGATACCTTCAAGATCTTTGCTGGTCACATCATAGAATTTCATGGTCTTCTGGTCAATGTAGCTGACTACACATTTGCCATCCATGAACAGAATACTCTCCAGTAAAGCTCTTCCCAGGATCTGATTCTGTACATAGGTCTTCTCATAGAAGGTCTTATCAATCAGAGCCGGAAAATCAAAACCATAGGAAATCAAATCTGCTGCTGTATGTAATGTCTTAGGTGATGTATTGGAATACTGGAAAATACCGGTATCATGAATCATACCGATATAGATTGCCTTGGCAATCTCCTCATCCAGATATTGTTTATCCAGAACATCATACACAAGCTCAGAAGCTGAACTTGCCTTGGGATCTATATAATTGACATCGCCACAACCATGTTCATTGCTGATATGGTGATCGATGTTGATTGTTTTCTTTGCTTTGTCAAAAATCTTCTCAGCTTCCCCAAGTCTGGTCTTCTCGCAATCCAGTGCGATAAATACATCAGGCTCTGCTTCCATCTGAAAAGTAGTATCTATCAGGTCAAAATCCTGAATACAGGAAAAAATGTCTGCCGGTTGTTCCAAAAAAATTCTGATATCAGCTTTCGGCATTGTCTTTTTCAGAAACAAATATGTTGCCATACAGGAACCGACACAGTCTCCATCGGGTCTGATATGACCGGATATTACAATATTAGCTGCTCCTTCACATTCCTTCAATAATTGGAACATATACACATCCTCTTCCTCTCTTAAATAATGCGGGGAAAGGACACTTCCCCGCACTGATTATCTAAAGGTTACTCCGCGTCATCATCCACATGCTTCTCATTATCTGCACGATTGACTTCATCGATCATTCTGGACATATTCACACCATATTCAATAGACTGATCAATAATAAAACGAATTTCAGGTGTATTTCTCAGATTGATCTTTCTTGCAAGCTGATTTCTGATATAGCCCTCTGCGCTCTTTAGACCGGCAAGTGTATCCTTCTGAGATTCTTCATTACCCAGAACAGAAATCCATGCCTTACAAGTCTTCAAGTCCGGTGCTACCTCTACAGCTACAACTGAGGTCATGGGGTTAATTCTCGGATCCTTGATCTCGCTTCTTATCACTTCAGCAAGGACACGCATAACTTCCCCATTCACACGGGTATTCTTAACACTGTTCTTTCTCATACTTATTACACCTTTCCGTAAGCTGCAATCAATATCTGCAGTTACTTCAGTTCAGGGCAGAAGTTCCTATCTTGGAACCTCTACCATAATATATGCTTCTACAATATCCAGCTCCTGCATAGCATCAAATCCGTCAAATACAAGACCACATTCAAATCCTGCCTTAACTTCCTTCACGTCATCCTTAAATCTCTTTAATGATGCCAGTTCACCTTCGTAGATCTGCTCGCCTTCTCTGGTAATTCTGATCTTGCATCCTCTCTGGAATACACCATCAAGAACATAAGAACCTGCGATATTACCTACTGCAGATGCCTTGAAGATCTGTCTTACTTCTGCATGGCCGATTACCTTCTCTTCAAATACAGGGTCTAACATACCCTTCATTGCAGCTTCGATATCTTCGATTGCCTGATAGATGACTCTGTACAGTCTTACGTCAACACCTTCACGCTCTGCTGTTGCCTTAGCCTGTGCATCCGGACGAACATTGAAACCGATAATGATCGCATTGGATGCAGAAGCCAGAATAACATCGGATTCATTGATAGCACCTACACCGCCATGGATGCATTTTACTACAACTTCTTCGTTGGAAAGCTTAACAAGACTCTGCTTAACTGCTTCCACACTACCCTGAACGTCAGCCTTGATGATCAGGTTGAGCTCTTTGAGGTTACCAGCCTGAATCTGTGAGAACAGATCATCCAGAGACATCTTGCTCTTAGTTTCTTCAAGAAGCTTCTCTTTATTCTGTGCTACGAATGTTTCTGCATAATATTTTGCTTCCTTATCATTCTCATGTGCAAGGAAGATTTCACCTGCGTTTGGAACATCGCCAAGTCCAAGGATCTCTACAGGAGTAGAAGGACCTGCTTCCTTTACTCTTCTGCCCTTATCATCGATCATGGCACGTACTTTACCGCTGGCTGCTCCTGCAGATACGAAATCACCAACATGAAGTGTACCCTTCTGTACAAGAATTGTAGCTACAGGACCACGTCCCTTATCCAGCTCAGCTTCGATAACCAGACCTCTTGCCCGTCTGTTAGGGTTAGCCTTAAGCTCCAGAACTTCTGCTGTCAGAAGAATCATTTCCAGAAGGTTGTCAATACCTTCGCCTGATTTAGCAGATACAGGTACGAATACTGTACTTCCGCCCCAGTCTTCTGCGATCAGACCATATTCTGTCAATTCCTGCTTTACACGCTCTACATTAGCGCCCGGCTTATCAATCTTGTTTACTGCAACAATGATTTCGATACCTGCTGCCTTGGCATGATTGATAGCTTCTACAGTCTGTGGCATAACGCCATCATCTGCTGCAACTACAAGGATTGCAATATCTGTGGAATTTGCACCACGCATACGCATAGCTGTGAATGCTTCATGTCCAGGTGTATCCAGGAATGTGATCTTCTCACCGTTTACATTTACTGTGTAAGCACCGATATGCTGTGTGATACCGCCTGCTTCCTTATCTGTTACATTAGTCTTACGGATAGCATCCAGAAGAGAAGTCTTACCATGGTCAACGTGTCCCATTACACAGATAACAGGAGGTCTCTTAACCATATCTTCTTCTTTTTCTTCATCCTCTTTCAACAACTCTTCGATAACGTCTACCTTAACTTCCTTCTCGCAGATGATATCATAATCAATTGCGATATTCTCAGCAGTTTCATAGGAAATCTCCTGATTTACAGTTACGATCTGCCCCTGCATGAAGAGCTTCTTAACGATAGCGGATGGCTGAATCTTCATCTTATCAGCCAGTTCCTTGATTGTCAGAGTCTCAGGTAAAATGATTACCTTGATCTGCTCTTCTACCTGCTCTACAGGCTTCTTCTCAGGCTTAATGAACTTGCCAGGCTTATTCTTGCCCTTGATGTTCTGCATATCGCCATCTTCTTCATACATCAGATCCTTGCGGTTCTTCTTATCCTTCTCCTGGCTGATACGGCGCTTCTCTTCGTCTCTATGCTTCTCTGCGTCCTTAATCGGGCTGTCCGGAACAAAATTATTACTCTTCTGTCCTGGTCTGCCACCCTGCTTGCCGCCAAAACCGCCTCTGTTGTTATCGCGTCTGTCATCATCCTTGTTGAAGCCGCCTCTGTTGCCGCCAAAGCCCTGGCCTGGTCTTGCATTCTGTCTGTTCGGGTCAAAAGGTCTTCTGTTGCCGTCATTGTTACGCTGACCGCCGTCTCTTCTGTTACCATCGAAGGAACGCTGCTGACCACCATCACGTCTGTTGCCATCAAAAGAACGCTGCTGACCGCCATCGCGTCTGTTGCCATTTCCGTCAAAAGAGCGCTGCTGACCACCATCACGTCTCTGATAGTTATTATTATCAGAACGTCTCTGGTTATCATACTGTCTTGGTCCGTTATTATATCCCTGTCTTCTATCCTGATTTCTGTCTGAATTTCTATCCTGGGAACCACTCTGCTGTCTTGGAGCAGATGTCTGTGCGGCTCTGTTGTCCTGAGCAGGTGCTTCCTTAGGTGCTTCTGTAGCCTTAGGTGCTTCCACTGCTGTCTCAGCCTTAGGCTGTGGTGCGGGTGCTGCCTTTGGTGTTTCAGCTGCCGGTGCTGCTTCTACAGGCTTTACTGTTTCAGGCGTTGTCTGTGCCTTTACTGTTGTATTCACCGGCTCTTCTGCCTTAACCGGAGCCTCAGCTGCCTTTGGTGCCTCTACGGGTTTTGCTGCTTCTTTTACAGGCTCTGCTGCTTTCACTGCCTGTGCAGGCGCAGGTGCTGCCTTCTTCTCCTGATGTGCGGGTTTTCTTGGAATCTGTGCGCCCGGCATCTTGGAATTATGTGGGTTGCTTACAAAAATAATACTTTTCTTTTTCTTTACCGGTGCTTTTGCATCTGCCGGCTGTTCCTTCTTGTCAGCTTCAGCTGCCTTTGGTGTCTCCTCAGACTTAGCAGGTGCCTTTAAGGAGTTCTTTAAATCTTCTACCTGTCCGTCTTCTAATACGCTCATATGGCTCTTTACCTCTATCCCTTTATTTTTTAATGCTGTCAGGATATCCTTACTCTGTAAGCCCATCTCCTGCGCTAATTCATAAACTTTCATTTTTGCCATTTCTATCTCCATTCTCATTGCAAACTGGTTCCAGATATTTACCTAATGACTTAGCGAAGCCCTCATCTGTAATGGCAAGAGACGATCTCATATCTCTACCAATTGCACGTCCAAGCTCCTCTTTCGTACCGTAGATATACTGCTGTACTTCATAGAACTCACACGAGTTGGAAAACTTTTTTGTAGTGTTATCCGATGCATCCGATGCTATAATCACCAGCCAGGCACTGCCATCCTTGATGCTCTTATCGACTGCAAATTCTCCACTTACCACCTTGCCTGCCTTCATCGCCAGGCCAAGCATGGAATATATTCTATCTTGCTTCAAGCGCCTCTATCTCCTTTGTCAGGCTATCATAAACCTCTTCGGGAATCGTCATTTTGAAAGATCTGTCTAATCCTTTGGTCTTCTTTGCCTTTTGCAGGCATTCGGCATTACGGCACACGTAAGCGCCTCTGCCGTTCTTCTTGCCTGTGGTATCCAGCACAATGCCCTCATCCTCAGTCTTTAAGACTCTCAACATTTCTTTCTTGTTCTTCATTTCTCCACAGCCTACACACTGTCTTAAAGGAATCTTCTTACTCATTGCTTTCCTCTGTAACCTCTTCTGCTGTTTCGTCTGCTGCCTCAGTATCAACAGCTTCTGCTGTCTCCTCTGCCTCTGCAGCTTCGCCGTCTTCGTATTCGTCCTCTTCGTAGTATACGTCGCCGTCTTCATCATACATATAGTCTTCGTAGCGGAAGCCTTCTGCATCCTTAGCCTGTGTCTCAGACTTAATATCAATCTTATATCCTGTCAGTCTTGCTGCAAGACGGGCATTCTGACCTTCCTTACCAATCGCAAGTGAAAGCTGGTAATCAGGAACAACTACCTTGGCTGTCTTCTCATCAGGATCTGCAAATACTGCTACGATCTTGGCAGGAGAAAGGGCATTCTGAATGAAGTTGCCAGGGTTCTCATCCCAGTTCACGATATCAATCTTCTCTCCACGAAGCTCTTCTACGATAGCGTTGACTCTTTCACCGTTCTTACCTACACATGCACCAACTGCATCTACGTTAGGATTATTGGTTCTGACTGCCATCTTGGTTCTGCTTCCTGCCTCACGGGCAATGCTCATGATCTCTACTGTACCGTCCTGAATCTCTGTTACTTCTGCTTCGAACAGTCTCTTAACCAGTTCAGGATGTGTTCTGCTGACTGTGATTCTAGGTCCCTTCGGTGTATTCTTTACTTCCAGAATGTATACCTTGATATGTTCTGTTGGGCGGAATACTTCGCCTTTTACCTGCTCTGCCTCTGTCAGGAGTGCATCTGCCTTACCAAGATCAATGCTGATGTTCTTGCCGGAGTAACGCTGCACGATACCGGTCATAACGTCCTTTTCCTTCTCAAAGAACTGGTTGTAAATGACGCTTCTCTCTTCCTCACGGATCTTCTGTAAGATAACGTTCTTCGCATTCTGTGTTGCAATACGTCCGAATTCCTTGGACTCAATCTTCACGTTGATCTTCAGACCTACTTCTGCCTTCTTATTCAGCTTCTTGGCATCATCCAGACAGATCTGTAACAGATCATCTTCTACATCATCAGGTGTTGCTACGATTTCCTTAGTAGCATATACTAAATAATCACAGGTATTTCTGTCGATCTGTACTGTGATATTATCTGCTTTACCGAAATGGTTCTTGCAGGCTGTCATAAGAGAGTTCTCAATTGCCTCAAAAAGAGTCTCTTTACTGATCTCTTTCTCCTTTTCCAAAATATTCAGTGCTTCTAATAATTCTTTATTCATTTTTCCTTTACCCTCCTAAAGCTAAAAATCCAGCGTTAATCTGATAATTGCTATGTCAGATTTTGCAAAGACTAAATCTTTTTCTTCTGTCTGTATTGTAATGGTGTCCTTATCATAGCTTTTCAGGATACCTGTAAACTCTTTCTGCTTATCAATAGGCTTATAGGTTCTGACCTCTACTTCTTCTCCCAGGCTCTTCTCCAGATGGCGGTCCTTCTTCAATGCCCTGCCAAGTCCGGGGCTGCTCACCTCCAGAATATAAGCATCTGAAATGAAGTCTTCTTCATCCAGCTTATCTGAGAAAGCACGGCTGACATTCTCGCAGTCAATGATACTGACTCCCTCCGGCTTATCAATGTAAGCTCTCAGGTACCAGTCGCTTCCTTCCTTTACATATTCCACATCGTACACTTCACAGCCATTCGCCGCAGCGATAGGCGTCAGCAGTTCTTCTGCCCGTGCTTCATAGGCATCTTTCTTCGCCATTGCTTCACCTGTCCTTTTCCTGTTGTTGCATGTCAGAATAAAAGAGTGGACTCGCAAGCCCACTCTTTATCATCAAGCACTATAAATCATAATTGTATTGTAACACCTTATAAAAGACAATGCAAGAGGTTTGGATAAAAATGTCTTATTTTTTCTTAACATAACATCTTTTCCTGAAAAATGAAATACCATAGCACAGAACCTGATCGTAATTATCCTCGAATTCTTTCGCATACATTCTGTCATCAATCTGGGCAAGTGCCTCTGTGCAATCCGGCTCTAATCTCTCCAGTGTTCTGGAATATTTGGCTTCAAATACTGCTACACGTCCATTGTGTGGATCTATGACAACAACATCACTACGTCCTTCTCCATGTTCCCTGTTGGACTCTACCATGTATCCTGCTCCTGCGAAAATACCAGCCAGAAAAGCATGATAAAAGTCTTCCCTGTAATCATGATAACTGATCGTCATGCGAAGGAGTGTGTTCATCTCCCTGGTCATAGCCTCACTGTCTCCATCCCATACCGCAGTAAAGAGAGCATGTCTGTTCCAACTTCTGGCACTATCAGAAAACCATGTCTGAACCGTAGTTTCAAATATCTCCTGAATCTCCGCATTGGGAATAGCTAACGCAGCCAGCCCTTCTGGTATCTTCTCTCCAATATCCTGTTCTCGCACCTGTGTCAAATAACCTGTCAGATATAATATACTCCACAGATTATCCTCGGAAGCATGCAAATAATCATAAGTAAGATTCTCCTCTATTTTCTGGGTGATATAGCCACCAGACATGAGAATCTCAAGCTTATGCGTAATACTGCTGCCCGCATAATCAATGAAAGAACGAATAATTGCATTGTCACTTGTATTCTTCCAATAGCTTGCCGGCTTGGCTTTATCGTTTCTCTGAAGATCACGCAAGTAATTCATAACATCCCATGGACAATACACATCAAATTCCCCAAAGTGATATCCATCGTACCATTTTCTGACATTCTCTGCCTGCTCTGCAGCCTGCATTACTTCTAAAAGGCTGTCTACATCCTTCTGTGTAAATCCAAAATATTCATTTAAATGAGAAGAGGTTATTGTATCTGAAACAAAATTATTGGTTCCTGTAAAAATGCTCTCCTTCGCAATCTTCAGACATCCTGTCAGTACAGCAAATTGAAGAGACGCATTGTCTTTGAGTGTCGTACTCATCAATGCCTTGATTACTTCCATCATCTGTGCATAATATCCATGACTGCTGGCTTTAGCAACAGGAACATCATATTCATCCAGCAAAAGAATAACCTGTCTGCCATAATGCTGTCTCATCGCTGTGATCAAAAGAGCCAGACTCTTCTTTATCTCTGTAACAGAGGCTCTGCCCTCTATGATCTGATGCATAATTTCCTTATCATACGCATTGATATGAGCGCTGTCGAGCAGATACAGGTGTTTCTTATACAAATCAGTGATCGTAGCCGACAACATTTCATATGCACTTTCAAACGTCAGTCCATCTACATCTTTAAATGATAGAAATATGGCAGGATATTGATTCTGCCAACGTCTGCAAAGCTCTGTGTCTTTACTGATCTCAAGTCCCTGAAACAATTCTCTGCTGTCTGTCCGAATATCAAAGAAGCTGGACAGCATGCTCATGCCAAGAGTCTTGCCAAAACGCCGTGGACGGGTAATCAATGTAACGGCTGTTGATTCACTCTTCAAAATCTCAGCTATCATCCCGCTTTTATCTATATAATAATATCCTTTGCTGCGAATCTGTTCAAAGTCAGAAATTCCTACAGGAATATTCATGCGCATGTCTTCTCCTTATATATTATACGTTTGGTCTGTCATCCATTGCTGCTATCACCATTTTATCCATAAAAGCTTTAGAAGTAAACCCTTCATACACTTTTAATCCTTCTACAATACTTCTAATTCCTTTACTAATTTCACTTTCCGAGGATTACAATCCATATCCAATACAATATATGCCTTATCCCCATTCTTTGCAGACAACTCATATCTTTTCCACGCAGATTCCATTGATTTAAGCATTCCCCTTGGATCAGTATCGAAACCGGTATTTACAAATTGGATTGAATACTTTCCATGTTGCTCCTGAAAAGAAAGAAAATATTGCTTCTCTGTGTTATTTTTGCCTTCTCCAGTAAAAATCAATACAGCTCTTCTCTTACGTCTGACATCATTTCTCTTTTTCTTTTGAAAATTTCTGTCTGCCAATCAAAGCACCTCCCCTGCCTGGAGGAATGGGATTGCGCCATATCTTCCCATCAAATAGCCCTTCTCAATATTTTCTGTCTTTCGAACAGAAAATTCATCAAGAGAATACAAATCTGTTACACCACTTTTAGAATCTTTCTCTGTAAAATAGATTTGATCTCTTCTAAACATATCTAAAGAAAGGATTCCTGTTTCATGTGTTGTCACAATTAACTGTGCTCCATTCTTATTTACATCGGGATCTCTAAAAAGATTCATTATAAATTTTACAAGACTTGGATGCATGCTTTTATCTATTTCATCAAGAACAATTGTCTTTCCCTTTTCAAAGGCATCCTTCAATAAAGGACCATAAAAGAACAATAACTGTGTTCCAATGGATTCCTCTTGAAGTGTAAGTGAAAATTCTGTTTTCTCTCCATTCTCATCTACAACCGTATATCCTGTTGTAATTTCAACATCATAATGTTTACCTTCATTCGGTGGTATTATTTTACCCTGAACAACAATTTGAAATGGAAGTGCCGGTCCACCCATAACTTCTTTTGCATCTACTTCTATACTACTAATATTAATGTCCGCCTGCTTTAATAAGTTCTTCGTGAACTCAATATATTTTCTGTTTTCATCTGTTCGATACTTTTCAAAAGCAACTCCTCCCAATTCCATTACATCTGTAAAAGTATCAATGGATTCTGCTAACCATTCAAACGGACTCTTTGTACATTCTACATTCCATGTTGTTGCTGTTGCCAGGAACAACTTATTAGCAGTATTCATCTGATAGGCTGCCTCAAGTTTAACCTTATATGCTCTATTGAATTTAGGTTTTTCATTCTCATTTAAGTCAAATAGTAATGTTGGCTTCGATGTATTGTAGCAATATAAATATTCTTCAACGACTTTTTCAGTTGTTGCACTAAATCCATAAATGTATTTCCTACCATCTTTTGCAATAAAGGTAAATTCAAACGATGTAGGCTTATTTCTCGATTCAAAATCAAACTTAAACGGTGTCATAGGCAATTTATCAGTAACCTGCACATTATTTGAATTTCTTATCATTATTAATGCAACTGTAATTGCCTTAAAGAGACTACTTTTCCCAGAGGCATTTGCTCCATAAATTGCAACTGAATTAACTGCTTTATAGTCTCCTTTTGTAATAAGATTCTCAGGATGCTCGCTATCTTTTGATGGTTCAAGGCTTAGGTATACCTTATCTCTAATAGATAAAAAGTTTTCCACTGTAAATTGAACTAACATATGCTTGCCCCTCTCTCATTCATAATTGAGTCACAATATTATCATATGTTTTCTGTCCTTATTTTGCAACAATATTATTCGCATTTTTGCGTATTTTATTTATATATAGTAAAAATATTGTTTGTTGTTTACATTATTAGCTTATTTCATACAAGTACCCTTACTCCACTACTTCACTGATTCTCTTCCCTATCTGCCTTATCTTCTCTTCTGTATAATTTCTTTTCCTTAGTGTCTCCTGTAATGGATTCTCCCGGGCAAAACCAAGCATCCAGTCGAGGTCTGGCACTTCTTCCTGGAGGATTGCTCTACACTGTGGGTTACGAATCAGCACCTGTAGATTATCCATGAGGCTTCGATGTACACCAATCGCACCATCTGTTTCATAGGTAATATCCAGTGTTTCACCCTGCAAAGTGAAAGTACGGTTCTGTTTGTCTTTTGGCAATACCACATATGCTTCTCCCTGTGGTGGTACACTCACCATAAAATGCACATGATTTAAGTCCGGTGTCTCCCATGCAATACGGTATTCTCCTACCGGTGAGGGATATACTGCCTGGATGCTGCCAATACTGTAATTTATGTGGGGTATAATCTGTACTTTATGGAAGCCCGGTGCATCTTCTACAGGGTTCAGCCCAACCAGTCTCTTCCATATATAAGCAGCTACTGCTCCATACGCATAGTGATTGAGACTGTTCATGCCTGTGCTGGAGATATGTCCACTCTCATCCAGAGAATTCCAGCGTTCCCATACTGTAGTCGCTCCCAGATTCACTTCATGAAGCCAGCCAGGGTATTCTTCATTCAGCAATAATTTATCTGCAAGCTTCTCCTGTCCGTGGTCAGCCAGCTCTTCGCACAGAAGGGGTGTTCCAACAAAGCCTGTCTTTAGCTTATCATCTGCATTCTGTAGCAAAGTAAGAAGCTGCTGCAAAGCTCTGTCCTGACGGTTCAGCCCTTCATGCAGGGTAAGAAGTGCCGCAGTCTGTGTATTGATACAGCATCTGCCATTTGGCGAATAGTACTCTGCTACAATATCTGTTAAAATTTTATCAGCCAGTGTTTCATATTTGACGGCGATATCTTCTTTTCCAAGTAATCTGGCTGTACGTGCAGTAATCAGGGCACTCTTGCGGTAATAGGTATCTGCTATGAATCCCTCATCTGTGCCGCCTCTGACCTGTGAATCCCCTTCATATGGGCAATCCAACGCCAGCCAGTCTCCATAGTGGAACTGTCGTCTCCAGCCATGGTCTGTGCCATCTACTTTCGTAATGTAATCCACCCAGCCGCACATACTCTCGAAATGTTCCTGTAGAATCGTAATATCTCCAGTATAGAGGTACATATTCCAGGGCATAATGGTCGTAGCGTCTCCCCAGGCTGTTGTGCCTTTGCCAGAGCATGTCACTGCCGGCACGAAATCCGGCGCACAACCGTCTGCATTCTTCTGTTCCTGCTCCATGTCATATAAGTATTTGCGGTAAAAGGCATAGGGCTGCGCCAAAAAGCACGCTGTCTCGGAGAATACCTGGGAATCGCCTGTCCATCCCATACGTTCATCACGCTGTGGACAATCTGTAGGCAAATCCACAAAGTTACTCTTCATTCCCCAGCTTACATTAGAGAGGAACTGATTGAGCTTGGCATGTCCTGTCATCAACTGACTGTTCATCGGCATATCAGAATAAAGGGCATGGACTGTGATATCTTTCGGATCGAAATTCTCGATTCCTTCTATTTTCAGATATCGGAAGCCATAAAAGGTGAAATGTGGTCTTACAATATGCTCTTCACCATCT
This sequence comes from Roseburia sp. CAG:10041_57, assembly GCA_001916965.1. Lineage (GTDB taxonomy): Bacteria > Bacillota > Clostridia > Lachnospirales > Lachnospiraceae > COE1. The sequence goes on from MNTL01000056.1 coordinate 43,630, forward strand.
GATGTATAGTAGAATTCTGCCTTGGCAGTACGCAGATTATCACGGTAGAAATGTCCGTCCTGCAGCACTTCGCCAGCTTGAATGTGCACTCTTTGTCCTTTGGGGATATGTACTCTGAGAGTGAAGATTCCTGCCAGATTCTGCCCGATATCCAGTATCGTCTCACCTGCATCATTTGAAACAAGGGCAGGGTGAAATTCTTCATGTGTTCTCACCGGAACACTGAGTCTGTCTATCAGCTGTCCTTTCAGTGGTGTAGCTATTGCAACTGCTTCCACTTCTCCCTGCGGTAAGGTTTCATCCTGCCATTCTCCATCATAGATTCCTGAAAAGGTGATATTGCTTCGTCTGACCTGCCATGACTCATCTGTTGAAAGTACTTCTTTACTGCCATCTGCATATTCAATATGTAGTTCTGCCAGTACACGATAATCATTTCCATAAAATCCTACAGAAGAACCTTCAAAAGGTATTCTACTCTTGTACCAGCCATCTCCTGCCAGAATAGAAAGCTCCTTAGGACGAGACTGCATCATCTCTGTCACATCATAGGTCTGCGTCTGCACCCAGAGATGATACGCATTAAATCCCGGTGTCAACCAGTCAGCTCCTATCTTAACGCCATCCAGATATGCTTCGTACAATCCCAGCCCGCAGATATAGAGTCTGGCTTTGGTCACTTTCTTATCTGCGCCATCGGGAAGTGTATGATAGAATATCGGGTGTCTGTCATTTGCTCCTGTCGTTGTGATCCACTGCGCAGTCCATGGCTCCTGCATTTTACCAGTCTCAAAATAATTCACATCACTGGTGATGCTTTCCCCCTTCTCATTACAAACTGCTACCGTCCATTCATAACGGGTTCTGGGCTTTAATTCCACATCTAACGTTGTAGCAGCCATGTCAAGCTTCGCCCAACCGGTGTCTTTTACCACCTGTCCTGCACTGGATATCACAATCCTACTCTCCAGACTGCCCCTGCAATCCGTAATCCATGAGAAGGTAAGATGCCTGTACTGATATCCTATCGGATTCTCCATGTGGTTTACTTTACACTGTGTTATCTTCATATTGCGTTTCCCCTTTCGTAAAATCACACTTGCAAGCAAGTATTTTTACTTCATTATATCATGAACTTCGTTCATGATCGTCATTCGCCGTTCGGGATGAGCATGCAAGCATGTTCCCCCTCACTAACGCTCATTATATCATTAAGTTCATCTATTTTTCTCAAATATTTAACTGATGTCAGTTCCGGCTGTGTAAATTTATCATTCATATATTTTGTATAATCCTCAACTCGTTCAAATGGTTCATCTGCGAATAGACAAACTGCTATATATGCCACTTCACTGCTCTTCCTACTGCAATTTCCGGACTATAGTTTTCAATATAAATATGACCTCTCAAATCTCTGATTCCACTTTTCATTTTGCCCCATCGGAGCTTCTGAAACAAGTGCCGATATACTGTTACATATTTCTGATATAATACGCCATCTGATATTGAAATCTCTCTTCTGTAGTGTCAAGTTCTGTGCCAAGCAGTTTTTTAATGTTGGTGACACGGTAAATAATGGTGTTGCGGTGTGTATACATGGCTTCTGCTACTGCCTGGATACTGCCGTTGTATTCCAGATATTTCTCCAGCACTTCCACATAGTTGCTGTTGTGCTTCGCATCATATGTAAGCAGGGGCTGCAGCAGATCCTCGGACATTTCTTTCAGAATTGCCTTATCTGATACAGAGTACAGCAGCCGATAAATTCCCATTTCATCAAAATGCACCATATCACGGTTCATGTGCTGTGCCATATTTACTGCTGCCTTGGCTCTCTGATAGGCAGTCCGTAAGTTTGCAATATCCACAACCTTGCTTCCAGCGCCCACAGAAATATGCACCTCCGGCATTCTGCGCTTCGTCCTGCTTATCATGCCCTCCACGATCTCATCAAAGTCTTTTCTGGATACGTCATTCATAATCAGTACAAAGTTCGCATCATAATAGAAGAAACTGCCATTGTGGGTGATGTTCTCCAGATAGATCTGCAATCGATAACCCAGCCTTTTGCGTTCCACGGTATCCATTTCGTCCAATCCACCAGTTGTAAAAAGCACCACCTGAAATTCGCCATCTATATCCAGATAAGGAAGCAGTACTTTACGATAATTCTCCTGATTGTCTGGTTCTTCAATTGCATGGATCAAGGCTCTGGTGATCTCTTCGTCCGTAGTACCCTGTAAGAAAATACGAATACTTAGATCCTTGATCATTTCTGACAGATAAACTTCCCATGGAACCGTCATCAGCGGCAGGTCATTCTCATCACAGTAATCACACAGGCTCTGTGGCAGTTCATGAATATATTCCCCTGTATTAATAATCAGCCCGGATGCATGACACACGACCAGTTTCCTTGCAAGCCCTAACAGCTTCTCTTCTGTATCGAAACCAAGTCCGGTGGTCACTGCAAGCTCCTTTCCTGCAAAGTTACGGATGATCGCCGTATCTTCCATCATCAATACCCAGCTGATAGAATTGGACCAGCCTCTCTTTCCAGCTATAAATTCCATGTGATATCTGTCTTTTGCCATCAGATTCATATCTTCAATCGTAAATCCCATACCTGCCTCCGTTTTTTATATACGTTTTACTAAACTCTTTTGTGCATTAATGTATAATTAATATACAGTGTCCGTGTGGCGCATACATTTGTTTTTATAATACAGTTTTTATACCAAATACATGATTTATTTTCTATATTATAACATATTTTCGTACTGTGAGCACATATTTCGTCTGTATTTTTAGGGTGTTATACCATTGGAATTATTCTGGAATCTGCTATTATAATAGTAACAAGAGAGATGAGATACCACTTCAGAAGGTATCTTTCAGATAAGAATTAAGGAGGCGTTTTTTATGACAAGTTTATTTTTAGAAGCTTATGGTAATCCCAGAGAAGAGGCAATGCCTAATTGGATGCGTGAAGAACGCTATATGTACTGTGATAACAGTGCAGTCACAACTTTAGTTTCCAAGACTTCATTTTTACAAAGATTACTTCAATTTTTTTCATAACATATCCTTAAAAAACTGCTGCTGACCACAGCAGTTTTTTTTGTTATCATTTTGTAACTATTCAGAGCCATGCAAATTAAGGCAGAATATGCTTGTTTACAAGCATATTTGACTCAATTTATATGGCGAAGTAACCACATGAGCAAAAGAAA
>MNTL01000057.1 GCA_001916965.1 Roseburia sp. CAG:10041_57
TCTACGCTTTGCTCCGGTCGTTGCTAAACAAGCCCCACCGGGGCTTAGCAACCCTCCGAAAAAGAGGGTAAGCCGCCCGGCTCTCTGGTTTCCCATGTGCGAAGTATATCATAACTTATCAAATCAGACAACGATATATCGACAAAATCCCCTTAGATTACTCTAAGAGGATTTGCTTATTTCGAAACATTTTTCTATAAAAGTGTGTCAAAAGGTGTGTCAGTCTTTTATTTCATATCAGAGAATTGTTCCGAAACCCCTATAAAATAAGCATTCTTTGGATTATTTCTCATCTACCACCTGGAAGATGAAAAACTTCAAATAATAGCTCTCATCTGCTGCCCACAGTATCGGATGGTCCGGACTCTGGGTTCTGAACTCCACCTGGCGCAGCCGCTTATGGGTTGCCTTGGCGGCTTCCTTAATGGTCTTAGCCAGCAATTCCTGTGTCATGAAATGCGAGCAGGAACAGGTTGCCAGGTATCCTCCATCTTTTACAAGCTTCATGCCCTTCATGTTGATCTCACGATAGCCCTTGATTGCATTCTTGGTTGCTTCCCTTGACTTTGTAAAAGCAGGAGGATCCAGAATTACTACATCATACTGCTCACCGGCGGCAGCCAGCTTTGGCAGTTCATCTAACACATTGGCACAACGAAAATGCACAGTATCTTCCAGATGATTGAGCTTGGCGTTTCTAGCTGCCTGTTCTACTGCATATTCGGATATATCCAGTCCTGTCACGTCTTTTGCTCCTGCGATTCCTGCATTGAGTGCAAAAGTTCCCATATGTGTGAAGCAGTCCAGTACCTTCTTTCCTTTGCAGATTCTCTGCATAGCCAGCCTGTTATATTTCTGGTCGAGGAAGAAACCTGTCTTCTGTCCATTCTCCACGTCTACCATGTAATGAACACCATTTTCCACAATCTCGATATTGGTGTCAAAAGACTCTCCAATGAAGCCTTTTACCTTCTTCAGACCTTCTTTCTCACGTTCTTTGGCATCACTTCTCTCATACACGCCACGAATATGGATACCGTCCTCTGCCATACACTCTTTCAACAGTCTGACGATTGTTTCCTTGAATCTATCGATTCCAAGTGCCAGAGATTCCACTACAAGTACATCCTCATATTTATCAATCACGATTCCCGGCAGGAAATCCGCTTCCCCGAATATCACACGGCAGGAAGAAGTATCTACCGTATCTTTACGATAATCCCAGGCTGTCTGCACCCTGTTTCTGAGAAACGCCTCATCAATCTGCTGCTCTTTATTTCTGGTCATCATACGGACACGTATCTTGGAATTCTGGTTGATGAATCCCCTTCCCATCATATATCCGTCAAAATCATGTACGATTACGATATCGCCATTGGTAAACGTACCCATAATCGTATCTATTTCATTATCAAATACCCATAAGCCGCCTGCTTTTAAGCTTCTGCCTTCGCCTTTTTTCAATGTTACTATTGCTTCTGCCATATTTTATCCTTACCTTTCCGAGAATTGTATCATAGGCAATAGTATACCACATTATTCCTTCTCATCCCAGTACAACTCTTCGCTTCCTATCGTTTCGGAAGTAAAGGGCGTACCATCCGCTGCCTTGTAGTGCTTCGTTGCTTTGATTACATAGTTGGCTCCACGATACAGGATTGGAATATTGGCAAACACGATCAGAATATTTCCCAGATCTGAGAATGCCCACAGATTACCAAGTTCTAACCCTGCCAGACTGCACAGGATACCGAAGGTCACTGTGAAGATGCCCAGAATACGGATTCCCTGAGTCAGCTTCATAGAACGGCTGATACGGTTTGCTGCGATTTCGGAGAAGGTAATCATACCAATCAGACAGGTATAGGCAAACAGGCAGAAACAGAAGGATACCAGCACTGTCATGACATTGTTCATCGCTGTACCAGGTGTCAGCTGTGCTACAGATGCATTGAACTTACCCAGTTTATCCAGAGCCTCCCACTGTGCCGCCTCATTTCCACTCCAGCAATGCGCCATGATTACCACAAATCCTGATAAAGTACAGATTACAATGGTATCCAGGAATACACCTACCGCAGAAATGATACCCTGCTCACAGGGGTCGTCGCACTCTGCTGCTGCCGCCGGCATGGTAATCGTACCCTGACCGGCTTCATTAGACATCAGACCTCTCTTTACACCCTGTACCAATACTGTACCAAATGTACCTCCAAACACCGCCTTGGCTGTGAAAGCCCCGCCAAATACTGCCTTGAAGAAATAGGGCAGCTGATTCAGATTCAGCAATATCAATACAAATACAGTCAGTATATATACCACCGCCATAACCGGCACCATTTTATTGGTCATCTTCGTTACTTTCTTAATACCGCCAAAAGCCAGAATTGCTGTTGCCACTACTACGATAGCTGCCACAATATAGGAAAAGGCACTGTCTACCGGAATCGCAGCACCGGTTATGGTTCCTGCTATTTCCCCAATAGAAGATACTACGTTATAGCCCTGTGCCGGCAGACAACATATGGCATATAGTATGTATAGTATGGATAATGCTACACCTATCCATGCCTGATTTCCCAGTAACTTCTTTCCATAAAAAGGCAGACCACCTACAAATTCATCATTTTTCTTTTCCTTGAAAATCTGCGCCAGAACACTTTCCACATAGGCAATGGACATACCAAAGAAAGCGGATACCCACATCCAGAACAATGCTCCCGGTCCGCCAACTGCGATTGCACCGGTCACACCGACAATATTACCGGGGCCTACTCTCATTGCCGTACTCAGGAAGAATGCTGCACCGGAAGAGATACCGACTGCTGCATGCTTGCGCTGGGCAATCAGTTTCACACCCTTCTTAAACTGTGTTATCTGTATGAATCCCAGCTTAAATGTAAAGAAAATGCCACTGCCAAGCAGCAGAATAACTGCCAGGGAGAAATTTCCCAATATCGGTATATTCTGATACCATGCAAAATTCGTAGGAAAATCCCACAAAAAATCTGATAAAGGACCAATGAATGTAAATACCTGATTAATTGCTTCAAATATCTGTTGCATAACAATACCCCTCCTCATGTATACTTGTTACTTCCAGTATAGTAAGAGGAGGAGTATTTGAGAATAGTTCTATATAAATATCACATTTTCTAATCAGTTAATCGCAGTATTTGCAAGGCTACTTACCGGCAAGCCCCATCTCAATCAGTTTGTTAGTCTCACTGAACTGCTGTTTCAGTCTTGTTCCATCACTCATCAGATTATTGCCTGCTCCAAGAACTACAGTAATGACAGTTGTGTCATTTTTCTTGGCTGCACCAACCAGACATAATCCGGAGGATTGGGCAGAACCCGTCTTTACACCAATTGCATAAGGATTATAATACTCCGATGCTTTCATCAGGGCATTGGTTGTCTCCAGACTTCTCTCTGGTGCCATATTAGTAGCCGGGATGACTGCTGCCGGCATTGCTGCAATAACCTGAAATACAGGATAGTGATATGCTTCCTTCGTAATCAGGAACAGACTGTATGCATTGGTATAATGATTCGGATCAGGATAACCACTGGTATTGACGAAATTCGTCTCTGTACATCCTAAGGCTGCTGCCCTTGCATTCATCATGGCAATGAAATTATCTACACTTCCCGCCACAAGCTCTGCCAGCACATTACATGCATGGCAGTCCGAGGAAAGCATCACACATTCCAGCAGCTCCAATACATTCATGACCTCTCCTGCCTTTAATCTTGGGGATACATGACTGGCATCAGAAGGAATCCCCGCCAGTGCAGTGGATGATACCATGACCGGTGTATCCAGTGCGATTTTCCCCTGCGCAATGGCATCCATGACCAGCAGTACCGTCATGATCTTCGTCGTACTTGCCGGAGCCAGTCTGTCATATGCATTCTGTGCATAGATCAGCTGTCCTGTCGCTGCATCTCCTACCAAAGCAGCCTTGGCATCTATGCTGGTCAGCTTATATGCATTCGTTCCCACAGCAGCTGACAGTGCCTTACCATAGACATAGAAAATGCCATCATTCACAACAACCTGGAAATATCCATTACTTGTCATCCCTGTTACCTGTAAGGGCACATCCCCCGGTAATACTGTTACCAGAGTCGCCGGATCAGGCTGTGCAAATACCTCTGCACCACTTCCTGTATACAATACGGCTGTGGCAGGTGCCACGCTGTACTCTGCTGCCTGAACCGTTGCTGTATTTACTCCTATACATCCTATTGTCAGGGTCAGTGCCATCAGAACTGCCCCTGACATTTTCCATATTTTTTTCTTCATCGTATTCATCCAAATAACTCCCCTATATATTTTTCAAAGCATTTCATGACACTTGTGTCATGAAGCTCCTGCAAGGCATCTCTACAGGAACGATAGTACCATGCCTGCTTCTCTTTATCTGACTGATTGAATTTGCCCCATATCCTGTCACCGATTCTGCGCCACTCCCGCAGCATGGATTCTGCATTGGCAGTTTTATCTGACAGCACCAGCATTTTCACCTCTATGGACGCTGTCCTGAGATGTTCTATAGTCTCTCGCTTACGAATCTCCCAGGTACTCTCGGCAGGAAGATTCTCTCGCTTATTCTCCGTCTCTTCCCTCACATAATCTGCAATACGTGATCCGAAATGATGCAGGATATCCTCATACGTGGTATCTGTATCTTCTATGGTATCATGAAGAATTGCTGCCATCAGAACATCCTTATCGTCAGTCAGCTGCAGACAGTAATTCATCGTAGTGAGCAGATGCGTAATATAAGGTATCTGTGTGCCCTTACGCATCTGCCCCTGATGTGCCTCGGCCGCATAGGCATATGCCGGATAGAACTCGGTCATTCTCTGTGTCCTTGGGAAAAGAGGTACATATCCGTCCGTTATTGCCTGCTGCATCCTCTTATACATCACCATGGGACTTCTGGTTGGCTTCTCCAGTGATTCCAGACTCTGATAACGGCATACGGGATAACCCTTCTCATCCGTTCCTACGAAACAAGGGCAGCCCCTTCCACATACCTGTTGGTCTTCTTTATAATTCAGGATTCCATGGGCAGCCCTGCAATAGAAATTTCCCTCTTTATCGCTGTATGCCACATGGTCCTTTACCACCTCATGATCTGTATTTAAGAGTTCTCCAAGCTTCTCATAGCATTTCTGGTTCATAATGCAGTCATTCAACGCTCTATGTGCCCCTTCTGTCCCAATGCCAAAGTATTCACAGACATCCCCCAGACGGTGATGTGACAGCTGTGGCAGGCATTTACGTGCCATATAGAGTGTATCAACATAGTCATTGCGCAGCTGCACCCCACACAATGTAAGGGCAGCATCGTATATAAAATTCGTATCAAAGGTATGGATATTGTGTCCTACCAGCTTATATCCCCTGATAAAATCCAGAAAAGCCGGCAGCTTCTGTTCTAACGCAGGAGCGTCCTTTACCATATCGTTGGTAATCCCGTTTATTGCAGTCGCTGACCGCGGTATCTTCCTGTTCGGTCTGATCAGTGTATCAAAAGTGTCTATAATATCCCCTCTGCTCACCTTTACCGCAGAGAGTTCAATAATCTCATCCGTTGCCGGACTTAACCCTGTCGTTTCTATATCAAACAACACATATTCCGGATAATACCCATCCAGTCTTCTGCCTTTTGTCCTGCTGTTCATCCACGACTCCTTATCTTCTATTTCTTTGTAAACTCAACCAGCCATCCAGAAGTACTGCGTCCCTGTGAATTCTCATAAGTGCCATAGTTTTTCTTATAGGTAAAAGTAACACCCTGCTCATCTTCCATTGTCTGAACCAGATTGCTCAATACCTTTTCCATTTTTTTCTCATCATCGCCAATCACAGTATTCTTGTACATGGTGTTGAAGCTTCCTATATCATAACGGATTGCACGATTCAGTGTGACCTTTAAGCCTTCTTCATTCCTTATCGGTCCCCACAGGCTGTCATTGAGATACTGATTTCTGTAATTAGCCAGATAATCCTTCATGGTCATAGCCGCCACTGTAGTATCATTAGCTGCTTTCTTATCATATTCTGTCTTGAGTGTCACTCCACTGTCCTGCAGGATACAGTAATCTACCATGGCATTTCCGATCAGGAAAGAGTCCATATATTTAAGATATGTGTTGGCGTCCATATCCTGAACCTCTTCTCTGGTAAAGGCACGTAACTGCGCATTCTGGTAAAAGCCAAACGTACCCTTGGTCATTTTGCTGATATCCTCATCACTGTAAGTGATCTGTACTGTGCTGCCATTTCCATCTGTTACTGTTTTTTTCTCCTCAAGTCCGTATCCCGGTACATAATAAGTCCCATCCAGGGATATCTGGAACCATCCATTGGAAGTTACTCCTGTCACAGCCACCGGTATCCCTGCCTTAATGGATGTGATAATTGCGGAGCCTAAATCCGGGCTGGCATATACCACTGTCTTACTGTTACTATACAACACTGCATTGGAAGCTTTTACCGTATACTCCTGTGCTGCCATAACAGCAGGCATCACCCCGGCTATCGGCTGTGTTCCCAGCAATACGGCTGCCATAACCCCTGCTGCAATTTTCTTCCCCTTATGACTCATTTTCAATCCCCTTGCCTTTCTATTTTTATTTACTCCTTTTGCTTATTTCCAGATGCCCACTCTGTCCTCAGGTGCTATATACATGCCATCTGTCCGGGCAATATCGTATACCTGGTAAAAGGCATCACAAGAGCCAAGTACTGCATTTACTCTGAGTTTATTCGGTGAATGTGTATCATTATTGAGCAGATACATCTGATATCCTGCTGTTTCTACGCTTGCCCAGATATAGGCGAACTGTCCAAAGGCAGCATCCAGCGCTTTATTATTGTCTCCTATAATAGAAGTTACACAGGTCATTGCCCCCAGATCTGCTATATTCTCAGATAATGTCAAAGAACCATTTACAGGCACACCCATAATTTCATATTTGCTGTAATAATCAATGATAGACTGTGACAGTTCATTGTACTTCTGCGTTTCTTCCTGTGTCCACCATTCATTGTAGTTGCCGTATTCGTCATATTTGGAGCCATTTGCATCAAAGGCATGACTGATCTCATGGGCGATTACGAAACCAATGGCACCAATATTCACTGCATCCTCTGCATCCGGATTATAAAATGGTGATTGCAGAATTGCTGCTGGGAATACAATCTCATTGTTCGCGGGATCATAATAGGCATTGATCGTCTGCGGTGTCATTCCCCACAGACTGCGGTCTACCTCGTCCCCCAGCTTCTGCAGACTATCCTCTATCGATACCTGCATGTTGACCAGCATATTGGACAAAAGGCTTCCGCCCTCTGAAATGGGTGTCACCTGCATCATATCCATACTCTCAGGCCATTCATCCGGATAACCAATCTTTACAGACATCGTCTCCAGCTTACGGATTGCTTTCTGCTTCGTAGCATCGCTCATCCATTCCTGACGATTGATGATCTGCTCATATTCTGCAATGATTCTGTCAATAATCGCCTCTACATCCTGTTTGCTCTGTTCTGAGAAATGCTCCTCTACATAGATCTTGCCAAAATCCCATGGAAGCATATCCTGGGTCAGGCTCATCCAGATGTATTCATCTCCTCTTGAAGCAGTTACCCCATGAAGCTGATTATCTATCTGTTCTTTCAGATTCGTATAGTTCTGTGTGGAATACTCCGCTGCATCATTGAGCATGACAAAAGTTGAGAAATTCTTGAGCACCTCCAGATTCTCCTCTGTCAGCAGGGAATTGATCTTCTGCGCCTGTTCCACATCTTCTACAATATAGGTATCCACAGAATCAATACGCAGTGTCTCCAACATCTTATTTACATCAATGTTCGTATACAACTGCTGTAACTCTTCCTTTGTGTATACATTATAGGTAACAGCAGGATCATAATACTGCTCTGAGGGCAGGGTAGACGCACAGATATCCCGAAGCAGCGCTTCTATATCTTCGCTGGTCTGTTCCGCCTCCTGTCCGGACATGCCAAATTCCTCAAACATATCACTGACATAGTCAAAATACATATTCACATAGTCCTGTGAGCTGTCACTTTCCAGGTATTCCTTACCTATCAGTGTATCTGCATACAGAAGATATACTGCATATTTAGAGGAATCCGCTTTGTCCTGGTCTATGTAATAGCTGCCTACGATACTGCTGAATCCAAATTCGCCGCTAAGCTTTGCCAGGGCATCTACATATTCATCAATAGTAGCGGCATTGCGGATCAGCTCCAGATGCGGCTGCAATGGTCCTAGCCCCACTTCATTGCGGTTCTCCATATTGCTTACACATTCATACATATCCCTGATCTTCTGCTCCGAGCTTCCTTTGGGATAAGCTTCATTAGAAGAAGCAACTTCTCTGATAATATCTTCCATTTCCTCATTTGCAACTGCACTCAGCTCACCGAACCACGTCCACTGCGCATCTGTGTCAGATAACTGTATTTTATCCAACAGATTGCTGTTCACATATTCATAATAATCATCCTGATATCTGATATCTGCCTTATCTGTAGTCTCTTGTGATGTGTTTTCTTTTGATGTATCTTTCTGCGTTTCTTCTGATATTTTATCCAACACTGTAGTTCGGATATCTGCACATCCTGCTGTCTGTAAAACCATGATCGCTGTCAATAATACACATACGATTTTCTTTACCATCTGTTTCCTACCTCTCTCTAAAACTCTACATTTCTATTGTATACTAAATAAAATCAAAGTACAATAATCGCTTCCATTTTCCATGATTAGTGCTATAATTCTGCTTAGATTGGAGGCTTTTACAAATGAAAACAATATGTATCCTACTTATTATTATATTGATTCTTTACCTGTATTCCATTAAGCCAAGACTGTTTCACAGACCGGATTATTCGATTCTGAAAGGATATTACTATGCGCACCGTGGCCTGCACAATATGAACCCCGCACGTCCTGAACAGACAAAAGGCAATATTCCTGAGAACTCCTATACCGCTATTCAAAAAGCCGTAGAACAGGGATATGGTGTAGAATTTGATGTACACCTGACCAAAGATTCCATTCCTGTTGTCTTTCATGATGACAGTCTTGAACGTGTCTGCGGTGTGGCTGGTAATCTCAGAGACTATACATATGAAGAATTACAGCAATTCTCACTGCTTGGAACCAATGAGAAGATTCCTGCCTTTACAGATATTCTCAACATGGTAAATGGACGTGTCCCTCTTATCATTGAATACAAAGTGGAAAATGGCAATGCCAATCAGCTGTGCAGTATCTGCAATGCTATCCTTGCAGACTATAACGGCCCTTATTGCATAGAATCCTTTCATCCTTTAGCAGTACGCTGGTATCGTACACACAGACCTGATATCATCCGTGGACAGCTCTCAGAAGATTTTACCCATGAGAAATTGACTCTGCCCAGATTTCTATTTTCCCATCTGATTGGTAATTTCTATGGTGCACCGGATTTTGTTGCATATAACTGTATGCATTATAATGAAATATCCAGAAGATTATGCGGCAGTCTGTATCATTGTCTGAAAGTCGCATGGACGGTACGTTCCAAAGAGCAGATGTCCAAAGTTTCACCCTATTATGATCTGTATATTTTTGAAGATTTCCTTCCATTAAATTAATGTAACTATTCAGAACCCCATGCGCAAAATCGCTGTTTTACAGCTTTTCTGGATAACAAGTTTACTTGTTATCTGCTTATTGTGGTTACTTCGCCATATAAATTAAGTCAAATATGCTTGTAAACAAGCATATTCTGCCTAATTTGCATGGCTCTGAATAGTTACAAATGAATAATCATACTGATTTTATGTAAATTTACCAAAATAATTTTGGCATTATTAACATATCATATTATGTAAAGTTATGATATACTAACCTTGTTATATCGGATTATGGAAATTAACGGTAAGCATTTCCTGTATCCCTTTTAGGGAAGCCGACCGACACAATGAAATTACTACTTTATATTATTACTTGAATAATTACTAGTTATACGGCTTTTTGCTTGCATGGTAATGACATCTTGGAACAGACAACATGGATTGACATCTTTAGAAGCGACATCTTGGTTCAGGCATCTTAGGAATTGACATCAGGTAGACATCACAGGTTAGACATCAGGAATGACATCATAGAAGGATTATGATAAAAGGAAATGCGACCTCAACGCCATAAGTATAACGCTAAACTCCTGCATTGCAGGAGTTTTTTTAATGCCTTTTTTATCTAAACAAACGTTTATTTAGTGCATTAACGCATTTATTTGTAATTCTCTGATTTATTCTTAGACATTTTTCCATATTGTTTTATTTTTACCAAATTTTGCACAATATTTCTTGTATTTTATTTGTCAGCATTCACAATTTTGCAAATTATTAACATAATACTACATTTGCGACTTGATTTTCTAAACAAAATTATGTATGATTGATAAAGTCACAATACATTCCCCATGTAAATGCAATTCATGTGTGCATTCCCCATACACGCATGGAACAGGTGATGCAATATAAAGGAGGTCCCCCTATGAGAAATATTGATTTTACAGATTTGAGAGAGAATTTTGACAGCGTATGTAATACTGTAAACGGCGAGAAAGAAGCAGTGACTCTTACATTAAAGAGCAATAGAAAAGTATATATTATGCCGGAAGAAGATTATGACAGTATACAGCGTTTTATCATACCGGCTGTATCTACCATAGATTTAGCTTCCCACTAGAATTTATACCGAAAATACAAAATCGGCAGAATCCCCATTCTGCCGATTTTTTTATTTATCATCTATTAAATCTAAAACTTGATCTTTGCACCTGCTTCTGAAAGGCTCTCGCCCTCTTCGGTCTCAGTACGATAGCAGATTGCATACATCAGACATGACAGAATCGTTGCTGTCATCACATCCAGCATGGAATGCTGCTTAATAAATACTGTGGAGCAGATGATGCTGATACCCAGAAGCTCCATGGCAGCCTTGATCACTCTGTGCTTCTTAAGAAGCTTCGTTCTCCACACTGCAATCATGATTCCGATTGAGTTATACACATGTATGCTTGGTACAACATTGGTAGAAGTATCTGCTGCGTAAAGCCTGCGCACCATATCAATAAAAATATTATCTCTGCTGAATGTCTTAGGTCGCAGATTCAGTCCATTCGGAAATACTGCCGATATCACAATGAAGAGTGTCATTCCGGCAATCAGAAAAGCTACAAGCTTTCCTCCCTCTTCTTTATCCTTGATACACAGCCAGCAGACTGTAATTGCCACATATCCGAACCACATCAGATACGGTATGATAAAATACTCACAAAACGGTATATAAGCATCAATTCCAAAATGAATAATATGATAGGCAACTTTTCTATTCTCCAGATAGTAAAAAGCAACCAGATAAACCACTGCATAAAGTCCCATGACTGCCAGAGCCTTATACTGGTGGCACATCTGTCTGATCCAGTTCATCATCTTTGACATACCTGTTCTCTCCTCTCTTCCAAATGCACATTATATTCCCAGTTATTCAGAAAGTCAATTTAGCCTTTATTAAGATTTGATAAATTTTATTATTTATTTTTAATTATTTTCCATAAACTGATAATTGATACTTAAATTTTTTTATTGTAAAATGTAACTATTCAGAGCCATGCAAATTGAGTCAGAATATGCTTATTTATAAGCATATTTGACACAATTTATATGGCGAAGTAACCACAATAAGCAGATAACCAGATAAGCATCGAAGATGCGGTTTTGCGCATGGGGTTCTGAATAGTTACTGTAAAATAATAATGGTTATCAAGGAGACTGTATATTTCATATCTATGCAGATTGTTTTAAGAAAGGCACATGTATTATGAAATTTGATTTACATTGTCACACACAGGAAGGTTCTCTCGATGGCAAACTACCGATTGCCGAGTATATCCGCCTGCTTCAGGAGAAAGGCTATGACGGTATGTTAGTTACCGATCATAATTCTTATAAAGGATATCGTGCATATAGAGACAAATTAAAAGAAAAGCTGCACAATTTCGTTGTTTTAAAAGGCATAGAATACGATACCATAGATGCAGGACACATTCTGGTCATTATGCCGGAACAGGTGAAACTGAAATTACTGGAATGCCGTGGTCTTCCTGTCAGAATTTTACAGGATATTGTTCACAGACATGGGGGCATTCTTGGTCCCGCCCATCCCTGTGGTGAACGTCATTTGAGCTTTACACAGACCAAGGCATACAAAAGACATCCTGAGATTATGAAGAAATTCGACTTCGTAGAGGGCTTTAACTCCTGCGAATCAGATGAATCCAATGCCAGGGCAATGGAACTGGCTAAAAGCTATGATCTGCCTACCTTTGGCGGCAGCGATTCCCATCACGCAGACTGCGTAGGTACTGCCTATACAGAGCTTCCACAGACAATTGCCCACGAATCTGATCTGATTGCCTGCGTAAAATCAAAGCTTCCTCTTACCACAGGCGGCTATAAATACAAGGGTACTGTAAAGCAGAAGATTGGTATTTTTAATCACATACTGGTAGAATCTTTCTGGTTCTATAATCACTTTGCAAGCTTGGCAAGGCATCATCGCCGTAAGCTCGCCCTTAAAACAATTACACATTGAACAAATAATGGGAAGGTATAACAGCCTTCCCATCTTTTTTCTCTCTATTGCAAATTATATTATAATTCATGTTCCTTTATGAGTTTACCTGTATGCATGCTCATTAACTCTTCCCGGTAAGCATCATCTGTTATGACTCTTTCCAGCGTATCCATATCGCCCTCTTCCAATAAGGTCTTTAATAATTCATTGTATCTTTTGATGATCTGCCTCTCCAGATGTTCCATTTCATTAAATTCCTGGCTCATATTTCATCTTCCTTTCTTTACTTTATTGTAACTATTCATTTTATGGGTTACAGCGTTTACAGGGTTCATAGCCACTGGCAATGATAGCATCCCTGGACTCTGTGCTGGCCTGTTTGTTCTTCTCTGCCATATCACTTACGCTGGAACAGTCTGCACGGTGAAATTTATGCGTACTCGTATTCAGTATATACTCCTGTGCTTCTGCCGTTGTCTCCAGCGTGTCTGCCTGTGCCTTTTTTTCATACTGATACTGCTCCGAAGCCTGTGGCTTGGATGAACCGGTTGGTTCTCCTGCCTTCCAGGTCTCACTTGGCGATGCATTCCATGTAATGGTACTCCCATCTGAACTGGCGATCAGACTACCCTGTTCATCTGTACGAAATACCTTGATTCCCATACTCCTGAACCGGTTCAGCACCTCTGCATGTGGATGCCCATAGCTGTTATCCTCACCGCAGCTGATTACCGCATATTGTGGACAAACTGCCTGCATAAAGGCTTCTGAAGAAGAGGTTCTGCTTCCATGATGCCCTGCCTGATAGACATTGGCAGAAACATCCTGACCACTCTGTAAGATATCCCGCTCTTCATCCTCCTGCGCATCCCCTGTAAACAGAAAACGTGTATCTCCATAGGTAAGCAGTACTGCTATGGATGCGTTATTGGCATCTTCCGTCATCTGCACTGGACCAAGTACCGTGAATTTAGCATCTCCCAGCAAATAGGAGCTTCCTGCTGCAGGCGTGGTTGCCTGATATCCCTTATAAGTAAGTGCGGCTTCTACATCACGATAACAGGCTGTATCTTTGGTCTGTCCATTCATCATCACCTGTCCACAGCGGAATTTTGTCAGTATAACATCTGCACCTCCAATATGGTCTGCATCCGGGTGTGTCAGAATCACATAATCCAGGCTGTTTATGTCCTGCTTCTGCAAATATAGCTGTAGCTTCGTACCACTATCCTGCGGTCCGGCATCAATAAGCATGGCATGTTCACCCAATGTAATGAGTGTTGCATCTCCCTGCCCCACATCAATATAATGAACAGTCAGCTGCTGCCCGCCAGAGGCTTGTGCTGTATCAGAATGTTCATTTCTTACCATTCCCAGAGCCACCAGCATTGCCAGAAGAACTCCTACAAGACCATAGTGCAGTCTCTTTGTTTTTCTGTGATTCTTCATGTCCGTACTCCCACCTTAATATACTCCCACAGTCTTCTAAAAAAGGAGGATTGTAATCATCCTCCAAATGCTCCCTGAAATTCCATTTCAAATTCCTGCTTCATTGCCTCAAAATCCATAACTGACATACTGATACAAGCAAGATTTGTCAATCCGTACTTCTTTGGTGTCTGTGTCATTTCCGCACTGCCGCAGACTTCACAATGTTGTCCCTGAAAACTTAAATTTCCGCACTTTGCACAATAATTCATGTACTTCTTGGCAATTTTTGTCATCTTCGTGACTCCCATATCCAATTCCCCCTTATACATATAGAAAACCTAATACAAATAGTACTTTTGCCCCATTAAAATCATGTATAACACCCCGTATTATGTCTTTTATGTTTTACAGAACAAACGTTTTGTATTGGAATATCCACAAAAATATTTTATCATATATGGTAGAAGGTTTCTACTAACTTTTTTAGAAAATGTGCGAAAGGTGTTTTTCATGAATGTACACTCATTGCTGGACAAAGTAATTCATACTTTGGCTGGGATTGGGATTTTTTCTGTTTTTATTTTTTCCTGTCTCAGCATAGCAATCAATATTGCTTCTCCTCATACGTATCATGTGACAGACCTGTTGGATAACTGGGTAGATGAAAATGGAAATTCATTCTCATTAAACTCTTTTCATACAGACAGCATCTCTGATCCGCAGACACAAAGTGTTATCTGTACATTGGATTCTACAAGTAATGATATGGCTCTTTTATTCCGAAGCCGTAATATGTTTGTCGATATCTACGTAAATGATATCCTTGTATCTGAGGATGACAGGGAACAATCCGTAATATTTGGTACTTCTCCTGGCAGCCGCTGGCATATGGTAGCTCTGGATTCCTCCAATCCTTCGATTACGATCAGGCTTGAGGGCACTCCATGCTATACCAATGTAAACGGACTGATTGATAATATATATGCCGGTTCTACCAGGGATGTATACCGCATCATTACCAGTGAACGTTTTGCCGGATTTATTTTATCCGTATTTTTACAGTTCATTGCCCTGGTGCTGATTTGTTTATACGCTTATGTACACAAAAAATTCCATATAGAAAAGGATTTACTGTACTTAGGAGAGGCTGCTTTCTTTTCCGCCCAGTGGGCAAGTGCAGAATCCCTTGTATGGCAGTTA
Source organism: Roseburia sp. CAG:10041_57 (assembly GCA_001916965.1). GTDB lineage: Bacteria > Bacillota > Clostridia > Lachnospirales > Lachnospiraceae > COE1. The sequence goes on from MNTL01000057.1 coordinate 15,315, forward strand.
TTCTTCGGATATTCTGAAGTATTCCATCTGTTGGGCTATCTGTCACTGATTGTTGTTCCTATTCCTTTCGGATTACTGGGAAGTTACCGGTTCAAGAAAGGCAGGATGAAGACCTTCTCCAGAATATTCAGCCTGGTGGCAAGTATTAATCTGCTGGTCACAGTCCCCCTCCATATGCTGGGTATCGTGGAATTTCATTACACCATGAAATCCACCCATATTTTAATTGTTATCATGCTGCCACTCATTGCATGTCTGCTTTTAAGCTATACCCATGCAGATAATATCAAAGGTCATAGAACTCTGTCCTATCCGGCAATTATAGTCCTTACAATATCTGTATTAATGGCTTTGAGTAAATATTACTTTGGAACACACGGCGATTATACTTTATACATCCGTATTGCGCTTCTCTGCTTCCTGTTCTGCCTGATTCTGTATCAGCTCAACCAAGTTGCCGATCTGTTCGCCAAGGGCTTAAAATCAGATATGATTCATGCAATGGCTCTGACAGATTATCTGACAGGCTTATATAATCGTACAGCATTTGCTGAACACAAGAAGCTGTTCTATAACGCAATGATAGAGCAGCAGATCCCTATTGGAGTTATCCAGTTCGATGTCAACAATCTCAAGTACATGAATGATACCTTCGGTCACGAGAAAGGCGATGAACTGATCAAGCTTACAGCTGAGGGATTAAAAAACAGCTTCCAGCGTTTTGGCAGATGCTACCGCATGGGCGGCGATGAATTTCTTGTGGTTCTGACGGGTAATGATCCCGAAGCAGATTACCGGCTTGGTATCCAGCTGCTGCACAGTTACTGCGACGAAATCAACCAGACCAACATGTCAGATTTCAGCTTTGAAGTTGCACATGGTTTTGTCCTCAGCAAAGGACAAGTCCTCGAAGATGTAATCAAAGAAGCAGACGGCAAAATGTACCACAACAAACGTATACTTAAACACTTATTATAAAGAAAAGGAAACGGTTTCAGAATTATCCAAAGCCGCTTCCTTTTTCTTAACTGTCCAAAAAAGAAGAAATATTACGCAGGCATTTAATCAGAACTTTCGTCTCGTCTTCATCCAGGTCTTTTACGACTGCCTGTATCATATGCTTATGAAAGTCCCTGTGGTGAAAGAAGGCTTTCCTTCCCTTATCCGTCAGGCTGACCAGTACAACCCTTTTATCTATCAGACTTCTCTCTCTCTTGATATAGCCCTTTTCGTCCAGACTGTTCATATTGGTAGTAAGGGTTCCCACCGTAACAGACAGTCTCTTGGCAATTGCTGACATTTTCTGTGGTTCTTCTATACCGATTGCCTCGATAATATGCATATCATTATTGGTGATATCCTTAAATTCCTCTGTTATGACTGCCTTGGCTTCTCTGTCCATCACATTGTTGAACAGATTCACCAGTAATTCATTTAGAGTCCTGCTCGTATTATTCTTCTCCATGAATGTAATCTCCATTCTTTAACCCCAGATTAGGACACACGCTCCATACGTGAGACCTGCTCCAAAACCTGACATGGCAATTCTCATGCCCGGTGTAAGCCGTCCGCTTCTGTTCAATTCATCCAGTAAAACCGGTACTGTTGCAGAGGACATATTTCCTACTCTGTCTACATTAACTGCAAACTTGTCTATATCCACTTTCAGACGCTTAGCAACTGCTTCTATGATTCTAATATTAGCTTGATGTAATATATACATATCTATATCATCCGCTGTCCATTGTATCTGATTCAGAGCAGTCTGTATACATGCAGGAACCTGTCTGGTTGCAAATCTGTAGACCTCCTGTCCATTCATACGGATATAAGCATCCAAAGGAGAATCCGGGGTCACATAGGGGTTCACTACCTGTCTGTCATGACAGCTCAGTACCATGCCTTTTGTTCCGTCAGCTCCCTGCGTAAAACTGATCAGACCTTTATTCTCTTCTTCACAGGCTTCAACATATGCTGCCCCTGCGCCATCCCCAAACAATACACAGGTAGAACGATCCGTCCAGTCCACCATTTTGGACAGGACTTCTGCCCCCACTATTAATGCATTCTTATAGATTCCGCTATGGATATAGGCATATGCTGTATGAAGTGCAAACAGGAAGCCGGAACATGCCGCATTCAGGTCAAAAGCCACTGCAGCTGATGCTCCCAGTTCACTCTGCACCTGACAGGCACAGTTAGGGAGCAGATATTCTGCTGAACAGGTTGCCACAATGATCAGGTCAACCTCCTGCGGTTTCCTGCCCGCCATCTCCAGTGCACGTTCACAGGCACGGGACGCAAGCTGTGCTACACCGTCTCCTTCAGAAATCCTCCTTTCACCAATGCCTGTTCTCTCACGGATCCACTCATCCGATGTCTCTACCAGCTGTGCCAGATCATCATTGGTTACTTTCCTGTCAGGCAAGGCACTTCCCGTACCGATTATTCTCACTGTTCTCATGCAAATTCCTCCATAATATCAGCTACTCGTTCTATCTGATGGCTGCGGTATGCATTACTTCCGCAAAAGATCAGGCCTTCGTCTAATCTGCCTTCTACTGCATTGATAAGGGCTTCTGTGATACAATAAGGAACTGTTGCAGGATTGCAGGTTGTAATGCACTGTCTGCATCCCCGCATAAAGCGCTCTCCCTGCCTTACCTTATCCAGAAATACATTATGGATTGCCCTTCCTGGCATTCCTACAGGACTTTTGACTATTACAATGTCTTCCTTCTTTGCCTGAATATACGCCTGCTTATATGCCATACTGGCATCACATTCTTCCGTTGTCACAAAACGGGTAGCCATCTGTACCCCATCAGCACCCAGATCCGCATAATGCTCCCAGTCCTGTCTGGTGTATACACCACCGCCTACTACACAGGGAATCTGCATTTCCTTCGTTTTTGATAATATGGATTTTATTTCTTCATCATATGACGCCGGCGTATAGCTGTCAAGCTCCTCTGGTGTAAACCCCAGATGTCCCCCTGCCTGTGGTCCTTCTACGACTACCATATCCGGTGTTGTGTCATACTTCTTTTTCCAGTATTTTATGATGACATCCAGTGCTTTTCTGGTAGATACAATAGGAACCAGCTTCGTTGCCCTCCTGATTCCTGATGCTGCCAGCACCTCTTCAGCCTTATGGACGATCTCAGGAAGATTCATAGGCAGTCCTGCACCTGATACGATGCAGTCTACTCCTGCGGCTACTGCGGCTTTCACATAATCCTCATAGCGTCTTGTCACTACCATGATATTCACTCCGATGATACCGCCTTTTGCCAGCTTTCTTGCTTTCTCCACTTCCGTTTTGATTGCTTTGAGATTGCATTCTATCGGATGCTTCATAAAATCCCTGTCCCGAAAGCCAATCTGCGCTGTAGAGATAATTCCAATGCCTCCTGCTGCCGCAACAGCACCGGCAAGTCCGGACAAACTGACTCCTACGCCCATTCCTCCCTGTACAACAGGAATCCGGGCACACAGCCCGCCGATCTGTAATTTTCTGCTATTCATTTCAAACACCATGTCTGCTATTTCTAGAACTTACGAAATCTCTGATACCTTTCTTCTGCAATCTGTTCTCCGCTCATGCCATCATATTTTCTAAGGAAATCCTTGATATGTTCCTTCATATAACCCGCAATCGCTTCTGTCGTTTTATGGTCTGCTCCGCCGAATTCAGGAATAATCTCTTCAATTACTCCCAGGCGCTTGAGATCCTGGGCGGTAATGTTCATGACCTCACTGGCTTCCTTGGCACGGTTCGCATCCTTCCACAGAATAGAGGCAAAGCCCTCCGGTGAAAGAATGGAATACGTTGCATTCTCCATCATCCAGACTTCATTGCCTACCGCAGTTGCCAGAGCGCCGCCGCTTCCGCCTTCTCCTATCATCAGACACAATACCGGTACTTTAAGGGAAGACATCTCCATCAGGTTTCTTGCAATCGCTTCCCCCTGTCCTCTCTCTTCTGCTTCGATTCCACAGAAAGCACCTGATGTATTAACAAAGCTGATAACAGGTCTGTTGAATTTCTCTGCCTGCTTCATAAGACGTAACGCCTTACGGTATCCTTCCGGCATAGGCATACCGAAATTACGCTCCTGACATTCCTTGAAGTCCTTGCCTTTTTCATCTGCAATAATTGTCACCGGCTGTCCATCCAGAAAAGCCAGGCCACCAATCATTGCCTTATCATCACTGAATGCCCTGTCTCCATGGGATTCCACGAAAAAGTCAAAAATATGGGAAATATAATCGCTCGCGGAAGGACGTTCCACCTGTCTTACAGCTTTGACCTTCTCCCAGGCAGATCTTGGTGTGGAGAACCAGCTTTGTTCCTTTAATGTCTCACTTAATTCAAAATGAAATTCTTCATTTGGTCTATAATCAGCATAAGTCTTCTTTCCATTACACTGGTGTGTCTTGACCAGGAAATAAATAGTCTTTTTCAGATTCTCCCTCTTGACGATACCATCTATAATACCGTGCTCTACAAGGAATTCTGATGTCTGGAAGCCCTCAGGAAGCTCCTGTCCGATGGTCTGCTTGATGACTCTCGGACCTGCAAATCCTACCAGTGCTCCAGGTTCTGCCATGATTACATCTCCAAGCATCGCAAAGCTGGCTGTTACGCCACCGGTTGTCGGATCTGTCAGAATAGAACAATACAGCAGTCCGGCATCACCATGCTTTCTGATAGCCGCAGACGTCTTCTCCATCTGCATCAGGGATACGATTCCTTCCTGCATTCTGGCTCCACCTGAACAGCAGAAGATAAATACCGGCAGGTTCAATGCTGTCGCTCTCTCAATGGCACATGTAATCTTCTCTCCAACTACATGTCCCATACTCGCCATCATAAAGCGGGAATCACATATCCCCAGCACAATATCCTCTCCGAATACTTTACATCTGCCTACCGTAACTGCTTCTTTTAATCCGGTCTTCTCCCTGGCTGCGGCAAGCTTATCCTCATATCCTTCGTAATCCAGTGGATTACTTACTTCCATATCTTCAAACCAGGGTTCAAAAGTCTTAGGATCAGCTACCATGCGGATTCTGTTGTTGGTTTTTACCCTGAAATATCCGCCACATTCGTAGCATATATACTTCTTCTTTACAACTCTGTCACGCTCTACCATCTTGCCACACTTAGGGCATTTGATCAGATTCATATCCGGTTCTTTGGCAGGTTCTGCCTGAACCGGTTCCTCTTTCTTGTCTTCCTTCAGCTTAGCTTCCAGCTTGTTATACAGATTCACCGGAAATATTCTGCCTGTCTTCGTGATCAGCTTACCTTCCATGACAAACCTCCTAATCTCCTATGGCAAAGGTCAATTCAGCCTTGGCAGCTACTTTTCCGTCTACTGTTGCGACTGCTTCGCCTACACCGATTGGTCCTTTTACTTTTATGATCTTAGTCTCCAGCATCAGTACATCACCCGGATGTACCTTCTGCTTGAAACGGCATTTATCAATGCCTACGAAATATGCTGTTTTGCCTTTCCATTCAGGCTGTCCCAGAATTGCAACCGCTCCCACCTGGGCAAGTGCCTCAACAATAAGCACTCCGGGCATTACAGGATTCCCCGGAAAATGTCCGGCAAAATACGGTTCATTAAAGCTGACGCATTTCCTGCCCAATGCACGCTCCCCCGGTTCCAGCTCTTCTATTGTATCAATCAGCATGAAAGGATGTCTGTGTGGAATGATCTCCATAATTTCCTTTGCTGTATAAACTGACATCTGTGTCACCTTACCCTTCTGCGTATTTCTTTACCAGAATACTTGCATTATGTCCGCCAAAGCCCAGAGAGTTGCTTAACGCATACTCAAAGTCTCCCTGATAGCTCTCTTTGCAGTAATTCAGGTCCAGTTCTTCTTCTGATTCCTGTAATCCTACTGTTCTGTGGATATATCCCTCCTGAAGCTCTTTCACACAGGTCACGAATTCGATAGCACCTGCTGCTCCAAGCAAATGTCCGACCATAGACTTTGTTGAATTAATCTTAATATTCTTAGCATGCTCACCAAATGCCAGCTTGATGGCTCTTGTCTCAAAGAGATCATTATGATGGGTACTGGTTCCATGGGCATTGATATACGTGATATCCTCGGGGCTTATACCGGCATCTGCGACTGCATTGGTCATGGCTCTGGCTGCACCGGCGCCATCTTCTGCCGGTGAAGTGATATGAAAGGCATCAGAAGAGCATCCATAACCTACTACTTCTGCATAGATTCTGGCACCTCTTTGCTTTGCATGCTCCAACTCCTCCAGAACTACAATGGCAGAGCCTTCACCCATAACGAATCCACTTCTGTCCTTGTCAAAAGGAATGGAACATCTGGCAGGATCTTCACTGGAAGAAAGTGCTGTTAATGCAGAAAATCCCGCAATTCCAATCGGAGTAATCGAGCTTTCTGTACCTCCGGCTATCATGACATCAGCATCTCCATATTGAATGGTACGATAAGCTTCACCGATGGAGTTGGTTCCTGTTGCACAGGCTGTCACTACATTAATGCTCTTACCTTTCAGATTGTATGCGATACTTACATTACCTGCTGCCATATTGGATATCATCAATGGCACCAGCATAGGTGCTACTCTGGATGGACCTTTCTCCAATAACCTGCTATGCTCTCTCTCCATAGCCTGTAAGCTTCCAATGCCGCTTCCCACAGCGCAGCCTACTCTGTAAGGATCTTCCTTCTCCATATCAAGTCCTGCATCCTGTATTGCTTCTCCTGCTGCTGCAACTGCAAACTGACAGAACTGCTCCATTCTGCGGGCTGCTTTCTTATCCATATACGCTGCTGCATCAAAATCCTTCACCTGTGCAGCAAGCTTACATTTATAATCTGCCGTATCAAAATATGTGATTCTATCAAAACCGATCTTACCTGCCTTCACGCTCTCCCAGAAAGCATCTATGCTATTACCAATCGGTGTGATAGCGCCCATTCCTGTTACTACTACTCTCTTCATATTCCTTACCATGCCTTTCTTTTTCAGCCATATCTATTGCATCGCCATACCGCCATTTACTCCAATGACCTGTCCGGTAATATAGTCCGAACCGCTGCCTGCCAGAAACAGTACAAGATCTGCAACATTTTGTGCAGTTCCCGCTTTCCCCATAGGAATCATCTGCAGCAGGCTCTTTGCTGCATCCTCTGACAAAGCCTGTGTCATCTCTGTCTCAATATATCCCGGTGCTACTGCATTGACGCAGATACCTCTGCTTGCAAATTCTCTTGCAACACTTTTGGTCAAGCCTATGACACCGGCTTTACTGGCTGAATAATTTGCCTGTCCGGCATTTCCTGTAATCCCTACTACAGAGGTGATATTGATGATCTTACCGCTTCTTTGTTTTAGGAAATTACGTGAAAGGCTGCGAATCATATAAAAAGCACCTTTCAAATTGGTATTCAGGACATCTTCAAATTCCTGATCTGTCATTCTCATAATGAGATTATCCCTGGTGATACCGGCATTGTTCACCAGAATGTCTACCTTACCATGTTTTGCAATGATGTCCTTTACCATGGCATTGCCGGCATCTGCATCTGCTACATTGCATTGTATTGCTTCTGCACTGCCGCCAGCCTGGGTAATCTCTGCTACAACCTGTTCTGCATTCTGTTTTGAACCGTTATAATTTACAATAACATGGGCATGGTTCTGTGCCAGTGTCAGAGCAATCTGTCTGCCGATTCCTCTGCCTGCTCCTGTAACCAGCGCAATTTTACCTGTCAGCATCCTAATTCCTCCAATACCTTCTCCATGTCTGCCAGTTTATCTACATTCATAACCTTAACATCCTTATTAATCTTACGCATAAAGCCTGTCAAAGTCTTACCGGGTCCGATCTCTATGAATGTATCTGTGCCATCAGCAATCATCTTTTCTACACTCTGCTGCCAGCGCACACTATGAGAGACCTGTTTCTCCAACAGCTCTTTTATAGAATCTTCCTGTGTCACATAAGCTGCCTCTACATTACATACATAAGGAATCTGGGGCTTATGAATCTCTACCTTGCTTAACGCCTCACCCAGCTTCTTACCTGCATCATTAAGCAGTGCAGAATGGAATGGTCCACTGACTTTAAGGGGAATACATCTTTTGGCTCCTGCTTCCTGTAAAGCTGTGGCTGCCATTTCTACTGCCTGGGCTTCTCCGGTAATCACAATCTGTCCGGGGCAATTATAATTGGCGATTGATACGATTCCATCTATGCCCTTTAAAGTACTCTCAATAACTCCTGCATCCAGTCCCAGCACTGCCGTCATGGCACCCCCTACAGGATATGCTTCCTGCATATAAATGCCTCTTAATCTGATTAACTGAAACAGATTTTCAAGTTCCATCACGCCTGCTGCTGCCAGCGCACCATACTCACCAAGGCTTAATCCTGCACATACATCTGCATGGACTCCTTTGGATTCCAGAACCTTTAACAGCGCCACTTCCGTAGTCAGCATTGCAATCTGTGTATATTCTGTTATGTTCAGCTTGTCATTCTCTGTAAAGCACAGTGCCTCAATATCCAGTCCTGTTGCCTCTTTTGCTTTACGATACACTTCCCTGGCTTCTTCGTAGGCATCATAGAAATCTTTACCCATTCCTACATACTGCGCACCCTGTCCGGGAAAAATAAATGCTATTTTACTCATATCTAGGCTTCTCCTATTTACTGCTGACCTGACATAAGCCTGTCAGCCTGCTCCATTATCTCACTGATAATTTCCTTGCAGGATTCTTCCTTCTTGATCAGTCCTGCTATCTGACCTGCCATAACGGTTCCGTTTACTACATCTCCGTCAATGACTGCCCTTCTAAGAGAACCAAGGGTGAGCTTCTCCAGTTCCATGAAGTCTGCCCCTTCCTTCTCTAATCTCAGGTATTCCTTTGTCATTTTGTTACGGATAGAACGGACCGGATGTCCTGTAGACATTCCTGTTACCGCAGAATCTATGTCTTTTGCCTTAATCAGCTGTTCTTTATAATTGGCATGCACAATGGATTCCTTCGCTGCTACGAAACGTGTTCCCATCTGAACTCCTTCCGCTCCCAGCATGAAAGCCGCTGCCATACCTCTTCCGTCTGCAATGCCGCCTGCTGCAACGACAGGAATCTGCACTGCATCCACTACCTGCGGCACCAGTGCAAAAGTGGTGATGGAACCAATATGTCCACCACTTTCCATTCCCTCTGCAACCACTGCATCTGCTCCTGCACGTTCCATCAGCCTTGCCATGGCTACGCTTGCCACTACAGGAATTACCTTAACTCCTGCTTCTTTCCATGCCGCCATATACTTGGAAGGATTGCCGGCGCCTGTAGTAACTACCTTGACACCTTCCTCAATAACGATTTGCGCCACATCATCGGCATTTGGATTCAACAGCATGATATTTACACCAAATGGCTTATCTGTCAGTTCCTTACACTTACGTACTTCTTCCCGTACTACCTCTGCCGGTGCAGAAGCAGCTCCAATCAGTCCCAGACCTCCGGCATTGGACACTGCCGCTGCCAGATTATGCTCTGCGACCCATGCCATTCCACCCTGGATGATCGGTGTCTCTGTTCCCAGAATCTGTGTCAGTCTCGTTCTCATATCTGCCTCTTATGCTTCTACGCCTTTTGCTTTCATATACTCAATTACAGAACCTACTGTTGTGATCTTCTCCAGATCTTCTGATGGAATCTCTACACCATACTCATCTTCAAAAGCCATTACAAGCTCAAACAGATCCAGAGAATCAGCCTGTAAGTCTTCCTTGAATCTGGAAGCCTCTGTAATTTCCACACCATCTAAATTTAACTGCTCCTCAATAATTTCCTTTACTCTTTCAAACATCGTAATTTTCTTCCTTTCCTATCATATTCATATCATCACATGTAGTTTTAAAAACTAAATACTTTGACTTTCAAATATTTTGATTCTCAAAGTATTTACTTGCTACAGAATACCCCCTAAATGATAAAATGTCAACAATTTTTTCATTTAGACATAAAAAAACATCTCTTATACCTTTCGATATAAAAGATGTTTCCTGAAGCAAATTCCCCAATTTGCTCCCCTTTTTACACGGATTACAGCAATCCTTCCCCTTTCACACATGGTGAATTTATGTCATTCCGCACAATCCCCCTATAGACAGCTTACCTGTCCTGATTTATGCAGATAGACTACTTGTTGATTCTGGGTTTTTTCACAAAATTCCCTGTCATGCCATAATAGGGTTTTCTGCTAAAAGCCTCTTTCGCCTCTAGTGTAATTCCATTAGCTTCTAATTCCTGCTGTGTGACTTTCTTGTATTCGGATATTTCTCTTTCAATGTAATCATTAACTACCTGCTCTGCACCCTTTCCATCCATGAAATCCATGCCGCGTCCCCCTTATAATGATATCTCAAATACACTGCCTTTATTTAATTTATTGTTCTGTCATTTCGGATAATATGTATTATTTTCTGACATATTATAGTTATAGCATGAATGTTTTCGTTTATCAAGTACTATTTTGTAAATATTATGTATATTTTGTATATTTTTCAGAATATTTATGTACAACAAAGGGCGCACCCTAAGGTACGCCCTATATGTCTGTATAATTATTGAATTGCCATATCGCTCCAGGAATCAGAAGGAACTAAAGATACATAGGTCTTACCTGTATTCATCTCAATCTGCTCACCTGTTTTCTTATCAAGATAAATAGTAGGATCTGACTCACCAGCCTTAATCCAGGTTACTTCTACTGCTTTACCATTGGTAATATAGTATGCGTCACGTCCTGAGTCAATTGCATTGTAAATCATATATCCATTGTCATCCAGCTGTGAGAATGTACAATTCTGAAGAATTACATTCTTAAATGTCAATACTGCATTATCATGAGCAGGATCAACATGTGCACTGCCGTATTCATAGTAATCATATGTACCGGTCTCTGCATTATACTTCAAAGTAGAACCATTATGGGAGAATGGAAGCTTAATCTGTGTTGCATCAATTGCTCCATCACCCGGTGTTATCTCGCTGTCTGAGAATACATAGTGGGGTCCCTGATAATATTCATTGTATTCTGTGCCGTATTTGGAGTTGCTGAAATTCTTGTCCAGATCCCCTGTACAGATATACTCTGTGAATTCTCTTGATTTACCATTGTTTACGCGCGAGAAAGTTCCGCTGAAGTTCGCAGAATATTTCTTAGCCAGCCAGTCATTGATGTAGAAAGGACCACCATCATGACATAATACAGCATTCCACTCTGCTGCCAGCATGATATTAGTAGGTCTTGTACTTCTGATACTGCCAAACTGTGTAATCTTGCCCCAGTCCTTTACAATTGCCATAAGACGGGTGATTCTGCCATTGGCAGTACTGTTCATGATCTCATATACAACATCTGCCTCTGTCAGTCCATAATGAGGAAGTGCTGTCTTCTCATTATCTACCATGACTGCGACAGGTCTTTGGTCTTTTAGGGATTCATCTATCCATTCATTTGTAATTTCACTGCGGTACATACCTTCTCTGTTCTCTTCTTCCGTCTGTACCTCAGTCGCTGTCTCTTCTGTCTGTGCCTGCTCTGTCTGTGCTGTATCATTCTTACCTGTCAGCTTACCGAAATCTACTACTTCTTCAGAAGCCGGAGTTTCTTCCTGCTTGCTTCCACATGCAGTAAATGATAATGCTGCTACGGACATCATTGCAAGTATCCATAATTTCCTTCTTCTCATTCGCATCCCCTGTGCCACATTTATGTTTACCATGTGGCTCCCTTTCTTTCTGCCTGATGATTACTGTTATTCAGTAATGCCTGATTGTTGAGTCACTGTCAGTTCCTACTGACATAATGACCGTGCAGACAGCTTCGAATCTTATATTTATGCACGTTACCTTTACAGTTAACTCCGCCAGGCACCCTCACGGCACATATGAAATCCTCCTTAGTGCTGCTACATTCCTGTCCTGACACGGTTCAAAGGCACATATTGCGTAAGACCCAAACTTCATCGCCACTTATAAAGGGCTGCTACACAAACGCAGACCCTCCACCATCTATCACCCCTACTATAGCGGATTGTAGGTACAAGGCACCGCTAACGCCCCGGCTGCACGGTCACTTTATTTTACCTTTTTTGTATACCAAAGTCAAGCATTACGACTTTTCTAATATATGGATAGCCAACTTTCTGTTACTTTATTAGGCAAATACGTCAATCAGTCGATCCAGCGCCTGATGCAGAGTCTTTCTCGGGCATGCAATATTGATCCTCTGGAAGCCCTCTCCACATTTGCCAAACACTGCACCACTGTCAAGCCATAAGCCCGCCTGATTCAGTATCTTCTCATCCAGCTCCTTATCTGTCAGGCCATAGTTCCTGAAATCCAGCCATACCAGATAAGTGCCTTCAAGCTTTGTCATTTTTACCCTGGGTAAGTGCTCCTGTAAATATGCTCTTGTAAATTCTGCATTGGCTTTGATATAAGCAAGCACACCTTCCAGCCATTCATCGCCATGCCGGTACGCTGCTTCACATGCCACAAGTCCCGGCAGTCCTACCTGACTGTATCCTGCGGCTGCTACCTGTCTGCGAAATGCTGTTGCTTTCTCAGGATTGGATATGAATATATTGGATATCTGCAGCCCTGCAATATTGAAGGTCTTGCTGGGTGAAGTACAGATCATACTGATATCCCTGTATGCTTCTTTGACTTCTGAGAAGACTGTATGTTTTCTCTCAAATACAAAATCTGCATGTATCTCATCACTGACTACGAATACACCATGCTTTAAGCAGATCTCCCCCAGTCTCTCCAGCTCTTCTCTGGTCCAGACTCTGCCTACCGGATTATGAGGATTGCATAATATAAAGAGCTTTACGTTCTCTTCTATGATCTTCTTCTCGAAATCTTCATAGTCAATCGTATAGGTACCATCCCCGCCAAGTACCAGCGTATTGTTCACAAGTCTTCTGTGATTATCTTCCACTACTTCCTTGAAAGGATAATACACAGGCGGCTGTATCAATACGGCGTCATTCTCCTGTGTATATGCCTTAACTGCCATGGCAAGGGCGAATACAATGCCCGGAGTCTTGGTCATCCAGCTCTCTTTCACATGCCAGTTGTAATGTCTCTCCATCCAGTTCTGCACAGCCTCAAAATAATGTTCCTCTGACTCGCTGTAACCGAATACCCCATGCTTTACCATATCCTCCAGAGCCTCCGTAATATAAGAGGATGTCTGGAAATCCATGTCTGCAACCCACAATGGAAGCACATTCTCTGGCTTGCCTCTTCTTACTGCAAAATCATATTTTAAGCTTCTTGTCCCTTTTCGATCTATTACTGTATCAAAATCCAAATGTCTCTCACTCATATTGTTCTTCCTTTTTAATGTATATTTTTCCTACCTGTTATATAGGATTTGTATTTTAACTGTATACTTTTACTGTCCTCTTGTCAATTACTATTTTCAACTGATACACCGGCTGCATTCTCCTGCTGCATTTTCGCAAGCTTCTCCTGCTTATTGCGCACCCGCAGTTCTACGAAGAATTCTTTAAGCATTCTGCTGCATTCCTCATCCAGTACGCCCGCTACCACCTCAACCTGATGGTTGAACTGCGGCATATCCAGAATATTCAGTATAGAGCCTGCACAGCCTGCCTTGGGATTCATGCTCGCCATGACTACTTTAGGTATTCTTGCCTGTACAATCGCCCCTGCACACATCTGACATGGCTCCAACGTAACATACAGCGTACAGTCTTCCAGTCTCCAGTCTCCTATGACTTTACTTGCGCGGTTAATTGCTGTAATCTCTGCATGCGCCAGTGTATTTTTATCTGTATTTCTTCTGTTGTACCCTCTTCCAATTATCTTACCTTCATGAACAATGACGCATCCTATGGGCACTTCTCCCAGCTTGTAGGCTTTTCTTGCCTGCTTCATGGCTTCTTTCATATATTTCTCATCTTCCGTCACAGGTATCCGTACCATATCTATCATCAATCTCCATTTCTAAACCAGCTTTAAGTTTCTTTTCAAACGCAGAAGGTATGTGTATAATGATTAGTATACTGTAAACTAACGAATGTGAAAAGAGGAAGAATACCATGTTAATACTTGGTCTGAATAAAACTACACTTCTGGATTATCCAGAGCACGTCGCAGCTACCATCTTTACAGGCGGCTGTAATCTGCGCTGCCCATTCTGCCATAACAGAGATCTCGTATTTGCCCGTGAAAGTATAGATGCCGGGATAATCACGCCCTATTCAGAGGATGAAATTCTCTCTTTCCTGAAGAAAAGGCGCGGCATACTCACCGGCGTATGCATTACCGGCGGCGAGCCAACACTGCATCAGGATCTGCCTCTTTTCCTCTCCAGGATAAAAGAGCTTGGCATGCTGGTCAAGCTGGACACAAATGGCTTTTGCCCCGATGTACTGCATCACTTACTGGATGAGAAATTAATAGACTACTGTGCCATTGATATCAAGAATTCTCCTGCACATTATGCAGCTACCGTGGGACTTTCTTCCATTGACCTTGGTCTCCTCAGGGAATCTGTCGACTGTCTGTTGTCCTTAAATGGCAGCTTTCCTTATGAATTTCGCACGACTATTGTAAAAGAACTGCATTCTGAGGAAGATATGTATGCTATCAGAGAATGGATTGCCGGTACTGACCAGTATTTTCTCCAGTCATATACAGACTCTGACCAGGTCATTTCATCAGGATACCACGCCCATGATACAGATACATTACAGCATTTTGCCTCTATCTGCAGACAGACCATCCCCAATGTGCAGCTTCGTGGGATTGATCTGTAATTCAGATATTGACCTGCTTCATATAATAACCAAAGCATCCTGCATAAGCCCGCCTGTTATCCCCATTTACCAGTCTGGATTCCCCATTTTCAAAGCCTTCAAATCCAAATAAGTGGGCAATTCTCTTCTCTCTGTCATAATAAATGCCCGGTACACCCAGATAGTAAACCGATTTATCCTCATCATGATACCTGAGCAATAGCAGCTGTCTGTAGTTATAATATGCATGCAGTACAAAAGAATTGGTTGCAAGCTCCTGATACTCCTGTGTCAGGACTACCATATCTTTAGGTTTGATCACCACCGTATCCACATCCTGAAATAAATGAATCTGCGGATATGTGATACATAATTGCGACCACTTGTCCTGACCAATGGCAGGAAGCTCTTCCTTAAATGTTGAAATCGGTTTCTTATTCTCTACAGGTTTCTCCTGTGGTTGTTCAGACTTGGCTGCAACGGACATATCCACAAAATTTGATTGTCTAATCTGACTTTTTCCACATTTTCCCCCATATAAGGGTATATAAATGCCATAACATTTCTCTCTGTTCATATCCCCTGGCCACCGACAGCTTGCCTGTCCATATCCGTTTCTCACCGAAACTGTCATGACTTGTGTCTGCTGTCCTTTTCTATCCCATGCATATACTTTACAATCCATCCCACTTCCTGCATATATTCCACGCAGCATGACAAATATTTTCTCGTCTTCCAGTTTAACAAATCCTATATTTCCTTCTTTGTTCTCTCCCTGATAACAGTCAATGTAATAAATTTTACTGTTCATACAAATAAAACCCCCTTACCGTTGTCCATACATTGTATGTCCGATAAGAGGGCTATATTACGTTTTATTTATTCCAGGGAATCAATATATTTCATGTAGTTAACGACCATGAGTGCAATCTTGAAGGTCAACGCATCATCAAAGGTTCTGATATCCAGTCCTGTTGACTGATGCAGCTTCTCCAGTCTGTACACCAGTGTATTACGATGTACAAAAAGCTGTCTGGAAGTCTCTGATACATTCAGGTTGTTATCAAAGAATTTCTGTACTGTTGTCAAAAGTTCATCATCCAGCTCTTCAGGAATACTGTCTCCGAAGATTTCCTTGATGAAGATGCGGCACAGGTTAATCGGAAGCTGATAGATCAGTCTGCCAATTCCAAGTGTATTATAGGCTGTAATAGATTTCTCAGAATAGAATATCTTGCCCACGTCTAATGCCATCTTGGCTTCTTTATAAGATTTGGATACTTCCTTGAGTTCTCCTACGATTGTACCATAAGCTACCTTGGCTACCAGCATTGCCTCTGAATTCAGCATATCTACGATGACCTGCGCTGTCTGCTCCACTTCCTCATATGCATTCACGGAGCTGATACCCTTGATCATAATGATATTCTTCTGCTCTACTGCGGTCAGATAACAGTCTCCCTGCTCTTCAAACAGATTCTTGAGCAATTCCATAGCAATATTGTCTTTATCATTCTGTGCTTCAACCAGAAATACGACTCTTGGATGCTCTGTTTCAATTCTTAGCTTCTTGGCACGGTTATAAATATCTACCAAAAGCAGATTATCCAATAATAAGTTCTGGAAGAAATTATTCTTATCAAAATGTTCTTTATATGCAATGACCAGATTCTGAATCTCGCTGACTGCCACTTTGCCGATCATATAGGCATCCGCCCCTGTTCCTCTGGCAACTAATACATAAACAACGTCACCATCCTCCAAAATCTTCAGCATATGATAACCACCTACAATCTGGCTGTCTGCAGGTGACTGTATAAAGTTGGTGATCAGTTCAGAAGATATTTCGCTGCTCTCAAAGGTTGCTGCTACCACCAATCCATCTAAATCCATGACACATAAATCTACTTTTGTAATATTCTTCAATTCATCAATACTGGTCTGTATTACCTGATTTGAAATCATATGTTTCCTTTCCTCCTCTCTATTCCCCTCTATCCTATTTATACCATATAAATGATGTCGGGGTCAAAAGCCCCCGACTTTGATGCCTACGGATTGCTTCGTGCTATGCACTCCCACAATCCTACCCAATATTCGCATATCGCGGGATTATCATCCCACTTTTATGCTCATATCGGGGCGGGTCCTAAGGTCTTTCACCCACTTATGAGCAAGCTCATGTGGGATTAGACCTTTTGACCCTGGCATCATATAAATTAGTTTATATGAATTTTCTTCCACTTGCAATTTCTTTTTTTTAAAAATCCCCGAGCAGTCATACTGTTCGGGGATCTGTATTGCGTAGCTTATGTACAAACTAATTTGTAATAATCTGCTCTGTTTCTTTATCGAATACGTGAATCTTCTCAACGTCGATAGCGAACTTAACCTTATCACCAGGTCTAGCTGTTGTTCTAGGATCAACTCTGGCTGTCATAGGGAAGTCACCTAAATCGAAGTATAAGAATACTTCAGCACCAAGTAACTCGTATACACGAATTGTTGATTCGAATACGCTGTCAGACTTAGCTTCTACCATCATCTGAGAATCATATACATCTTCAGGACGGATACCGAATGTTACAGTCTTTCCATTGTAACCACCGTCAATAACCTTCTTGGACTTAGCAGGAGGAAGAGGAATAGAGATACCAGCTACGTTTAAGTATGCTGTCTCACCCTTAACTTCTACTACAGCATCAAGGAAGTTCATCTGAGGAGATCCCATGAATCCTGCTACGAATAAGTTCTGTGGCTTCTCGTATAAGTTCTGAGGAGTATCAACCTGCTGGATAACACCATCCTTCATAACTACGATTCTGGTACCAAGTGTCATAGCCTCTGTCTGGTCATGTGTAACGTAGATGATGGTTGTACCTAATCTCTGATGTAACTTAGCGATCTCGATACGCATCTGTACACGAAGTTTTGCATCCAAGTTGGAAAGAGGCTCATCCATAAGGAATACCTTAGGATTACGAACGATAGCACGTCCCATAGCAACACGCTGTCTCTGACCACCTGACAAAGCCTTAGGCTTTCTGTCAAGGAGTGGAGTTAAGTCAAGAACCTTAGCTGCTTCTTTAACCATCTTATCGATTTCCGGCTTCGGAACCTTTCTTAATTTAAGACCGAATGCCATGTTGTCATATACTGACATGTGAGGATACAGAGCGTAGTTCTGGAATACCATTGCGATATCTCTGTCCTTAGGCTCTACATCATTTACTACTCTGTCACCAATCTTTAATTCACCAGAAGAGATATCTTCCAGACCAGCAATCATACGAAGTGTTGTAGATTTACCACAACCTGAAGGTCCTACGAAGATGATGAACTCTTTATCAGCGATTTCAAGGTTAAAGTTCTTTACTGCTTCGAATCCGTTAGGATATACTTTGCAGACATTCTTTAAAGATAAACTTGCCATTTCTTTTTCCTCCCGAGAAAAATTTTCTTAATTGATTAACTGTACTTAGTATAAAATATTATGTAGGAAATTGCTATGCCATAATTCCACAAAGATTTTTTGGACATTATGTAAAAAGTGCTTACTTATAAGCCATTTCCACTTATAAGTAAGCAACTTGTTCAACTTGTCTCCATATTCATGTACAGATTGACGAATTATGAAAACCTATTTTGTCTCATTTCCGCCTTTTGAGTCTTTATTTTCTGACATCTGCTCTATACTTTCGCTGCCTGCGAAGATACCCAGATCCTCTGATTCATTGTCAGCCTCTTCATCCGCCTTCGTATCCAGTGCATCCTCATATTTCTTGAAGATTTTCAGGAAAAGGAAAGATTTCAGATAGATAAGTAGTCCTATTGCCAGTAATACAATGACCGGCAGTATCTGCGGGATAAAATACAGCAGTATAACGGGTACTGCATAGGATACTACAAACAAAACAGCACTGGGCAGATGGGAAAGTGCCATCAGGAATGAATTCTTCAATGTATGCTTCACCGTGTTCGTGAAACGTGCCTGCATCGCAAATACAAAAGATACTCCCAATGCAATGATTAATGTAACTGTAATAAGCCCCAGCCTCAGCCAACGGTCAAAGGAAAGACCAGAATACAGAACAATGCGGTAATCTGCAAACAGCACACCGCATACTGCCAGGATAATCAGCCACAGTGCCGTTGACTGCTTGAAGTTCTCTTTGAAAGCCTTCCAAAAGCCTTTCACAATGTAGCTTTCTTCATTCTTTACCATTTTGAAGCTCATATAATATCCTGCTGTTACTGCTGCACCAATCGTAAATATAGGCAGACTGAAAACAAGCACCAGGATATTCAGTATCATAATATCACAGAGCTTGTTCAGGAAATTCATAAGTGGGCTGTCAAGTTTAAACATATTGTATTTCTCCTCTCAGGGTTCTTCCTCTGAGTATCATACTATGTTTTATCTGTGTTTTCAACACATTGCACAAAATCATTTTGTAAAATTCTTATAAACCTGCTCATAATTACGTAATAAACGCTGATGTGTAGTAAGAGTCACCTGGGCTTTCTGGAAAGCTTTCTCAACAATCTCATCATAATATCTAAGAAATGTATCTGCTACCACACCATCATATTTACCGGATACAATGCCATTATTCAACTCTTCCATAATATCTTCTTTATTGTAGGCTTTTCGGTAAGGTTTATCATTTATCATACTTACAACCGTCTCTGCCGTCTGCAGAATTGCCTGTTTCGTATTCATTCCACTGCCTTTGAGCCCCTTGGGGTATCCGCTTCCATCGAATCGTTCATGATGTGCAACTGCAATATCTACAATATTTTGTGAGAATTTACCTTCTATTGCCTTATGCATCAGTTCTACGTGTGTGTGTATCAAATTCTTCTCCGCATCCTCCAGCTTTCTTGGTGCATCAATAATATCTTCCGGAATTACCAGCATACCAATATCATGTACCAGTGCCGCATAATAAATCTCTGCACTGTCCATTTCGCTCAGCTGCATTTTTCTGCCGATTTCCTTGCAGACATAGATGGTTTCTATGGTGTCTGCTACCATGCTTTCCTTTTTAAGGCCAGTAGTATACATCAGCATCCGCAGGTATTTCTCTTTTTCTTCATCAGATAAAAGAACGTACTCTACACTTTCTTCAAATTCATTATGATAGGAATTATCTGTCAATTTATTAAAAATATCATACTGTTCTACCGCCTGGTAGAGCAGTTCACAGGCTCTTTTATCAAATTTCGTGCCAATATAACGCTCAATCATGTGATAATCGAACTTTTCCCCAAATGCCGTATGCCAGATATCCATGATCTCTGCCACTTTTAAGATTTCCGTTTCCGGTTTATATTGATAATCCACATCCTGAAGCTTATCCGTATCCACATGATGATACAGGATCATCTTGGACTGTTCTTCCAATGGTGAGAGGTACTTCAGAAAGAGATATCCATAAATTGAATGAGGCATCGGGTTCTTTGCTTCATATGTAAGCTGTTTGCGCACATTATCCGTCTTATATGCACCTATATCATGTAAAACGCCCAGCAGCATAAAATCTGCAATCTCAAATTTCTCGTATCCGCCCTTGCATTCTAACATTTTCGACATAATGTAGCTGACTCTGGTTCCATGTTTGATCAGAGATTCGTCCATTAATTTCAATGTATCACATATCAGATAAAATAAATTTTTACTTGTAATATATTCAATTGCCATCTCTTTTGCCTCCTTCTTCTGCCGCGGCTACAACATTTTCTCCATCGGTGTGTAGCGGATCCCATCATTTGCCTGTTCCTGTTGTGTATCGTAAAAGCCCAGCTTATGATAAAAGCCCACTGCATAAGGCGCAGCATTGACTGTTATCCTTCTGTAGCCTTCTTCTTTTTTCACATAATCGGTGAGATATTCGATCAGCGCCCTGCCAATTCCACGTCTATGGCAGGCCGCCTCTACGAATAATAGGGAAATATGCGTTTCGTTCCTTAGACTGATCATCCCGACCACTCTGTTATTTTCGCATGCGACAAACAACTGGTAAGAACCCATCAGAAACATTCTGTGTAGAACAGAATCCGTAATGAAATCCTGAAAGCTTTTGATTCCTTCCTGTGTATAGTCCTGTGCTTCAAAACGCATAAAGGTCCGCCACGCAAGTGCCATGGCATCATCCCACTCTTCTCTATATGCAGGGCGCACACTGATTGCCCCTTCCTGCTGTCTTACATACTGTGCCTTAATGATATTACTCTCTCTTCTCCCCAAAATCATACAACTCCATGCCTTTCCTATGGATTTTATACTGCGTTATCCAGTTTTTCCTGTTTTCGGACTGCATCCGCATTTCTTAGTGTAACATCTGCAATAGCTTCTACTGCTTCTCTTGTAAAGAATCCCATATGGGAAGTCACCAGTACATTAGGAAATGTTGTCAGTCTTGCAAGATTGGAATCTTCCATAATGTCATTAGAACAGTCTTCGTAGAAAACCCCACCCTCTTCATCATATACATCCAATCCGACTCCACCGAACTTCTTGGCAAGCAGTCCATCAATCAGATCCTGTGTACGGATAAGATCACCTCTTGAGGTATTGACCAGATATACACCATCTTTCATCATTTCTATGGTCTTAGCCTGTACAATATGCTTCGTCTCGGATGTCAACGGACAATGCAGTGTCAACACATCCGACCGGGCAAATACATTCTCCAACGTATCATATTCCACATCCAGACCCTTGACCGGATACGGATCATAGGCTGTTATATGCATGCCAAACCCTTTTAGAATTCTGATCATAGCCTGTCCTATTCTGCCAGTTCCTATCACTCCTGCTGTTTTATCATACAGATCCATCCCCATAAAGCCATTGATATTCATGTTAAAATCTCTTGTTCGTGTATAAGCTCTATGTGTATACCGATTTACTGTCAGAAGCAATGCTGCTGCAAACTCTGCCACTGCCTCCGGAGAATAGCTTGGTACTCTCAGTACCGGGATTCCACAGGCATGCGCCGCCTGCACATCCACATTATTATAGCCCGCGCACCGCAGGAGTATTGCTTTGATTCCCATTTCCTTCAGCTGCCGGATCATATTTTCATTCAGATGATCATTGACAAAAATGCAAATAGCATCATGTCCTTTGGCAAGAGGAATCGTTTCCTCATTACAGCCGGTTTCATAAAAATGCAGCTGCATATCATATTCCTGGCTCTTAGGTTCAAAATATATTCTGTCATATGGTTTTGTAGAATAAAATGCTATCTTCATAAGCTTCCTCTTTTCATACTTATTTCTTCCTTGATATGAAAAAGTATGCCCTGATACATGTAAACTTATGAAAAAACATTCTCCTATAATCAGTAACTATTCAGAACCCCATGCATTGAATAGTTACTCTAATTGTATATCATTTTCTGATATTATTGCAATATATTCTGACATTTATTTCATAAAAAGCTTATACCGTTCCAAAACTAAATATGCTATAATATCTCTGCTTTTATTTTACAAGGAGGTCCTATATGGAATTTGATATGAAAAAAGACAGCAGACGCATTCTTGTGATTGTGCTTGCATCTGCCCTGATGGCATTTAACATCAAATCTTTTGTACGGACAGGTGGGCTGTACCCTGGTGGAGCTACCGGACTTACCCTTCTGATACAGCGTTCCTTTGAACTATTCTTTCAGATTGAGATTCCGTACACTATCGTTAATGTAATACTGAATATTATTCCTATTTATATTGGTTTTCGCTTCATTGGCAGGAAATTTACTCTGTATTCCTGCCTGTGCATTATGCTGACCAATATATTGACTGATATTATTCCAGGCTTTGCGATTACTTATGACACTCTGCTGATCAGTATATTTGGCGGATTAATCAATGGCTTTGTCATTTCCCTGTGTCTGTGGATGAACGCTACTACAGGCGGAACTGATTTTATTGCTATTTATTTCTCAGAGAAAAAAGGCATTGATTCCTTCAATATTGTACTGGGAATGAACGCCATCATACTGATTGCAGCCGGTATCCTTTTTGGTTGGGACAAGGCTCTGTATTCCATTATATTTCAGTATACTTCCACACAGGTATTGCACGTTCTGTATAAACAGTATCAGCAGAATACACTGTTTATCGTAACGAACCGTGCAGAAGAGGTCATTGAAGCCATTGCCCAGCTGTGTAATCATGGTGCAACGATTATGAACGGAGAAGGCTCCTATGAACATCATGAACGCAAGGTGGTATATTCTGTAGTATCCAGCGCTGAATGCAAGCATGTGCTCAGTGCAATCAAAGAAGTTGACCCCAAAGCTTTTGTCAATGTTATTAAGACTGAGCAGATATCAGGTCACTTCTACCAAAGACCACACGAATAATCCTTATCAGGACAATAAAAGAGGACGTAACCGCATGGTTTGCGTCCTCTTCTTCATTTCGCATAATTTCTACATGATCTTAGGGAACAGTTCCTTTACTGTAGGATAGATCTGTGTGAATTTATGATATCTTTCTTCATATCTGGCTGCAATCTCTGCATCCGGTTCTACAGTATCTACAATCTTTACCAGCCTGGAAGCTGCTTCTTCTACAGAAGCATATTCACCACAGGCTACTGCTGCAAGCATTGCTCCGCCGTATCCCGGTCCTTCTTCACTTTCAATGATATCCAGCTTGATATTTAATACATTTGCAAAAATCTGCTTCCAAAGAGGACTCTTAGCACCGCCTCCACAGATCTTGGAACGTTTGATATCAATTCCAAGGCTCTTGGCTACTTCAAAGGAATCACGAATGGCATAGGCAACACCTTCCAGCACAGCCTGATACATATCAGCTCTTGTCGTATCCATTGTCATACCAATGAATGTACCTCTGGCATTGGCATCATTATGTGGTGAACGCTCTCCCATCAGATATGGCAGGAAATATACATGATTGTTACCCAGTTTATCTGCTGTAATCGCAGCCTGCTCCTTTGCAAATTCCTTGGTCTGTAAGATCTCTTCCATCCACCACTTATTACAGGAGGCAGCACTGAGCATACAGCCCATCAGATGATAGTGTCCGTCTGCATGGGCAAATGCATGGAGTGCGTTATTCTTATCCACGCCAAAATTCCTGCTGGAGATAAAGATGGTTCCACTGGTTCCGAGGGAAATGTTGCACATGGCATCACCGACTGTACCTGTACCTACTGCCGCTGCCGCATTATCACCTGCGCCTGCTGCAATCTTAACTGTCTCTGGAAGTCCCAGTTCTGCTGCTACATCAGGCTTTAAGGTTCCAACAGCTTCATAGCTTTCATAGATCTTTGCAAGCTGTTCTTCCTTTACGCCGCAGATTTCCATCATTTCTTTGGACCAGCACTTGTGTGCCACATCAAACAAAAGCATACCGGATGCATCCGATACATCTGTACAGAAGCTTCCTGATAATTTATATGCGATATAGTCCTTTGGCAGCATAATCTTGGCAATACGTGCGAAATTCTCAGGCTCCTTATTCTTTACCCATAATACCTTGGGGGCTGTAAAACCTGTAAAGGCAATATTGGCTGTATACTGGGAGAGTTTATCCTTACCAATCACATTATTAAGATAATCTGTCTCTTCCTGTGTCCTGCCATCATTCCAGAGAATTGCAGGTCTGATTACCTGATCGTCTTTATCCAGAATAACAAGACCATGCATCTGACCACCAAAGCTGATACCGGCTACCTTGGATGCATCATATCCTGCTACTAATTCCTTCAAACCACACTTAACAGCTTCCCACCAGTCCTCAGGCTTCTGTTCACTCCAGCCCGGATGTGGAAAATATAACGGATATTCTTTTGATACAATATTTGCAATTTTGCCATTTCCTTCCATAAGAAGCAGCTTTACCGCAGAAGTTCCCAAATCAACACCTATGTAATACATGTTCTTCCTCCTTTTATATAAGATAAGGGGCACCAAAGGCGCCCCCTGATATGTACTTATTGAATACGAGCTTATGCAAACGGATTCTCTGTCTTGTAGAGCATTCCCTTAGGCTGATTGAAGTTGATATCTTCTACAGGTACTCCTGCATACTTGAATACTTCATATAAAGCCTTGCCATAGTGACCGAATGCAACTGCGCCATGATGAGGGAAGTTCTTCTCGATCAGTACATGACGGTAGAATCTGCCCATCTCAGGAATTGCAAAGATACCAATGGAACCAAAGGAACGTGTTGCAACAGGAAGAACCTCGCCCTGTGCGATATAAGCACGAAGCTGGCAGTCTGCTGTACTCTGTAAACGGAAGAATGTGATATCTCCAGGTAAGATATCTCCTTCCAGAGTACCCTGTGTTACTTCCTCAGGAAGGCTTCTTGCCATAATAAGCTGATACTTCATCTCGCAGAAGGATAACTTCTTGGATGTGGTATTACCGCAATGGAATCCCATGAATGTATCATTCAGAGTATAGTTGAACTTGCCCTTGATATCTGCATCATAGATATCAGAAGGTACTGTATTGTTAATATCCAACAGAGTTGTTGCATCTTCACTGACTACAGTTCCGATAAACTCACTTAATGCACCGTAGATATCTACTTCACAGGATACAGGAATTCCACGGCCTGTCAGACGGCTGTTTACGTAGCATGGAACGAAGCCAAACTGTGTCTGGAATGCCGGCCAGCACTTACCTGCAATGGCAACGTACTTTCTGTAGCCCTTATGTGCCTCTACCCAGTCAAGTAATGTAATCTCATACTGGGCAAGCTTTGCAAGGATTTCAGGCTTCTTATTGCCTGCGCCAAGCTCTGCTTCCATGTCTTTTACAACATCAGGGATTCTTGGATCGCCTGCATGCTTGTTGAATGCTTCAAATAAGTCAAGCTCTGAGTTCTCTTCAATCTCAACACCCAGATTGTAAAGCTGTTTGATTGGTGCATTACATGCCAGGAAGTTCAGTGGACGAGGACCAAAGCTGATGATCTTTAAGTTATTCAGTCCTTCGATTGCACGTGCAATAGGAAGGAATTCATGGATCATATCTGCACATTCTTCAGCAGTTCCTACAGGATACTCAGGAATGTATGCCTTGATGTTACGAAGCTTTAAGTTATAGCTAGCATTTAACATACCACAGTATGCATCACCACGGCTGCTTGCCAGTGTCTGTGTATTCTCTTCGCTTGCTGCAACGAACATCTTAGGTCCGTCAAAATGCTTTGCAAGTAATGTCTCAGAGATTTCAGGGCCAAAGTTACCAAGATATACACAAAGTGCGTTACATCCTGCTTTCTTAATATCTTCAAGAGCCTGAACCATGTGAATCTCGCTCTCTACGATACAGACTGGACATTCGTAGATATCTGCTGCATCATATTTCTTGGCATATGCCTCTACTAATGCCTTTCTTCTGTTTACGGATAAGGATTCCGGGAAACAGTCTCTACTTACTGCTACAATACCGACTTTCATTTTTGGGATGTTGATCATTTCTAATTCCTCCATTTTTATATATTACATTATTTATTATTAGTTCTAGTCCAAAGAAATATTGACACCTTTAAGACCATTGAATGCACCGTCAATCTTTGCTTCTTCATGGGCGATCAGCCACTTGTTTACTGCAAAAAGCAATGGATCTTCTTCTGCGCCCTGTGGTTTCTTCTCCAGATCTGCATTGGTTCCCTTAGGAAGAATAACTATATTCTTAAAGGTCTTACCATCTACACTGCATGGAGCATAATGAAGTGTGGTAGCATACATTTCATATACTGTTCCTGCCGGTACAAAAAATGCCTGAATATTATCTGTGTCATAATAATGCTCCAGCGTAACATCCTGCAATTTACCAAGAAGCAGGATCAGATCTGTAATCGCAACGCCCAGCTCTGAGCAACGATGATATTCACATGCATCCAGTTTATGATTGGTTCCATTACAATAACCTACCTGAATCGGCATTCCACCAAAGAAGCTCTCCTGCAGCACTTTAGCCTGATCTAACGCTTCAAGTCCTGCATCCGATGCAATATAGATTACATGATCCGGTGCCGGTGTCTTCTCCATCTCTTTCACCAGAGCATCTACCTGATAGTCCTTCGTCAATACTCTGCCATATGCTTCGTATTCTTTGTCTGTAATGTTATAAATCTTCACAACCTTCATCCTTTCCTTATATTTTTATGTCTTCACATTCGCTATAAATGGCACTTTTATTGATTTCATCCTGCATTTTCACAATTGCAGGATTTATTCATTTAAAATGCCATACTTTTCACACAAGCCTGTTCTGTCTGAACAGTTTCATTTTATGTAATTTGCACAGTTTCGTCAAGTACTATTCCCGTTTTTTTACATAAAAATAAAGATATCTGCAATATTGCATGCAAATATCTTTATTTTTTGATTGTTATGTTTACATTTTGTCATTTACATTTGCAATAAATGGCACTTTTCAATCTTTCCATTCCAGTCTGTGAAGCTCTCCTGCAAGCTGCATGTCGGCAAAATTGTTCTGACGCAATGCTTCATACAATACAATGCTTACAGAATTAGACAGATTAAGGCTTCTGACTTTATCCAGCATGGGAATACGAATACAGGTATCTTCATGATCCACCAGTATCTCTTCTGGGATTCCAGCGCTTTCCTTACCAAACATGATATAGTCATCCGAACCAAACTGCGCTTCTGTATAGACTTTCTTTGCCTTAGTCGTTGCCATCCAGATCTTTGCTCCGGGATTCTTCTCCAGAAACTCTTCAAAATTCATATATCTGCGGACATCCAGATGTTCCCAGTAATCCATGCCTGCTCTTTTAAGTTCCTTACCTGTCAGGCGAAATCCCAAAGGCTCGATCAAATGCAGGGTCGATCCTGTAGCGACACAGGTTCTGCCAATATTTCCAGTATTTGCCGGTATCTCCGGCTGATGTAACACGATATTCATGTAACAGTACCCTTCTATTACCTAATTTACTTATTCTGTTCTGCTCGCAGTTTCTCTACAAAGTGCTGCAGCCTGCCTATTGCAAGTTTGAGGTTATCCAGTGAGTACGCATAGGAGATTCTGATAAATCCTTCTCCACAATCACCAAATGCAGTACCGGGAACAACCGCTACCTTCTCTTCCATCAGGAATCTGGTTGCAAATTCATCACTGGTCATGCCAAATTCCTTAATACATGGAAACATATAGAAAGCTCCGAACGGTTCAAAGCATTCCAGTCCCATTTCTTTGAATGCATGTACCAGGTAACGTCTTCTCTGATTATATGCTTCTCTCATGTTCTGCACATCTTCATCACCATTTTTAAGAGCTTCCACAGCTGCATACTGTGATGTTGTCGGTGCACACATAATGCAGAACTGATGAATCTTGGTCATCTGCTCGATAATCTCCTTAGGTCCACATGCATAACCCAGTCTCCAACCGGTCATCGCATAGGACTTGGAGAAACCGTTGATCAGTATTGTTCTCTCCTGCATACCTTCAATATTGGCAATAGACACATGCTGATCTGTATAGCACAGTTCTGAATAGATTTCATCAGAAATGACAAATATGTCATGTTTCTTGATTACTTCTGCTATTTCTTCAAGATCCTTACGTTCCATAATGGCACCTGTAGGATTATTGGGAAAAGGCAGCACCAGAAGCTTTGTCTTCTCTGTAATGGCTTCTTCCAGCTCCTGTGCGGTCAGCCTGAACTGGTTCTCATGCTTCAGATTAATGATGACAGGCTTTGCACCGGTCAACAGTGCGCATGGCTCATAAGATACATAACTTGGCTGTGGAATCAGCACTTCATCACCAGGATTTACCATGGCACGCATGGCAATATCAATCGCCTCAGAACCACCTACTGTAACAAGTACTTCATTCTCATAATGATAGGAAAGATCATAACGTCTCTTTAAATAATTACAGATTTCTATTTTTAATTCTTTCAGTCCGGCGTTAGATGTATAGAAGGTTCTGCCCTTTTCCAAAGAATAGATACCCTCATCACGGATATGCCAGGGTGTCTCAAAATCAGGTTCACCAACACCCAGGGAAATAGCATCTTTCATCTCACTGACAATATCAAAAAATTTACGAATACCCGAAGGCTTTATCTGTACGATCGTGTCTGATAAAGGATTTCTCATGGTGTCACCTGTATCCTTTCATCAGTATCTTTCTTGCCAAGGATTGTTCCGTGGTCTTTGTACTTCTTGAGAATAAAATGTGTTGCAGTACTCAGTACAGAATCCAGGGTAGAAAGCTTATCAGATACAAAGTTGGATACTTCTTTCAGAGTCTTTCCTTCCAGGCTGACCAGCAGATCATATCCACCGGAAATCAGATATACAGCATGCACTTCCGGATATTTGTAGATTCTCTCTGCAATGCTGTCAAAGCCATGGCCTCTCTGTGGTGTCACACGTACCTCGATCAGCGCATTGACCTTCTCAACGTTTGTCTTTTCCCAGTCAATTAATGTATGGTAGCCGCAGATAATACCTTCCTTCTCCATCTGCTCCATCTCATTGACAATATCCACTTCTTCCACACCAAGGATAATAGCCAGCTCTTTTAAATCTATTCTGCTGTTCTTCTCTATAATCGTTAATATCTGTTCTCTCATATATTCACTCATACCTTTCCACTATGATATTGCCAGAACCCTGTAAAGCGAATCGTGCCTTGCAGGCTCCAGAAATCTTTTCTCCTCGTCATTTACCAGTATGCGGTCATTATTATCTGTCGTACGTCCAATCACTGCCGCAGATATGCCCTGTTCGGCAAGCTGTGATACCAGTCTCGTACCGCCTTGTGTTATCATGAGCATACTTCCACCGGAAAGCAGTTCATAAGGATTTACGTCATAAAACTCGCACACTTCTATCGTTTCCTGTTTTACAGGAATTTGCTTTAAGTCTATGACCAGTCCAACGCCGTTTGCCTTGGCAAGCTGCCAGAGTCCGCCAAATACTCCACCTTCTCTGACTGCCTGCATTGCACTGACGCCGGACTGCACGGCGGTAGCTGCCTCCGGAACTGACGATAGAAATCTATCAAAATCCGCTGCCTGTTCTACCAGCCCCAAAGGATATCGTGCCGCCAGCTCCTGCATCCGCGCCGATGCGATTAGGGATGTTCCTTCCAGTCCCATCCATTTGGTCATAACCACATCTTTTCCTGCCTTTTCACCCTGTATACGGGCAATGGCATCCTGACCCGCTCGCGCGGTAAAAGTCGCAGTCGCATAATACGTCTGCATAGCCGGTACAATATTTACTTCTGCTGATATAATGGTTACTTTATTCGTAAGAGCAGCCTCAGACGCCCATCGTATGCATTCTCTCAGATGCATCTCTGACTTGTTACGCTCCTCGTCTGTAAGGGAATGTGGAGCAGCAACATTAAGACTGGCACAGACTGATGACTGCTCCGGGAAAACTCCTGTGGCTGCCAGTTTATTCAGTCCAGCATAAAATGCCCTCATGGCAACCTTGACATCTGCTCCATCCGCAGACCCCTGCGCTGTTACCAGATATCCATTCTCATCCGGCAAAATGGCGCAGTCTGCCCCCAGACCCGCGCCATTTATTGTAATCTTACGATATTCGGTTGTATGAATTACTTTTTCTACGGAACGTTGATAAATATGCTCCGGTAATTTGCCGAAATCCATATGTTTTACTCCTGCCTTTTCTATTAAGGTGTCGTTGTAGTACTCTGTTGTGCTGCCTGCTGTTCCTGCAGTGCCTTATAATATGCTTCCAGCGCAGCCTGTTGCTGTGCGGCTGCCTGCTGCTCCGGTGTCATGGCAGCCGCTGCTGCCGTTTCTGCTTTAATTGCTGCTGCTTCTGCCTTCACGGTGTCGATACTTCCACTGGCTATTGCAGCCTGTATCCTGCTTGCATATACTGCATTATCTGTCTTTACACCTACTGTAGCAGTTCTTGGTGTCATCTTATAGCTGCTTGTGTTAATGACTTCACGGCTGACTTCCACACCATTCTCTTCTACAATCTTCCACAGCTGTGCCTTATATCCAATGTGTGCTGACTGTACACTGACAAATCCAATTCCCTGGGAAGAATCTGCAATAATCTTCTCTGAATCAGGCTCTGTAGTACTCAGTACTTCACTCTCATATTTTACTTTATGACCTGGATCCCTGGTCTCTACACCATAGATTACGAAAGTAATCTGCTTGCCGCCTGTATATCCCTCTATATAGATCGGATAATCCAGATTGTTCACGAATTTAAAGTCTTTTCCTGATGATTCTGCAATTGCAGCATCCATAGACGGTTTCACATAACTGATGATCATGGAATGATTGCTTCGCTGTGTCACTTCCAGTTCTGAAAGCAGAACTGCATTATATAATGTGGTAGATACCTGGCAGATACCACCGCCAAGGCTGTCTACGACCATACCATTCAGATAGGAACCCGCAGGATAATAACCATTTGCTTCCGTAAAGGGTGATATTTTATCCAGAGTAGAGAACTCCTCTCCCGGATAAAGTGTTGTACCATCGATCAGACGGCATCCATTCTCCACATTTTTACATCTGGCACTTCCACTTGTAGAATAGCTGGTAGTATATGTTCCCAGCACATCCTTTACCTTGGCAAGATCCTCCGCATTACCCTTAGGCTGCGTTGTATCAATCACAAGGTCTATAGAAGCATCCTGATAATCCCAGCCATTTGTCAGATATTCATAAATCTGATTCAGGGATTCTTCCACATTTACAGCCTCTCCTGTCTGTCCTTCTACAACTTGAAAAGAACCATTCTGTCTGGTCAGCTGTGCATTCTCTGCCTGTACATCATATTCTGCACACTGTTCCTGCAGAATATTGCGGATCAGGTCTTTATCAAAACCCAGTTCCAGCTTATATACTTTATTTCCATGCTTCAGATCCTGAATTGCCTTATACCGCTGCACGATATTACCTGCTTTGCCAAGACCTGCCGCTTCTTCTATTGCAGCCGTGTTGACCCATGTCATTCCCAGATCACCGGCAGTAACTGCAACATAATGATCCCCTACTGCACCAAAGGTTACTACCTTCTGCTTTAAGCCTGCCACGAAGTCATTCACCATCTGCATGGCTTCTTCCTGTGTCATGCCGGACAGGTTCATATCTTCCATATACACACCATCCGGAATTGTCATATCCTGACTTTTGGCATATGCAGAGCTGTCCCATGCAAGCATCACTGACAACAGCATCAGCAACAGCGCAGATACTTTTCCTATTACCTTTTTCATAATGCTCCTCATCTCTCCCAATTGTACCCAACTAATGCTTGTCATTTACATAACATCCATTGTACAATTATATGAACGGTTATCACCATTCAGAACTATATGATCTGCCTATACTCCCAATACATATATGAGACTTGGTACGATCATTGCAAGAACCAAAATTATTACAATAATAGCAGAGATAATTCTCTGTGTTTTCTTATGATTCATATTCATATGTTTCATCTCCATTACTATACTACACTACTGAAAGGATATTATAAATGAATTTAAAGTTTTTGGCAAGTTTTCTCCTGCTATGTGCAGTGGTATTATATTCCACCAAACGCTCTGATAAAGTGCAGGAACAGGCTGAAAGGAATTTTTGGAACAAGGAGCGCCGTGCCAACAGTGTACGTAAGAAATCCCTGGACGCACTTAACTACATTACAATCCCTGATACGATTCTTAATATGAAGCCCCTGTCCATGACCGAGGAAATCAGAGACTATCTGAAAGACCTGAAAGATCTCTCTGCCTTGCCTATCGTAAATCTCACAGGCATCAGCAATACGGATCTGAAACTGGCTTATGGTACTGCTAATATCACAGTACTGACAGAATACGACTCACATTACACCAATATGGTCACAATCTTACAGAAGCTGGCACAATGCCTGGTCGATCATAATGAGAAAGAACTTGCCACCGAAGTCCTGGAATTTGCAGTCTCTACCGGAACTGATGTCAGCAGGACCTATTATCTTCTGGCTTCTATTTATCAGGAGAATGGACAAAAGACCCGGATTCGTGAGCTTATTACTGCCGCCTCTTCCCTTAATACCATGATGAAGGATTCTATTATACAGAAACTGGAATCCATACTGGCTTCTACCTCTTCCCAAGAGCAGCTGTAATCTTGTCATATAATCTGCTGGCTTCATTTTTAGTCAGCAGATTCATATCCATCCATGTAGGAAACACTCCTTCAACAGGTGCTATCATATGCCCCTCTTTTAACTCGATTCCATATTTTTCACACATTCTGCCTAGCTGCTCCTTCTGTCTGGGAGTAATCGGTCCTTCTTTCTTTACACTGTATATCAGTTTACACGGCTGGAAAGTATCTGCTTCCTTCTCGTAGAAGCTCTCACATAATTTCCCATAAAGTTCGTGCGTAGCCAATGCATCACCAAGCGCTCTGTGCGCCGTAATCGGAATATGATAATACCCACACAGGTCACCCAGCCTTTTGCTTGGTACATCCGTCAGAAATCTTCTGGCTATTTTTAATGTATCTATTCCATCTTTTTCAAAAGACAGCTTCTGGTTTACGGCAGCTTTCTTTATGAAAGAATAGTCAAACAGTATCTTATGCCCCAAAAGGCAGTCCTCTCCGGCAAATCCAAGGAAATCTATTATGACATCTTCTATAACCGGCGCATTTTCAAGGTCTTCGTCTTTTATCCCTGTCAGTTCCTTCGTATGCTCCGTCAGTTCCCTGCCCGGATTTACAAAGGTTGTGTAAACCTGCTCTATTTTGCCCTGTCTGACTCTCGCTGCACCAATCTCAATGATTCTGTCTGTCTTTGGACTAAGCCCTGTAGTCTCCAAGTCCAGCACTACATAATCCTGTAACATTACTTCTCCTTGCCCTGCCTTTTATCTGTGCTCCTGCAATAGCTTTGCAGGAAACATTCTTCACATTTAGGGGTAGGCGCCTTGCAGATCTCTCTTCCAAAAGAAATAATCTGGATATTATAACGTATCCAGTGATCCTTCGGGAGTACCTTCATTAACTCATACTCTATCTTCTCAGGCTCTTCTTCCTTGGCAAAACCCAATCGTCTGCTGATACGTTTCACATGCGTATCCACTACAATACTGGGTTCATGAAATATATTTCCCCGAATGACATTAGCGGTCTTACGTCCCACTCCTGCAAGGCTTGTCAGGTCCTCGATACTGGAAGGGATCTCATCATGATACTCTGTGTGGAGTCTCTGGCAACAAGCAATGATGTTCTTCGCCTTGCTGTGATAAAAGCCAATGGAACGGATATCGTCTTCCAGCTCTGTAATATCTGTTTTTGCAAAAGCCTCAATACCTGGATATTTCACAAATAAATCCTTCGTCACAATATTGACTCTGGCATCCGTACACTGTGCACTCAGAATCGTTGCTATCAGCAGCTGCCAGGGCTCTTTATAATGTAAATGACATGCCACATCTATTCCATATCTCTCATCCAAAGCATCCAGAATTGCCTGTGTTCTCTTATTCATATCCATTTTCCTCCTTTATTACCATGTAATATGCTGCGTCATAGGTCAGAGGATCTCTCTTCTGATAATCAAAAAGTATCGCTGTTTTTTGTGACAGCTGTGTCATTTTCATATTCTGTTGCCATACAGGATAAGTAAAGTATTCTATATGAGTCATTTTCATCAACTGCTGCGGCTGATATCCTTCATAACCTGTCAGATACTGGGGCTTCTGCGCCTCCTGCCTGTAAAAGGTCCTGACCTGTTCCTTTTCTTCCTCACCCTGCTGCCAGCAAGGAGCAAACACAGGACGACTCTTCAGATTCTCCCTCAGATACATATCAAAAGTCAGAAGCTGCGCATATAACTCGCTTCTTGCCGGTGCTTTCTGCCGTGCAAATTCCAGCAATACCTGATAACGGTACGCCCTCGCCGGGGTATTGATATAATATCCCTTCTCTTCATAGTATTGCGACAATGCTTCATACATGGCAAAGGGTGAAGAAAACTCTTTCTCCAATACAGGAAGTGTATGCGTAAACTGACAGCTGTTATAGTACAGCTCCACCATTTCCTCGATTCCCTTGAGTCTGAGCACATCATCATAGGGAATCCATCTGGAATACAACACTTCATAAGGTGGGCGGCTGTTATATACAATACCGTATTCTTCTGCCTTTTCCTCAATAGGAGAACCTTTTAACACCTTCAAAAAGCCCAGCTGTAACTGCTGTGGTCTCATGGAATATACATCATTAAAAGAAGTGACAAAGCTGTCATAATCTTCATAAGGCAGTCCGGCAATCAGATCCAGATGTTGATGAATGTTATGGAAGCTGTGTATCTTATCCACGACCTGACGTAAATGCTCCAGACTCATATAGCGGTTGATCGCATGCAGCGTCTGCTCATTTGTAGACTGTACACCTATTTCAAGCTGAATCAGTCCTGGACGCATCTGTTTTAAAACCTCCAGCTCCTCCTCTGTCATCAGATCTGCTGCTATTTCAAAATGGAAATTAGTGACACCATTGTCATTTTCAAGCAGATATCTCCAAATTGCCAATGCATG
This sequence comes from Roseburia sp. CAG:10041_57, assembly GCA_001916965.1. Lineage (GTDB taxonomy): Bacteria > Bacillota > Clostridia > Lachnospirales > Lachnospiraceae > COE1. Next base: position 50,759 of record MNTL01000057.1, read on the forward strand.
CGCTGCATTACAGTTAAAGGTTCTGTCTATGAACTTAACCTGAGATACCTTATGATCCAGAAAATACTGTAATTCTTTCTTTACAGTCTCAATATCTCTCAGTCTCACACTCTTATCTATGGCAGACAGACAGTATGCACACCGGAAAGGACACCCTCTCTGGGATTCATAATAGATAATCCTGTTCTGAAATTTGCCCAGATCCTCATACAGAAAAGGAAGCTTGCTCATATCAGTCAGCTCTCTTGGCTGTGTGCGTCCCTGTGGCAGCACCAGTCCGGGTATATCCTGCAATTGTCCCTTTGGTGCATGATAGAAACGTACAAGCTGTGTGAAAGTCTCTTCGCCCTCTCCTACCATGATTCCCGTCAGTTGCGTATACTGTGCAAGAATCTTCTCTGCATGAAAAGACACCTCTGGTCCACCAAGCCACAGCTTCGTATCCGGCAACAGCTTAGGCAGTTCCGGTAATAATTCCTGTATCGTATTCCAATTCCATATATAACAGGAAAAGGCAGCTATATCCGGTCTATGCCGGTAAATATCTGCCAAAATATTTTCTGTATTCTGATTGATTGTATATTCTGCAATCTCTATCCCTACCTCCGGCTGATTGCCCAGGGCTGCCTGTGCATAAGCCCTGAGACTATATACTGCCGGATTAGAGTGGATATATTTTGCATTTACTGCAATTAAAAGTACTCGCATCTATTTCTCACACTTGTCCTCATAAACGTTCTGAAGCTTCACCAGATTCATTTCATAATCCTGCATGTTCTTCTGCTTCATAGTAGAAAGCATCAATCCGGCGAAGAATGCCTGAATGGCACTTAAATACACAAAACAGCATACGATCAGCGTAGGGAATCTAAGAACCAGTCCGCTGCTTGCGTAGTCACATAATACCGGTATCAGGAACAGTGTTGCAATCAATGCCAGCAATACCGCAATCCATGAAAAGAATCCAAAAGGCTTGTAATTCTTATATAATTTGACAATCGTCATAAGAACCTTCATACCATCTGAATAGGTGTTCAATTTGGATACACTGCCCTCTGGTCTGTCACGATACTGGATGATGACATTCTCCACACGCATATTCTTGTCAATTGCATGGATGCTCATTTCTGTCTCTATCTCAAAGCCTTTTGATAATACCGGAAAAGACTTTACAAAGAGATAACTGAATGCACGATATCCTGTCATAATATCCCGGATATTACTCTTGAACATGCGATTGATCGTTCCTCTTACCAGGGAATTACCAAAATTATGGAAAGGACGTTTATTCTCTTCAAAATAAGAAGAAGACAGTCTGTCCCCTACTACCATATCTGCATTGCGCTGTAATACTGCATCACACAGCTTTCTGGCTTCATCTGCTGGATATGTGTCATCGCCATCTGTCATCACATAACACTTGGCATCTATTTCACGAAACATTCTTCGGATAACGTTGCCCTTACCCTGCTGATATTCATAACGGACAACCGCACCTGCTTTTCTGGCAATCTCATCCGTTCCATCTGTGGAATTATTATCATATACATATATAACAGCTTCCGGTAATGCTGCCTTAAAATCCTTTACGACCTTCTCTATTGTTTTGCTCTCATTGTAGCAGGGAATCAATACTGCTATTTCGTCCATACTTTTCTCTCCCTTATTCTTGCGCTTATGTGCACTGTATCAGATAAGGTTAAGTATACCATTGATAGGAATGTGTGTCAAAATAAGAGATTACATTTTTCTCTGTATCATCAATGAAAAAGCATTCCTGTGGCTTCAGGTTGAACATAGAAAACATATCTTCAAATGCCCGCCTGTCTGGTTTGATCAGACCTCGCTCACAGGACACCCATATCAAAGATATAATTCTTTATCATATAATTCCTTCATTTCCTTTATCATTGTGTGTACTTTATTCTGAATCTCTTCCGGCTCAATCACCCTGGCATAAGGACCATAAGACAATATATAATCATAAAACCAGCTCTCTCTGGCATTTGATATCGTACAGACCAGCCCCTCCTTGCGCTCAATAATGGCAGAAGCCGGCAGCTCATCATATATACGATATGCCATACATTTCTGTACCAGAATTTTCACAGCAAAGGCAGGCTCCTTTACAAGATAATGTCTTGGTTCTTCTTTTGGCAGAACCAAGGGGTCAAATCTCTCTTCCAAAACAATAAGATGCGCCATCCTGTGCAATTTAAAATAACGAAAATCCTGTCTTTTCTCACAAAATCCATACAAATACCACGCCTGCGCCCGAAATACCAGCTTGCAGGGACGTATCGTCCGAAACTCTGGGACTCCTTTTTTCATATAATCAAAGGAAAGCTTCTTATGCGACAGAATTGCGCCTTTTAACTGGCGAAATCTATCCCGGTCAAAATTACCTTCATTCCAGGTGTCCAGCTCTATCTCGATCCAGTCCTGTGCTACCTCTCCAAAGAAATCTTCAAGGCGGCTAAGAGCCTGTTTCTCATCATCATAGGCAACCGTTCCCAATACTTTCATGGAGGACAAAATGCTGCTTTTCTCTTCTTCCGTCAGGACTTTCTTATTTAATACAAAATCAGAAAGCAGGGAAATTCCACCTCCCCTGCCTCTGGTTGCATATATTGGTATTCTGGCTTCGGACAGCTTTTCAATATCACGATTTATCGTTCTTACCGAAACTTCCAGCTTATCAGCTAATTCTTTCGCTGTCATGCTGTCTCTTTCCATTAACAGATATACGATCTGAAACAATCTGGCTACCATACAATACCTCATTTTTTACCGTTCTTATCGGATAGCCTTCTTTCTCATAATCCGAATACAGACCAATAGCATAAGTATTGACTCTGTTCCTGGTTCCACTTACATTCTCCGGTGTATACAGTTTCTGCCATAACCCACTGATGACAGCGCCCATCTTCGGATCATCATTACTCGTTCTTCCGGCAAATCCTACTATGGTTTTCTCTTTCAGTTCTACAATTTCATAATTCATTTTGAATCCTCCTAGACATATTTTATTTTTGTTTACGTCCAAAGGATATCATTCTATATATGACATAGTATGGCATATTTAACAAGAAAGTCAAATTATTTATTGTTAGTTTCCTCATTCTGGTTTCATAACATTTGTGCTACAATAAAGTGTATTAGGGGGATTTGCACACACAAAATTCCCTGAATCTATAATAAAAATCGGAGGAAATGATTATGCTTTGCATAAAAAACGGACTAATCCATGATGCTGTATCAGCCACTCCTTATGTAGGTGATATTTTAGTAGAAAATGGTAAAATTACGCAGATTCTTCCTGCAAACAGCTGCAAGGAAGCTGAGACAGTGATTGATGCCACCGGACTTAACGTTTATCCCGGTCTGGTAGATGCGCACAGTCATCTTGGCTTGGACGGATATGCCATTGGTTTTGAAGGACAGGATTATAATGAAATGAATGACATCCTCACTCCACAGCTTCGTGCCATTGACGGCATCAACCCACAGGATGAGACTTTACAGCTTGCCCTGGAAGGCGGTGTAACATGTGTAGGTACGGGTCCTGGAAGTTCTAATGTTCTAGGTGGTATGTTCGTTGCCATGAAACCCTTTGGTCGCAGAATAGATGACATGATTGTCAAGTTTCCTGTTGCCATGAAATGTGCGTTTGGTGAAAATCCCAAAAGATGCTATAAAGACAAAAACAATTATTCACGAATGTCTACTGCTTCCAAACTTCGTGAAATGCTTTTTAAAGCAAGAGAATATCAGGCGAAGTTAGATGCTGCCGCAGAAGATCCTTCTAAAAAGCCTGCTTATGATATGAAATTAGAAGCCCTTCTTCCCGTTCTGCGCAGGGAAATCCCTCTAAAGGCTCATGCCCACAGAGCAGATGACATTTTCACAGCAATCCGCATTGCAAAAGAATTTGATGTAAAGCTTACTATTGAACATTGTACAGACGGTGCCCTGATCGCAGAAGATCTGGCAAAAGAAAATTATCCGGTTGCAGTTGGTCCTTCTTTTGGACACGCTACCAAATATGAATTAAAAAATAAATCCTTCAAGACACCCGGTATTTTATCAAAGGCTGGTTGTCAGGTTTCTATCATTACAGATGCCCCTGTCATTCCACAGCAGTATCTTTCCCTTTGTGCCGGGCTTGCCGTAAAATCAGGTATGGATGCTTTTGAAGCATTAAAAGCCATTACCATTCACCCTGCAAAGCACCTTGGCATTGCCGACAGAGTAGGAAGTATTGAGGTTGGAAAAGACGGCGACTTTGTCATTAGTGATGGTAACATCATGGATTCTGCCACAGAGGTAAATTATACCATTGTAAATGGTACAGTTGCTTTTTCTCAGGTTGATTAATAGATAAAACTATCAAATAAATACAGGCAATGCAACCCACGCATTGCCTGTATTCATATGTCACGCAGTGACATTTGTTCATATTTTTGTGGGAACTCATGAAGATACTGAAAGCACTCTTTGATCTGATATATCATTCCATTTTTCACACATACTTCCTTAAAAATCTCTAACAGATTCTCATTATTGGGACTTGGAATATCATATGCATTTCCATAGGTTCTGATATATTTATTCTTTATACCCGGAAAATGTTTATCCAGTGCTTTGTAAAAATACTCTCTATTACCGTCCCGCAATGTAACTCCCATTCCAAAGCATATAATGCCTTTTACTCCTGCTTCTACACAGTACTCAAGGATTCCCCTGATATTTTCTTCTGTATCATTAATGAGTGGCAATATAGGAGTAAGCCAGACAACTGTAGGGATTCCAGCTTCCTTAAATTGCAGCAGAGTTTCAAAACGTTCTTTGGTTGTGGAAACATTTGGCTCCAGTATCTTGCAGAGCGTTTCATCATAGGTCGTCATTGTCATCTGGACAACTGCTTTGGTTTTATCGTTGATTGACTTTAACAAATCCATATCTCTAAGTACTCTGGTTGATTTTGTCTGAACTGCTACTCCATATTCATATTGATCTATTAACTCCAGACATTTGCGGGTAAGCTTCAGATTTTCTTCTATATGAAGATAGGGATCACACATAGCTCCTGTTCCGATCATGCATTTTTTCCGCTTAGATTTTAATGCCTTTTCCAAAAGCTGTGGTGCATTTATCTTCACCTCGATGTCTTCAAATTCATGTGTAAAGCCATAGCACTTACTCCTGCTGTCACAATAAATACACCCATGTGTACAGCCACGGTAAATATTCATACCATTATTACTGGAAAGTATTCCTTTTGCTTCTACAAAATGCATCCCCTTCACGCTTCGCTTTCTCCAATATTAAAGTGTTATTATTATAGCACTTTTAATATGCCAACTGTATGACATATTTATTACCGCTCCTATCTCAGCAATATGACTAACAATGACAATATTATATCTCCTTTGCAATTATTTCCGCATTTATGGGAAATTGACGAAACTGCTCACCGTAGAGTGGAACAGATAATGACTGAACTTCTGGAGAAAAATCCGGCTCCGGATAAGTCAACCCAACAGCTTGCTTGGGTGCAGCACATGAGTAGTCTAAAAGCACAGGCGGAGGAAATAGTTAATGCAGAACTGATTTTTTGCTA
>MNTL01000024.1 GCA_001916965.1 Roseburia sp. CAG:10041_57
CACGTTGGTATTCTCGTTTCGCCGACACAGATGTACCATGCAGGCAACCCGATAGGATATGCAGACCTAAGTAGTAGTTACTGGCAACAGCACTTAATCGGTGCAGGACGAGTAAAACAATAGAAAGGACTTGAAAATATGTTTAAGAAGAATAAGAAACAGACAGAAACTATCAAAGAACCAAAAGAAAAAAAGGTGCGTACTGTTAAGGTAGGCACACATAAGAAAGCCGTGATTGCGTTGTGGGTGGTACTTATTGCAAGCGTGAGCTTTGGGGTGTATAAGAATTTTACTGCTATCGACCAGCACACGACCCACGAAAAAGAAATCATTGAACTTCGCTTGCAGGACACCAACGGGATAGAAAATTTCGTGAAGAATTTTGCGAAGTCCTATTACACATGGAATAACAGTAAAGAAGCGATTGAATCAAGGACGCAGGCAATCAACGGTTATCTGACAAAGGAATTGCAGGACTTGAATGTTGATACCATTAGAACGGATATACCGACCAGCTCCACAGTTACAGATGTGATTGTATGGAGTATCGAACAATCGGGAACGGACACTTTTTCTGCTACCTACGAAGTAGATCAGCAGATAAAAGAGGGAGAAAAGACAAGCAATGTGAAAGCAACCTATACCGTAAAAGTCCATATAGACGCTGACGGGGATATGGTAATCGTTCAGAACCCTACCCTTGCACCAGCAATCGAAAAATCAGACTATGAGCCTAAGACACCAGAAGCAGACGCAAGTGTAGACGCTGATACCGTGAATGACGCTACCGCATTTCTGGAAACATTCTTTAAGCTCTACCCGACAGCTACGGAAAAAGAGCTTGCCTATTATGTATCGGGAAATGTGCTTGAACCTATCGGCAGGGACTATCTTTATTCTGAACTGGTAAACCCTATCTTTACAAAGGACGGGGACAATGTGAAAGTCAAGGTAGGCGTGAAATTCCTTGATAATCAGACAAAGGCGACGCAGATATCGCAGTATGAACTTGTGCTACATAAGGATAGTAACTGGAAGATTGTAGGATAAATTATATAGCGTGCATTTCCTAAATGAGATTTGCACGCTTCACTTTCTGTACAAACACCATATAACACTTGACAACAGCGTTACTCTGTTATATACTGTTTATACAGAAAGGAGCTGTGAGATGAAAATTATTATAAACCATTCTTCAATGATACCTATTTACGAGCAAATAGTAGAACAAGTTAAAGCTTTAATTCGGAATGGAAAATTAAAAGAAAATGATAATCTTCCGTCTGTTCGTTCTCTTGCAAAAGAATTAAAAATAAGTGCTCTAACTGTGAAAAAAGCATATGATAGCTTGGAAAACGAGGGGTTTACGGTAACAATTCATGGAAAAGGAACATATGTTACTGCTACAAATACAGAGCTTTTATTAGAGGAACAGAAAAAGGAATTAGAAAGTGATTTAGAACGAGTTATTCAAAAAGGCAGATGTTACGGTATCAGTGATGAAGATATAAAAAAACTATTTGAGTTAATTTTGGAGGGTTAGATATGTTAAAAATTGAGCATTTGAAAAAAAGTTATGAAAACTTTTCGCTTGATTGTTCTCTTGAAGTAAAGAAAGGTCATGTAACTGGTTTGATTGGTCAAAATGGTGCAGGAAAAAGCACAACATTTAAAGCTATTTTAGGGCTAATTTCCTTTGATGGTGGAACTATCAATATTCTTGGAAAGTCATTACAAGATTTTACTGCAAAAGACAAGCAAGATTTGGGAGTAGTTCTTTCGGACTCTGGCTTTAGTGGATATTTAACAATCAATGATATTATTCCTATTATTGATAATTTATATCAAAATTTTGATAAATCATTTTTTATAGAACAAGTTAAAAAGTTTCAGCTTCCACGAAATAAAAGAATAAAAGATTTTTCAACTGGTATGAAAGCGAAAGTAAAAGTCTTAGTTGCTGTTTCACACAATGCAAAGTTGTTAATTCTTGATGAACCAACGGCGGGATTAGATGTAATAGCTAGAGATGAATTGTTAGAAATGCTAAGAGATTTTATAGAAAAAGACGAAGAACGCTCTATTTTAATTAGTTCTCACATTTCCAGTGATTTAGAAACTTTATGTGATGACCTTTATATGATACATCAAGGAAAAGTAATTATGCACGAAGATACTGATGTTTTACTAAGCGATTATGCACTACTTAAAGTTGATGAAGAAGAATATTCCAAATTAGATAGACAATATATTTTACGTACAAAAAAAGAAAGCTATGGATATAGTTGTTTAACTAATCAAAAACAATATTATGCTGAAAATTATCCTCAAATGGCGATTGAAAAAGGAAATATAGACGAAGTAATAACAATGATGATTAGAGGTGTTGAATAATGAAAGGTTTATTGATTAAAGATTTTAAATTGCTGAAAGGACAGAAAAACTTCTTTATGACTATTACTGCTATATCTATAATAATGATAATAGTATCTCCGGGGACTTCGTTTCCGATTGGTTTCTTAGGTTTTGTGGGGGCATTATTCTCATTGAGTTCAATTAGCTATGATGAATTTGATAATGGAAATGCTTTTTTATTTTCTTTACCGATAACACGAAAAGATTATGTACTGGAAAAATATATTTTTGGATTGATTTCAGGAATAATGTTTTTGTTGTTGGGAACTGTTATTAGTTTAGTTGTTATTGGTATTACAAAAACAGGCAGTTTTAATGAAATTTTTTTAACAGCAGGTTCTTTATTTCCTACTATTTTATTGATTTTATCAATCATGCTTCCTTTTATCTTGAAATTTGGTGGAGAAAAAGGAAGAATTGCTATCATAGGTGTAATGGGATTTATATTTGTTATAGGACTGCTTCTTATAAAAACTACTGAATATTTAGGAATAGATTTATATGTCTTAATAAATAAATTACCTAAATTTGAACCACTAGTATATATAATATTATTTTTATTGCTTTCAGTTGTTATTTTAGGTATCTCCTATCTTATTAGCTTAACAATACTAAAGAAAAAAGAGTTTTAGAAAAGAGAGGTGTGCTTATGGACTTGACTATTTTGGTAGTAGGATTGATATTGGGCGTTGGTATTCCTTTAAGAAATAAGGCAATCAAAAAGCGTAGAGAAAATATGAAAGAGAAAGGAAATGAGGAAAAATGAAAAAATATGAATATTTAGAAATTGATTATACTGCGAAAGGTGTTGTGTTCCTTTGCACCGATAAACATAAGGAAGTTATAAATAGCTATGCAGAAAATGGGTATCGCTATGTTGGTTTTATACCTACAGAAATTGACGCAAAAGGTTGTATGCGAAAGATTGATTTAATTTTTGAAAAAGAAGATTAACTCATTTTAGGGAGTTGGTTCGAATGATAGGGTTAAAAAAACGAGATATTAAAAAAGCATTAAAGGCTGGTGCAAAGGCTGGCGGTATGTCATTAGCTGATGTACGGGAAAATATTGAAGCAACGATTGATGAAGCTATGAATAGCACCGACCCAGAGGTGCAGGCAAATTTCAAAAAGTATTTTGGGAATAAACGCCCTACACCAGAAGAATATATTTAT
>MNTL01000065.1 GCA_001916965.1 Roseburia sp. CAG:10041_57
TTTCAATTATTTGTTTATATGGCCTAGTGGCTCAGTTGGTTAGAGCGCCGCCCTGTCACGGCGGAGGTCACGGGTTCGAGTCCCGTCTGGGTCGTTGATTCTTTATGAATCACGATAATAAACTTTTGTTTGTTTGGGATCTTAGCTCAGCTGGGAGAGCATCTGCCTTACAAGCAGAGGGTCACAGGTTCGAGCCCTGTAGGTCCCATTTTTAATTCAATATTGCGTATTATAAATACGCCGATGTGGCTCAATTGGCAGAGCAGCTGATTTGTAATCAGCAGGTTATCGGTTCGAGTCCGATCATCGGCTTTTATGGATGGATTCCCGAGTGGCCAAAGGGGTGCTTCGGTGGTTCGAATCCACCTCCATCCATTAAATAAATAACGCGGGGTGGAGCAGTCTGGAAGCTCGTCGGGCTCATAACCCGAAGGTCATAGGTTCAAATCCTGTCCCCGCTACTCAATGCCCAGATAGCTCAGTCGGTAGAGCAGAGGACTGAAAATCCTCGTGTCACTGGTTCGATTCCGGTTCTGGGCATTTTTTGTTGCTTAAAAATAATCTAAAAAAACACGGATTTCCGTGTTTTTTTTTATAATGTATGCTAAAATAACTATGTATGGTTATGTGAAACAGAGGGGAACTCAAAATGAAAAAGGATAATAAGTGTAAACGAATATCCGCACTTATCATAATCGTAATAATGGGCATATTAATGCTCGTATATTTTACATTTTGTTATATTTTCCAAACACACTATTTCTTTCATACAACAATTGATTATATTGAGAGCAGCGTACAGACAGTTGATACAGTATCGGATATTTTAAAGGATGAATTTCAGAAATATTCACTTCATGTAATTGGAAGGGAAGATACAGAAGTGACGATTTCAGCAGAAGATGTTTCTTTAAAGGTAGATACGCAGGATGCATTGCAGAAAATTATGGACAGTCAGAATGCATGGCTTTGGCCTGTGTCAATCTGGAAAGAATATTCCTATGATTTGGAGCATATTGGACAGTATGAGGAAGATGCATTAGAGCAGATAATAGATACTATTCCATTTATGCAGCGGGATTATATGAAGGCTCCACAAAATGCATATATTGGTGACTTTCAGGAATCAACGGGTCAATATGAACTTGTGAAAGCTTATCCGGGAACATATCTGAGGAAGGGAAAGGTATGTGACTCTATAAAACTTGCGTTAGAAAATATGGACACGGAACTGAATCTTGAGGAAGCAGGCTGTTACATTGAGCCGTCCATAACAAGTGAAGATAAAGAACTGCTGCGTTTATGGACAGAGATAAATAAACAGGTCTCAGCTCGGATTACATATCAATTTGGTGAGAAAGAAGAGGTAGTAGACGCAAGCCTTATTCATAATTGGCTGTTTACGATTAATCATGCTGTTTATATAAGAGAAGATGAGGTAAAGGCTTATGTGAAAGAGCTTGCCAGGTCTTATGATACAGCTTATCGAAAACATGCTTTTACGACAGCAGAAGGTAAGGATATTACAATAGACAGTGGATTTTATGGCTGGAGAATGAACCGGTCAGAGGAAACGGAAGAGCTGATAAATTTAGTTAAACAGGGAGCTGTTGTAGAGAGAGAACCTGTCTATATTCAGACAGCGGCAAGTCACGGAGAACGGGATTATGGCGACACGTATGTTGAAATAAATTTATCAAAACAGCATTTATATTTCTGGGAAAAAGGAAACATAATAATAGAAAGCGATTTTGTAAGTGGAAATATGGTAAAGGGAATGGCAACGCCAGGGGGCATATTCCCGATAACCTATAAAGAAAGGAATGCAGTTTTAAAGGGAACAAATTATAGAACCCCAGTATCTTATTGGATGCCTTTTAATGGGGGAATTGGTATGCATGATGCTCCTTGGAGAAAACAGTTTGGTGGTACGATCTATGAAACAAATGGTTCACATGGTTGTATCAACCTTCCTGTGGATGTAGCACGGGAAATTTATGAACATGTGGAGGCAGGAATGCCGGTTATATGCTATTATGAATAGTGTGAAAAAACTATAAACAGAAGTTTTGGTATATAGCAGCGTTGTGTCTATGCAAGACATCTGAGGTAAAGCTACGTAGATTACCGAAAGCTTGCAGGTTATAGAAAGGCTTGGTGATAAACATGTACGAAAGTGAATTAAGACAGTATGCAGATGATATTTTAAATTCTGATAATTTCCAGAAAATCAAAGAGCATATTCAGCATGGAAATATGACAGTCAATGAGCATTGTATTAATGTTGCCAAGACAAGTTTGAGAATTAGAGACAAACTTCATATTAAATGCAATAAAAGAGATCTGATCAGAGGTGCATTGCTTCATGATTATTTTCTGTATGACTGGCATTTTAAAGATTTAAAAAATCCGCATAAACTGCATGGCTTTTATCATCCTTCAAGGGCACTACACAATGCTCAGAAAGAATATACATTGACAAAACGTCAGGAGGATATTATTAAAAAGCATATGTGGCCATTAACTGTTGTTCCGCCTATGTGCAGAGAAGCATGGATTGTAACAGCAGCAGATAAATATTGTTCTTTTATGGAAACGGTACATTTGCATAAGGGAAAGATAAAAATAAGAAAAGGTATTTTAAAAATACAAAGTATATAAATTTAAGGAGGATACGACAATAGATAAGAGTAGGGGTTACGCGAATAATAAAGCGTATAATGAAAGGAAATATAAATTTATGAGAAAGACCAAAATTGTTTGTACAATAGGACCCGCTTCTGAAAGCGCAGAAAAGCTGGAAGAGCTTATGCTTGCAGGTATGAATGTGGCACGTTTCAATTTTTCACATGGTGATTATGAGGAACATAGAGCCAAATTTGAAAGAACTGTACAGATAGCAGAGAAATTAGGTCTTCCTGTTGCTACAATGATGGATACTAAGGGACCTGAAATCCGCCTGAGAGATTTTGAGGGTGGTAAAGTGTACCTTGAGACAGGAACAATCTTTGCCCTTACTACAGAAGAAATAATGGGAACTGCTCAGAGAGCTACCATTACGTATAAGAATTTAAAAGATGATGTCAGCATTGGAAAGAAGATCTTAATTGATGATGGTCTGATTGCTATGGAAGTAGTCGATATTACAGATACGGATATTATCTGTCAGGTTATCAATGGTGGATATGTATCCAATCATAAGGGTATTAATGTACCCGGTGTTGTATTGACGATGCCTTACATTAGTGATGTAGACAGAGAAGATATTCTTTTCGGTGTAAAGATGGGATATGATTATATTGCTGCTTCTTTTGTAAGAAATAAAGAAGATGTAGAACAGGTTCGCCAGTTGATCAGAGAAAATGGCGGTAACATGAAGATCATATCCAAGATTGAAAATACACAGGGACTGGAGAATCTGGAAGAGATTATGGAAGCATCAGACGGTATTATGGTTGCAAGAGGTGACATGGGCGTAGAAGTTGCCATGGAAGAAGTTCCTGTATTCCAGAAGAGAATGATTAAAAAGGCTCTGGTGCAGGGTAAAATTGTTATTACTGCAACACAGATGCTGGATTCCATGATTAAGAATCCAAGACCTACCCGTGCTGAGGTAACAGACGTTGCCAATGCAATTTATGATGGTACTTCTGCAATTATGCTCAGTGGTGAAAGTGCTGCGGGTGCTTATCCGGTAGAAGCTGTTAAAACAATGGCAAGAATTGCAGAAAGAGCAGAAAAGGATATTGATTATATATCACGTTTCTCCAGAAGAAATGATGATGTAAAGGAAGATGTGACAACAGCAATCTCTCATGCATGCTGTACAACAGCAATTGATCTGGAAGCAGCGGCAATTATTACCGTTACAATGTCAGGTTTTACTGCAAGTATGGTAGCAAGATATCAGCCTGCATGCCCTGTAATTGGATGTACTGTGGATAAGAAGGTGTTCCGTCAGCTGGGGCTTGTATGGGGTGTACAGCCACTTCTGATTAACAGAGAAGACAGTGCAGAGAAATTATTTGATTCTGCTGTTGAAGCAAGTAAAAAGGCAGGATTCGTTCAGACAGGAGACAGAGTAGTCTTAACAGCAGGTGTTCCTCTTGGTATCTCCGGTAAAACAAATATGCTGAGAGTTGTAGATGTTGAATAACAATTGTAACAACTAAGATTCATACAGCTTGTGAAAGAAGATTCTTATTTACAGGTATAAGCTGTATGGCTGGACATCAACATGAGCAAAATGAGCTGTGAAATAGCAATTTTGCTCATGTTGTTTAAATAGTTACAGTGAATTTGTAAATAGAACGCTATAGCATAAAAATACGAAAGGTATACTTAACTGGTATGGGTAAAATATATTGTATTATAGGCAAAAGTTCATCAGGGAAAGACACAATATATAAGAAGCTGATACAGGATAAAGATTTGAATCTGCATCATATTGTACCCTATACAACCCGGCCAATCCGGGAAGGAGAAAAGGAAGGGATAGAATATCATTTTACAGATGAAGCCACACTACAAAAATACCGGGATCATAATAAGCTGGTAGAATGCAGAGCATATCAGACAATATATGGAATATGGTATTATTATACAGTAAAGGATGATCAGATTGACCTTTCAAAATATAGTTATCTGATTCCTGGAGTATTGCGGTCGTATTGTATGACAAGAGATTATTTTGGAGCAGACAAGGTAATGCCTATTTATGTAGAGGTAGAGGATGGGGAGCGTCTAACGAGAGCTTTGCAGCGTGAGAAAAGCCAGAGCGTTCCAAAATATGAGGAAATGTGTCGAAGATTTCTTGCAGACAGTCAGGATTTTTCAAAAGAAAAACTGGAAGAGGCAGGAATCAGCCGGGCATTTTATAATAATGAATTAGATTCCTGTATACAGGAAATCAAACAATATATTCAGGAAAATGATCGGTTATAATTTTAGTGGATAACGGATTATAAAAGGGGTGATATCGTGGATATCAAAGTAAACCAGGTAGAACAGACAGTTCAGACACAGCAGCAGTCCAATGTACAGCAGACAGATGATACATTTCGTTTCATGCTGGCAAGTAATATAGAAGAAGCCGGGCTGGCGGACAGATTGAACCTGATGATGGAAGAGATCGTAATGCAGGGTGATAAGATCACTAAGCGCATGGATGTAAAGGATATGCGCCGGTATCGCGCCCTGATCAAGGATTTCATGAATGAAATTGTGAATCGTTCTCACAAATTTTCAAGAGAAAATTTTCTGGATCGTCGTGGAAGACATAGAGTATATGGTATTGTCAGACTGGTAGATGAGAAGCTGGATGAGCTTGCCCAGGAGTTAATGAAAGAAGAAAAAGACGAGATTGCGATTCTTGCCAAGGTAGGAGAGATACGCGGCTTACTGTTGGATATATTTACATAAAATGACAGAGAGGCTTCTTGTCTGGGTTTGAATAGCTAAGAAATAGGAAAGAATAGAGGCTTGGGGTAGATATGTCACAGGAGCAGCAAGTGTTTGGTTGGGAATCTGTCATTGGACAGAATCAATTAACAGACAATCTGCAAAATGCATTAAAATTTAATAAGATATCTCATGCCTATATGATTCAGGGTGAGAAATTATCAGGTAAAAGAATGATTGCAGATATTTTTGCAAGAGCTCTACAGTGTGAAAGCGAGGGAGAGCGTCCCTGTAATCAGTGTCGTTCCTGTAAGCAGGCAATGAATGGGAATCATCCTGATATTATATACGTAGAACATGATAAACCAAACGTAATCAGTGTGGATAATATCAGAACCCAGATTAATGGCGATATTGCAATCAAGCCGTATAGTGGTCCGCATAAGATCTATATTATGGATGAGGCGGAAAAGATGAATACGCAGGCACAGAATGCCTTGTTAAAAACACTGGAAGAACCACCAGAGTATGCTGTAATCTTATTGCTTACTACAAATGTGGAGTCCATGCTGCCTACTATATTAAGTCGATGTGTTGTGCTTGACACAAAACCGGTGGCAGATGATAAGATAAAGAAATATCTCATGGAAAAGGTGGAAATACCGGATTACAGAGCCGGTATCTGTGCGTCTTTTGCCAGAGGAAATGTAGGAAAAGCAGTGATGCTTGCCTCGAATGAGGACTTTGACCATTTAAAGTCGGAAGTTCTGGGAATTATGAAAAATGTAGCCAATCTGGAAGTAAACCAGATGGCAGCAGCAGTAAAGAAAATAAATGAGGAAAAATATGACATGAACGATTACCTGGATCTGTGTTTTATCTGGTATCGTGATGTGTTATTATATAAAGCATGTGGTGAACAGAGTCCTTTGATTTTTAAGGAGGACAGGCTGGATATCAGAAGAATAGCAGCCAGTTGTTCTTATGAAGGAATTGATCGGATTATACATGCGATAGAGCAGGCAAGGAATCGTCTGAAGTCAAATGTAAATGCCGATCTGACAATGGAGCTGTTATTTATGGAAATGAAAGCAGAAGCATAAAGTTTGTAGAGTGAGGTTAATAGATTATGGTAAAAGTAATTGGAGTAAGATTTAGAACTGCAGGTAAAATATATTTTTTTGATCCATTAAAATTTGATGTCAAAAGAGGAGATCATGTTATTGTAGAAACAGCCCGTGGAATCGAGTACGGTACAGTAGTAGGAGATCCTAAGAAAGTAGAGGATGATAAGGTCATTCAGCCTCTAAAGCCTGTACTTCGTGTAGCAACAGCCAGAGATACGGAACAGGAGAATGCAAATAAGCAGAAGGAAAGAGAAGCCTTTAAAATATGCTTGGAGAAAATTAAAAAACATAAGCTGGATATGAAGCTGATTGATGCAGAATATACTTTTGATAATAATAAAGTATTATTTTATTTTACTGCGGATGGAAGAATTGATTTCAGAGAACTGGTAAAGGATCTGGCTTCTGTATTTAAAACACGTATTGAGCTTCGCCAGATCGGTGTCAGAGATGAGACCAAGATCATGGGAGGTATTGGAATCTGTGGCAGAACGTTATGCTGTCATGCGCATTTATCAGAATTTGTACCCGTATCTATTAAAATGGCAAAGGAGCAGAATCTGTCATTGAATCCTACCAAGATCTCAGGTATGTGTGGCAGATTGATGTGTTGTCTCAAGCATGAGGAAGAGACATATGAATATCTGAATAGAAAGCTTCCAAATGTTGGCGATTACGTAACAACAGATGATGGATTAAAGGGTGAAGTACATAGTGTGAATGTATTACGCCAGCTTGTAAAAGTTCTGATTGAAAATAATGATGAAAAGGAAATTCGTGAGTACAAGGTAGAACAGCTTCGCTTTAAGAAAAGACATCGCAAAGAAAAGCAGGATGATGTAACAGATGCAGAGTTAAAAGAGCTTGAAAAGCTTGAAAAGCAGGAGGGAAGGTCTAAGCTGGATGACAATTAAGCTGAAGGAACATGAAAGGATTGATAATCTGGAGAGAAATGGTTATCAGATCATTCAGGATTCAGACAAGTTCTGTTTTGGAATGGATGCAGTGCTTCTATCCGGCTTTGCCAAAGTGAAACCAGGTGGTAAAGTGCTGGATCTTGGAACCGGAACGGGAATTATTCCAATTCTGATGGAGGCAAAGACGCAGGGAGAGCATTTTACCGGACTTGAAATACAGGAAGAAAGTGCGGATATGGCAAGGCGCAGTGTCCTTTTAAATCATCTGGAAAATAAAATTGACATAGTATGTGGTGACATCAAAGAAGCAGATACACTTTTTCAGGCTGCTTCTTTTGACGTTATAACCTGTAATCCTCCCTATATGATAGGGCAGCATGGAATTACCAATCCAGATGCTCCCAAAGCCATTGCCAGACATGAGATTTTGTGTACATTAGAGGATGTAATACAGAAAGCTGCCATTTTATTAAAACCGGGCGGTAATTTCTATATGGTTCACAGACCATTCAGATTGGCGGAGATCATATCTGTGATGGTCAGATATAAATTGGAACCCAAGCGTATGAGACTTGTCTATCCATATGTGGATAAAGAGCCTAATATGGTATTAATAGAGGGTTGCCGTGGCGGTAAGTCACGTATGACAGTGGAAAAACCCTTAATTGTGTATAAAGAACCGGGAAAATATACAGATGAAATATATGAAGTATACGGATATTAGTGTGAAAAATAATAAGAAATACAAAACTGTGATGTGTATCTTAGCTGTAATAGGTGTAATATTCGGTTGTGGAGATACCAGCCAACAGACATTGGCAGAGATAAACAGTATAGAAAGTCCGCAGAATGTGGAGACATTAGGACAGGAGAATTTAGGGGATGTAAGCGCGGAAACCGAACAGGAGAGCCAAAATAGTGTAGGCACGCAAGCGTCAGGACAGAATGTTGCAGGTGCACAGACATCATCACAGGAGAGACAGAATACTGTAAATGCCCAAGGGAATCAGGCTGTTGAGGGTACAAATGCCCAAGTACAGAGCGTAGAACAGGAGCGAAGAGAGCCTGTAAAGGTAAAGGGTATCTATGTCAGTGGTCCAATAGCGGGAAATGCGAGAATGGATGAACTCATTGAGTTAGTAGATACCACAGAGCTGAATGCCATGGTCATAGATATTAAAAATGATGATGGCAGGGTTACGTATAAGATGGACCCCGATACACTTGTTTCCCAAATAGGTGCAAGCATCAATTATGTATCAGATATGAAAGAACTTGTACAGCGCTGTAAGGAGAAGAATATCTATCTGATTGCAAGAGTGGTGGCTTTTAAAGATCCTTATCTGGCGCAGCAAAGACCTGAATTGGCGGTAAGGAAAAAAAATGGAGATATTTTCTATGATAAATCCGGGCTGGCGTGGGTGAATCCCTATAATAGGGAAGTATGGGATTATCTGGTAGAGATTGGGACACAGGCTGCAGAGGCAGGCTTTGACGAGGTGCAATTTGATTATATACGCTTCTCTACGGATCTCAAGACAGATAAAATGGACTTTGGCCCAGCGGCAGAGGAACAGAGTAAAACGGATGTTATTACAGAATTCACACAGTACGCTTATGATAAATTATCACCAGAGGGCGTATATGTGTCAGCGGATGTATATGGAACAATCATTGACAGCAAAATAGACCAGGACATAGTTGGTCAGAATTTTGTAGATATGGCATCCCACCTGGATTATATATGTCCTATGGTATATCCGTCACATTATGCGAATGGAGTATATGGAATCCCCATTCCAGATGCACAGCCCTATGACACGGTAAAAGCGGCTATGCAGGCAGCAGCAAAACAACTGGAAAAGATACCAGAGGAGAACAGGGCAGCAGGGCGTGTCTGGATTCAGAGCTTTACGGCAAGCTGGGTTGAAGGTCATATCAGTTATGGTCCCAAACAGATCAGGGATCAGATACAGGGTGCACATGATGCAGGATTTGATGAATGGATTCTGTGGAATGCAGCAGTGAAATATAAGGAAGATTCATTACTGACTGAGGATGAAGCAAGAGCACAACAGGAAGAATGGGACAGTGAAATGAGTGAAGCTATAGAAACGGCTATAGAAACGACGCAGGCAGTGGAAGAAGAAGCGGAAACAGGAGGAACAGATGGCAGGTAAATTGTATTTGTGTGCTACGCCTATAGGAAATTTGCAGGATATGACGCCAAGAGTCATAGAGACTCTTCAGGCAGTAGATTTGATAGCAGCAGAAGATACCAGAAACAGTATGAAACTCATGAATCATTTTGGGATCCATACACCTATGACAAGCTATCATGAATATAATAAGATAGAGAAAGCAAAATATCTCATAGAGCAGCTTCAGGAAGGTAAAAATATTGCATTGATCACAGATGCGGGAACACCTGCAATCTCTGACCCTGGAGAAGTGCTGGTGGCAATGTGCCATGAGGCAGGTATTGTGGTAACTTCTTTGCCGGGACCGGCAGCATGTATTACAGCACTGACATTATCAGGGCTGAGTACGAGAAGATTCTGTTTTGAAGGCTTTCTGCCACCGGATAAGAAAGAGAAGAAAGCGATTCTGGAGGATCTGCAGAAGGAATCCCGTACCATTATTTTATATGAAGCACCACATCATCTGATCAGGACACTGGAAGAGCTATATAATGCACTAGGAAACCGTCGTATTACCTTATGCCGGGAGCTTACCAAGAAGTTTGAAACGGTACTGCCTACGACATTGGAAAATGCTCTGGATATGTATCGCTCAGAGGAACCAAGAGGTGAATATGTGCTTGTTCTGGAAGGTAAGAGCCTGGAGGAGTTTCAAAAAGAGCAGGAACGCAACTGGCAGGAGATGTCTATAGAAGAGCACATGGAAATCTATGAGAAACAGGGAATTGACCATAAAGAGGCTATGAAACTTGTTGCAAAGGACAGAGGAGTTTCCAAGAGGGATGTATATCAATATCTGTTAAAAACTGTTGACAAATAGTATGGGTGATAATATACTCCTATTGTTAAAGGTAAGAAACATATACTCCATATGTGGAAAAAGGAGATGAAAGAATGGAAAGAGTATTTGAAATTATCGAAGATCAGTTACATTTGACCGGCGTAGAAATCACGGAAGATTCATCATTTAAGGATGATTTGGGTGCAGACTCCATAGATTTAGTAGAATTAGTAATGGCATTCGAAGAAGAATTCGGTGTAGAAGTATCTTATGAAGAATTAGAGAAGAAAGTCAAGACTGTTGGTGATGCAATCGAATTTTTAAGAGAACAGGGTGCAGACATTTAATTATTATATGTATAGCATAATTTGAGAATAACAAAATTGAAAGAGGCTCTCAGGGAGTCTCTTTTTGTATGAAAAAACAATTCCATGGGTATAGACGCCTAAAACAGGGCATAAAGTAAAATAGAAATAAAATTAAGGAATCAGTCCTATGATGAATTATTTATGGGGAGGTATGCTGTTGACAGGTATTGTATATGGCGTACTTACCGGTAATGTAAAGGATATTACAGATGCCGTGCTTGCTTCATCGAGAGAGGCGGTCACGCTGTGTTTTACCATGTTTGGAATTGTGGCATTCTGGTCAGGACTTATGGAAGTGGCAGTGGATGCGGGAATCATGAAAGGAATGACTAAGCTGCTAAAGCCGGTCATGGGCTTCCTTTTTCCCAAAATACCGAAAGAGCATCCGGCTCTGACCTCTATATCGGCTAATTTTGTGGCAAATATTCTGGGGCTTGGCTGGGCGGCAACTCCGGCGGGACTTCGGGCAATGTCAGAGCTTGCACATCTGGAAGAAGAACGGGGAAAGCTGACAGACGTAGCCAGTGATGAGATGTGTACCTTTCTGGTCATCAATATATCTTCGCTGCAATTAATACCGGTTAATATTATTGCATATCGTAGTCAGTATGGGAGCGTAAATCCTGCTGGGATCATTGCACCTGCAATTCTGGCAACTCTGACAGGTACGCTTGTGGCAGTATTTTTCTGCAAGTGGAAGACCAAAGCTGTGAAACATCAATTTTGCGCGTGTAAAACTCGTGATTTTCATGCATAATCTGCATGAAAACACTTTGCGGAATACTACCTGTGTACAGTAACGAATAGTTGCATTAATTTATAAAAAAGAAATAGCAAAACCTTTATAAGTAAAAAAGAATATGATAAAATAATACGATTCCTGAGGTATGAACAGGAGATGAAAGGCAAAAGATATTACATGAAGAACATAAAGAGAAAATTGTGGATACTGGCCATTATCCTGTGTGGATATATGGGCTTTGGAATAAAGGCATACGCGGCTGATGAGCAGTGGTTTGCACAGCAGGTAGAGAAGCTTGCGAAGGAAGGCAATGTCTATATTGTAGCACAGGATGGAACTGGAGACTTTCTGACGATTCAGGAGGGCGTAGATGCAGTAAACTCGGGGGATACTCTGATTATCTGTCCTGGTGTATATGAAGAAAATGTTGAGATTATGGCAAAGACGGTAAATCTTCTGGGTGTTGACCGTGACAGCTGTATTCTTCAGTATGATACAGTTAATTATGGCAAAGTACCCCTTACAGTTGCTGCTGGTCAGATTAGTAATATTACAATAAGAGGATACAAGAACGCAGATAAGGGAATGTACTTACCTGTATTAGCAATGCAGGAGGAGGCTTTTGACGAGGATTCCCAGGAATTGCTCAGACAGTCAGCATATTCCGGTTATGCAGTACATGTTGACCAGAATTACCTGTATGGAAAAGAATTGTCCTTTGAAAAATGCCGTATAGAGTCCTACAACAGTTATTGTATGGGAATCGGCAGCAGAGGAGAAAGTACGATTACCGTAACAGAATGTGAGCTGCTGGCAGCAGGAGATGGAGGATGCATCTATCTGCATGATGTGGGTACATTAGATGTAGGAGGGAGTTCTACGATGATTTTTCGTAATTCCATGCTGCAGAGTAGTCTGTGTCCTTATATTATGACAATACATGCACTGCATACAGAGAATCAGATGTATCTTACATTCCAGAACGTGAAAGTATATGGCGTAGCATATGAAGATAATGGTGGATATTCCTTTACCAATATGAATACCGGACTTGGTGTAGAACCGCAGATGATGCATGTACTGTCCAATGAGGAGACGGTGGCATATATGGAAAGAAACAAGCAGGCAGTACCATTATTACAGGAAGGTATCACATATATTGCAACGCAGAAAGGTGTAAAGGAGACTGTACCGAAGAAGCGGTATGTATTTAATGTATACAATGCAGATGGTATGCCGGGAGATGGCTGGTGTGGGCTTAGTAACACATGGCTTACTCCTGACAGCTTTGGAAATACACTGCAGGATATGAATGCCATATACCAGCCTTCTATTACTGGGCAAGAGCCTGTTTTAGCTGATGTACTTCCTTATAATAATCATAACGGCTGATATTCAGGACCTGACCTGTCTCCAGCGTCAACGTCCGTTTGTCGTATTCTGTGATGTAATCGGTATTGACCAGATAGGATTTGTGGATTCTTGCAAAATGATGGTCTTTTTGCTGCAGGAGCTGTTCTACTTCATCCAGTTTGTAATAAAAAGAGTCACACCCATTGGTAGTGACCATATGTATTTTACGGCCTTCAGAATTAAAATACAGAATGTCATCGAGCATAACAGTGGCATATTCCGGTCTGTGATAGTAAGTAAAGGAGCTGGTATCAGATATCAGAAGCTGATAGGTTCTGGTTAAATAAGACCATAACTGGCTGCTGCGGCATTGCAATGAATAAATAGGCTGCAAGAGCAGATTATCTTCAAATTGTATGTAATCTGTTTTCTCTGTGACAACGGATATCAGCTTGTGATTTTTCTGCTTCAGGGAAAGGGCAGCCTGGCGTAAACGTCCATTTTCACCATGCATATCAAACAGAAGAATATCAGGACAGAAGGTATCGCGGGTTTTGTCCATAAGATCATCTGAATCGGAACAGACGAGGATATCATGGGGAATGTTATGTTGTTCAAAGGATTCTGTAATTTCCTGAAGAATAGAATTCCTTTCTTTTGTCCGGTTGATGCAGAGAGCGATTTTTATCATGGTATTTTACCTGCCTTTCGTAATCTATGGCAGAGTATACACAAGAAGAAAACAGGAATAAAGTACTATTATGAATCTTTTAAAATAAGATTATGTTTTGTTTATGAACAGGAGGAATTATAAAATGAATCTATATGATATTATAGGTCCGGTCATGGTAGGACCTTCCAGTTCCCATACGGCGGGGGCTGTAAAAATAGGCTATGTATCCCGCAAGCTGATGGCACAGCCTATTGTAAAGGCACAGATTCTGTTATATGGTTCTTTCCTCGCAACAGGAAAAGGCCATGGTACACAGATTGCCATTGTGGCAGGTCTGCTTGGCATGAAGACAGATGATTGCAGGATTCCTGACAGTTTCAGGCTGGCTGGGGAAGCAGGAATGGAGATAAGCTTTGGAGAAGCGGAATTAAAGGATGCACATCCGAATTCAGCGCAGCTGATCCTAACGGGAGCTGATGGAAGACAACTGGAGATTGTGGGAGAGTCTATCGGTGGTTCACGTATTAATATTGCCAGTATAGATGGACTGTCTGCGAATTTCTCAGGTGATTATCCGACATTAATCGTTCATAATCTGGATCAGCCGGGACATGTGGCAGAAGTTACCAGCATGTTATCCCATAAATCCGTTAATATAGCGACAATGCAGCTGTACAGGGCTGGGCGCGGTGGACATGCTGTCATGGTCATTGAGTGTGACCAGGAAGTGCCAAAGGAGTCTATCCAGTGGCTTGCACATCTGGAGGGTATTGAGAAAGTCACTTATTATAGTCTGGAGGAGAAGTAATGGCTTTTGCATATTTAAAGGAGATTATAGAAGCTGCCGAAAAGGAGAACAAACCATTCTGGCAGATTGTTATAGAAGATGATATGAGGGAGCGAAATGTCAGCTATGAGCAGTCCTTCGAGACTATGAGGGGTATGTATCAGGCTATGAAGGAAGCAGATGCGGCATATGACCCTAAACTTCGCTCTGCCAGCGGCATGGTAGGCGGCGATGGAGAGAAGCTGGAAGAGTTTCATAAGAAAAAGAATCGTCTGATAGGAGATTTCCTGACAGAAGTTATGGAGAAGGCAGTAAAAATGGGAGAGTCCAATGCCTGTATGAAAAGAATTGTTGCTGCACCTACAGCTGGCTCCTGTGGTGTTATTCCGGCTGTTCTTCTCACATATGAGAAGCAGAAGAATGTATCAGAGGACAAGCTGGTGGAGGCGCTTTTTGTGGCAGCAGGAATCGGTGAAGTAATAGCAGCCAGTGCGTCCATTGCAGGGGCAGAGGGCGGATGTCAGGCTGAGATAGGCTCTGCCAGTGCCATGGCAGCAGGAGCAGTGGCATATCTGGAAGGAGGTAAAGAACAGGAAATTGTACATGCAGCGGCATTGGCTCTCAAAAACATGCTGGGACTGACCTGTGATCCGGTGGCGGGACTGGTAGAAGTGCCCTGTGTAAAGAGAAATGTATCCGGTGCGGTAAATGCAGTGGTATCTTCGCAAATGGCGATAGCAGGCATAAAAAGTGCCATTGACCCGGATGAAGTCATTGATTCCATGAGAAGGATAGGCAAGCTCATACCTGCCTGTCTGAGAGAGACCGGTCAGGAAGGGCTGGCAACGACACCTACGGCACAGGCGGTCGTAAAACATCTAAGAGAAAAGTAATCAAAAAGTAATTGTTCATGAGACAGATAAAAAAAGCATATAATGCACAAAGACAGAGTATCAGGATTTAAAATATGCAGTCACAGCTTATGCTTCAGATATCTGATATGATTATCCCAGCCCTGGTATTTTATATCATTGCCATGGGGCTTGCATCAAAGAGAGATATTTATCATTGCTTTATCAAAGGGGCTTCCAGTGGTATTAAGACGGTGGCGGAGATCGCACCTACACTGATTGGACTGATGGTTGCAGTGGGTGTACTCCGTGCATCCGGGTTCTTGGAATATATAGGCGGGCTGTTTGCCAGATTCCTGGGAGATTTTCCACAGGAATTAATCAGCCTTTTTGTGGTAAAAATCATATCATCTTCTGCGGCAACAGGACTGGCATTGGATATCTTTAAGGAATATGGTACGGATTCTTATGCGGGGCTGGTCACTTCACTGGCTCTTAGTTCTACGGAGACGGTATTTTATACAATGTCTGTGTATTATATGGCAGTAGGAGTGACGAAGACCCGCTGGACATTAGCAGGAGCTTTGCTTGCCACAGTGGCAGGATTGGGGATGAGTATGCTATTGGCCGGGTGGATGCTATAAGGAGGAAACAACAAAATGCAAAAGAATATGACAAAGGGGAACCCATTACCCATTATTCTGCAGTTTACGCTGCCTTTAATGATAGGTAATGTCTTTCAACAGATATACAATGCAGTAGACTCCATGATTGTTGGCCGGTTCGTTGGTGCAAATGCACTGGCGGCTGTAGGCTCAACCGGTACGATTATGTTCATGGTGCTCGGAGCGTCTACAGGACTCAGTACGGGATTTACGGTGCTGACTTCACAGAGATTCGGAATCAGTGATGAGAAGGGTACGAGACAGAGTGTTGCAAATGGTATTCTTCTTTCGGTTCTGTTGATTATTGTTATGACATTGTTATCCTTATTGTGTATGAAGAAGGTTCTTGCCTTAATGAATACACCGGAGGATATTTTTGCGGATGCATATAGCTACATATCTGTAATCTGTATGGGTATTGTGGCAAGTGTAGCCTATAATTATTTCGCAGCCTGTCTAAGAGCCATAGGGAACAGTAAAGTACCTCTGGTAACACTGGTATTCTCAGCCTGTCTGAATGTCGTATTGGACCTGTTCTTTATCATTAAGATGAATATGGGTGTTGCAGGTGCGGCATGGGCAACGAATATCGCACAGGGCGTGTCTGCATTGCTGTGTGTACTCTATATTCTGAAGAAAGAACCGGTATTGTGCCCGGAAGTATCACAAATCAGATTTTATAAGGATGATACGCACAAGCAGCTGGCCGTAGGGATTCCTATGGCATTGCAATTCGCAATCACTGCTTCTGGAACAATGATCATGCAGGCTGCCATTAATCTGTTCGGTGCAACTGCGGTAGCTTCCTTCTCCGCTGCAAGTAAGATACAGAATATGCTGACGCAGGGTATGATGGCGATAGGACAGACTATGGCTACCTATTCCGGTCAGAACTATGGAGCGGGCGAGATTGAAAGAATTAAGAAGGGCGTCAGGTCCGCATTGATTATAGATGTAATTTATTCTGTGCTGGCAGGACTTCTGGCATATTTTGGACTGTCTGTATTGCTGCGTTTCTTCTTTGAGGCAGGCACGGATATGACGCAGGTTATGTTCTATGCCAAAAGGTATACAGTACTTTGTATCCTGTTTTATATACCGCTCAGTGTAATATTTACATTCCGTAATACAATGCAGGGATGCGGATATGGATTTCTGCCTATGATGGGTGGTGTGGTAGAGCTTGCTGCGAGACTGATCTGTGCGTTGATTTCCATGAAGATCATGAGCTACTCACTGGCTGTATTCTGTGATCCGGCGGCATGGCTGGCAGCAGGTATTTTTACCATGTTTGCATATTTGCATGTGATAAAACAGATCGAAAGGAATGCAAAAAATCGCACAAATTGATGACATTTTATTAAGAATAAGCTGTAAAAAAGGCGTAAACTAAAGGGTTGCGTCTTTTTTTGCTGTATTAAAGTGTAAAAGTGTGCGATAAATACGAGTTGCTAAATAAGTTTTTCTATTTATATAATAGCCATTGTGTAGTTATGAAACACAAAGGGTATGTAAGGTTACTGATTGGAAAGACGAAATGGAGGCATTAAGAATGGAACAGCTTTGTGGCAGTATGGCAATGATGGACAACGAAGGATTTATTCGTGTACTGGGGGATTTGATGGCGCAGAATAAGGGGTTTCAAATTATGATTACTGTGCCTTCCGATAAGAGCAGAGAGTGTGAAAAGAAAGCAGTAAAAGAAACACAGGAAGAAATATCATTGGAGAGAGACGTGACAGGAATGCTGCACAAGATAGGCGTTCCGGCACATATCAAAGGATATCAGTATTTGAGAGAAGCGATTATATACAGTGTAGAAGATCCTGAAATGCTGGGGGCAGTAACCAAGATTCTATATCCTGCCATAGCTAAGAGATCACATACAACATCCAGCAGGGTAGAAAGGGCAATCCGCCATGCCATAGAAGTAGCATGGAACAGAGGCTGTGAAGAGGTTCTGGAAGAAATATTTGGTTATACGATCAGCGTAGGGCGCGGTAAACCGACCAATTCAGAGTTTATTGCAATGCTTGCTGATAAGATAACATTAAAGAGAAAAATCCAAGTTCATTAAATTCGATAATAATTGCATAGGAAATGGTATAAATGATTAGCTATTCTTCTCATTTGTCGTTACAATAAGAGTATAAAAATGTATTTGTGTAACATAAAATGGGAGGGATAGCTATTTATGTATATCGCAGAAAACGGACAATATGCAAAGTTATATATTGAGGAATCGGCATACTCAGGGGTAAAGAAAATTGCATCAAAGGTGGCAGAAGATCTGAAAAAGGTAACAGATCATGAGTTCACGGTAGAATACGGACTACCTAAAGACACAGATAAAATAAATGCCATTGTAATTGCAACTCTGGGGAAAAGTGCCTATCTTGAAAGTATGGAGCAGGCTGGCAAGGTGGAGCTGTCAGCAATCCGCGGCAAAAGAGAAGTGTATGATTTCAGGGTATTGGAGCCTGCTAATGGAGAGAGCCACGCAACATTACTGATAGCAGGAAGTGATAAAAGAGGTACGATATATGGTCTTTTTCACCTTTCAGAAATAATCGGGGTATCACCCTGGGTATGGTTTGCTGATGTGATGCCTGCCCATAAAGATGTGATTACACTGACACAGGAGGATAATAAAACATCAAAGGAGCCTTCTGTAAAATACAGGGGATTTTTTATCAATGATGAGTGGCCCTCCTTTGGAAACTGGACATTTCGTCATTTTGGAGGCTTTACAGCCCAGATGTATGATAAGGTATTTGAATTACTGCTTCGGTTAAAAGGCAATTATCTGTGGCCGGCTATGTGGACCTCTTCCTTCAGTCTGGATGGACCAGGCTTTGACAATGCCAAGCTTGCAGATGAGTATGGAATTGTCATGAGTAATTCCCATCATGAGCCATGCCTGCGTCACAGTGAGGAGTGGGATCTGGTCAGAGGAGAGGATTCCATCTATGGAAATGCCTGGAATTATGACAGAAATAAAGAGGGCTTAACGAATTATTGGAGAGATGGACTAAAAAGAAACGGTAAACTGGAAAATATCATTACAATGGGTATGCGTGGTGAACGTGACAGTGAAATCCTGGGACACAGCGCAACATTAAAAGAAAATATTGATTACCTGAAAGAAGTCATTACAACGCAGAATCAGCTGATTAAGGAATGCGTAAATGAAGATCTGGATCAGGTGCCAAGAATGCTTGCCCTTTATAAAGAAGTAGAGGCATATTTCCATGGGGATGAGAATACCCAGGGATTAAAGGACTGGAAGGAGCTGGATGGTGTGACGTTCATGCTCTGTGAAGACAACTTCGGTAATATGCGTACTTTGCCCACCAAAGAGAATCGTGACCGTAAGGGCGGCTGGGGTATGTACTATCATTTTGATTATCATGGAGATCCTGTATCTTATGAGTGGGTCAACAGTACACATCTGTCTAAGGTATGGGAGCAGATGTGTGAAGCATATGATTATGGCATACGTGATATCTGGGTAGTCAATGTAGGTGACCTCAAGCCACAGGAGCTTCCGTTATCTTATTTCCTGGATCTGGCATATGATTTTGACAAATGGGGTACTTTGTCTCCCAATAAAACCGGAGAATATACAAAAGAGTGGATTTGTACACAGTTTGGTGCCTTTTTCAATGAAGAAGAGCAGGATAGGCTGTATCAGGTCATGGATGGGTATACCAGACTTAACAGTATCCGCAAACCGGAAGCGCTGTATGTGGACACCTATCATCCAGTGCATTATGGAGAAGCGCAGTGGTTATGGAACCAGAGTGAACGTATCATGCAGCTTGCAGATGAACTGGAACAGAAGCTTCTGGAGCGGTTGGAGAAAGAGACAGGAGATACACTGATACATATCAAAGATAAAAATGTGACATATGCGTCATTTTATGAACTGATCTATTATCCGGCAGTGGCTTCCATGAACCAGATACAGATGCAGTTATCCGGTGGCAGGAATCTTCTCTATGCAAAGCAGGGTCGTATAGAAGCCAATGAATATGCAGCAAAGATTGCAAAATGCATACAAAGAGAAAAAGAGTTACAGGAACAGTATCATAAAGTGGCAGAGGGAAAATGGGATGGCATGATGATGTCAGAGCATGTGGGCTTTGTTCACTGGAATGATGAAGAGTGTACATATCCTTTGCAGTGCTATGTCACACCTGCCAATAAGCCAAGAATGATTGTGTCGCCTACTTGTGAAGAAGAGTATACCATGGGGGGAGACTGGACCAGAAAGACGCTCTATCTGGAGGATTTTCTAAATCCCAAGTGCAGGGAAGTATCACTGGATATTGCCAATGGAGGACGGATTCCATTTACTTATACAGTAGAGTGTGATGCCAAGTGGCTGATTCTTTCCCAGAGAAAAGGCGAAGTTACGATAAAAGATCAACTGCTTCTGACCCTGGATAGAGAAGAACTTAGTGGAAAGAAAGAGATACAGACTGCACATTTGTGTATAAAAACTGATTTTGCCAGAGTAAATGTGGAAATCCAGGCATGTTATTTTAAAGATGACATATTACAGGATAAGCACTATGTACCACTTACAGAGTCTGTGGGACTTGCAATAGAGGCAGATGAATATGAAAGCAGCAAGGCTGCACAGGAAGGAGAATTTCAGGTACTGACACCCTATGGCAAGTATCATGCAGGAGTGAAGGCATATCCGGTAACTGCCAAGTATACACAGAATGCCCCTTCAGTTACCTACAAAATGACTTTGCCACAGGACGGTGAGTATGAGATTATTTTACAGACAGCACCCTTGAGTCCGGTTACAATAGAGAATCACCTGCGGATTGGGGTGCAGTGGAACGAAGAGCCTGTTGAGTATCCTGAGACAATAGGTAAAGATTATAAGGGTGGAGCACCTTCCTGTAAAGAATGGGGACAGGGCGTGCTGGATCAGATTCATAACCTGTCACTGCATAAGAATGGTAAAAAAGGCAGCAACACCATAACCATATATGCCTGTGATCCATTTGTATTAGAGCGAATTCTTGTAAAAAAAGCAGGAAAAGAGTGGAAAAAGGGATATCTGGGGATTATTCCCGATCTGTTTGGACAGGAGTAGGATGAAAATAGAAAAGAGGAAATCATGACAAAAAAGACATTATTTCTAAATGGATGGTATTTTACCAAACAGCCTCTTGGCAGTACTTTAGAAGATATCAAAGAAAGAAAAGAAGCTTTTCGGGCAGTGAATCTTCCCCATGACTGGCTGATTTATCAGGGTAAGGAGCTTTATGAAGACTCTACCGGCTGGTATCGTAAGGTCTTTTCCTGTGAAAAGCAGCAGGACTATCGGTATGAGATTTATTTTGAAGGTGTCTATATGGATACGACAGTGTATCTCAATGGACAGGTATTGGGTGAGTGGAAATATGGATATTCCAGTTTCTTCTTTGATATGACTCCTTTGCTACAGGAGGGAGACAATGAATTACTGGTAAGAGTCAATTATCAGGCGCCCAACAGCCGCTGGTATTCTGGTGCAGGTATCTATCGAAATGTATATCTGCGAAAACAGCCAAAGTGCCATTTTATCACAGACAGCCTGTATATCACTCCAGTGAAAAAGAGCGAAGATATGTGGCAGGTGGAAGTCAGTGCAGAATTGTCACAGGAATGTCTGAATCAGGAAAACAGTATACTTATGGTGCAGATATTGGACAGGGAAGGCACAGAAGTGAGCAAAGCAGAGCTGCCGTTTGAAAAGGCAGTCAATCAGGCAGATGGTATCGTAACTGCTCAAATTATGACACAAGTGTCAAATCCTGAACTTTGGAATCTGGAAGAACCATATCTGTATCATTGCAGACTTGTGCTCAAAGATGAAAATAAGGTACTGGATGAGACTAAGGAGCGTTTTGGTTTTCGTATTTTTACCTTTGATACAGATAAGGGCTTCTTCCTGAATGGTGTACACGTAAAACTCAATGGTGTATGTGAGCATCATGATTTTGGTGCATTGGGTGCGGTTTTCAACAAAGAGGCGATGAGAAGAAAACTGGAGATTCTGCGCAAAATGGGCGTGAACAGTATTCGCAGCACGCACAACATGCCCGCAATCGGTCTGTTAGAACTGGCTGATGAGATGGGATTTCTGATCATTGATGAAGCTTTTGACATGTGGGAGAGACCTAAGACCACTTATGATTATGCAAGATTCTTCCCACAGTGGTATCGTAAGGATGTCAGAAGCTGGGTCCGCCGCGACAGGAATCATCCATGCATTCTGTTCTGGAGTATTGGTAACGAAATCTATGATACACATGCCGATGCAAGAGGACAGGAACTGACCAGAAGCTTAATGGAAGAGACAAGAAAGCACGACCCTGCATACCATGCGCAGATTACGATAGGCTCTAATTATATGCCCTGGGAAAATGCGCAGAAATGTGCAGATATTGTAAAATATGCAGGCTATAATTACGGTGAGAAATATTACGACCAACACCACAGGGAACATCCGGACTGGTTCATGTATGGTTCAGAGACTGCTTCTACAGTACAGAGCAGGGGAGTATATCATTTCCCATATAAACAGTCTGTTCTGGCAGATGAGGATGAGCAGTGTTCCGCACTTGGCAACAGTACAACAAGCTGGGGCGCCAAGTCCTCTGAGATGTGTATTCTTACGGAGAGAGACCGGGAATTCTCCATGGGGCAGTTCTTATGGACTGGTTTTGACTATATAGGAGAACCGACACCATACCACACAAGAAATTCCTACTTTGGACAGATAGACACAGCAGGTTTTGAAAAGGACTCCTTTTTTCTATATCGCGGGGCATGGACGGATGCAAAGAAAGCTCCTTTTGTACATGTTTTTCCTTATTGGAATTTCAATCCGGGACAGCTGGTGGATGTAAGAGTGGCTTCCAATGGAACATTTGTGGAGCTGCTGTTAAATGGCAAATCCATAGGAGAATATCAGATTGACCATGAGAAAGGCACTGTCCTTACCGGTAACTGGCAGGTTCCCTATGAGCCTGGAGAGCTGACAGCTATAGCTTATGACGAGAATCATCAGGAGATAGCCAGAGAATCCAGACATTCTTATGGAGAGCCGGTAAAGCTTGTCATGGAGTTGTATCAACCTGAAAAAGAGTTCACAGCAGGTAATTATGATCTTGCCTATGTGACAATATCTGCTGTAGATGCACAGGGATATCCTGTAGAGGATGCAAATCAGTATGTGGAAGTCTCTGTAAAAGGAGCCGGCTGGCTGACAGGACTGGATAATGGAGATAGTACGGATACGGATGAATATAAGGGATATTGCAGACGTATGTTCAACGGTAAGCTTCTGGCAATTGTAGCAATTGGGGAACATAAGGGCAGTATACAGGTTAAGGCAGCGGCTGGAGGATTACAGCCTGCCGAGCTTACCATTGTGGTATCAAAGGAAATCAGCATAGAGGGTACTTCCTTTATTCCAGAAGTATTTGCAAATAAAAGTGGGAAGGATGCTCCTGCCTGGGTTCGTAGAATCGAATTGACAGCAAATGATGGAAATGTCTTTTCACCGGACAAAAAGCAGCTTAGTGTCACTGCAAGAATAGAACCACAAGAGGCAATGAACTGGATAAAACCGGAGGATTTGATCTGGAAAACCGTAAATGATGCGGGAATTGAAAGTCCACTGGCAAAAGTGACAGATGTGTCAGGATTTACGGCTAAGGTAGAAGCTTATGGAGATGGACAATTCAGGCTGCGCTGCATGACCAGAAATGGAACAGATATCGTGAAGGTTATCTCCCAGCTGGAATTCCAGGCACAGGGGCTTGGAGAAGCCAATCTGAATCCGTATGGGTTTATTGCAGGCGGTATGTATACCTATGCGGAAGGTGATGTGGGAAATGGCAATGAACATGGTGTCTCCACAGCCAGAGATGGTAGAACGGTGGTAGGCTTTGACCATGTTGATTTTGGAAGCTTTGGCTCTGACCGGATTACACTTCCTGTATTTGAACTGGGTGGAGAAGAGTGTCCGATTGAGATATGGGAAGGAATACCGGGAAAGCCGGATAGTGAGATGCTTGCAAGGGTAATCTATCACAAGCCCTCTATCTGGAATGTATATCAGGAGGAAAGCTATAAGCTTAACCGCAGAATAAAGGGTGTAACGCAGATTTCTTTTGTACTGCACCAGAAGATACATCTAAAGGGCTTTTCTTTTGCACCACTGCAAAAGGCATATGAAAAGCTGTATGCGTCAGAGAATGATGCTGTATATGGTGATACCTTTACTGTAGCGGGCAGAGAAGTTACGGGAATCGGCAATAATGTAACACTGGAATATCATGACATGGACTTTGGAGTAGAGGGATGTAAGAGTGTTACAATATGTGGCAGAACACATAATGATAAAGACGCCATTCATATCAGTTTCCAGGAAGGTGAGCAGGAGACGAGACAGCTGGTAGAGATTGCAGGGACAGCAGATGGAGAATATCAGCAGCTGACATTTCCATTGCAATGTGTTAAGGGCAGCAAGACAGTACGTTTTATCTTCATGCCGGGAAGTAATTTTGATTTCAGCTGGGTAGAGTTCCATCATTAAATTTAGTACGAGTTTTTACATTTGGCTTGCAAAACAAATATTACTTGTTATAATCAGTTTAGAGTTATTTAATAAATAACAAATATTATTAAAATAGCTTAAATACTTAAAGGAGGAGAAGAGAGATGTCATACTACAGCTTATTAATGGGGGCAGGATTCGGTATTATAGTTGTTGCAGTTATTATTATCATTGCATGGTATGTACTGTGTTCCTATGCTCACATGAAGGCACTTAAGGCACTTGGCTATGATAAGGCATGGCTTGCATGGATTCCTTATGGCGTGTTCTATGCATGTGCTGATGTTGTAACAGGTCAGGATGAAAAGGTGAAATTATTTGGAAGCCTTGAAATTCCTGCTATTGTATTCAAATTGTGGTGGATCATTCCGGTTGCATTTTTACTTTTACCACTGAATGCTACAATAGAAAATCTGATTACACTTGTTCTTGATGTTGTATTCTTAGGATGTACATATGCAAAAATGTATGCAAGATTAGAGAATAAGCAGGAAAATGAGACACAGGCAATTGGCTGCGTATCCGGATTTATCCAGATTATTGCAGTTGTAAAATTCCTGATGTACAAATAATTGATATTTGGGCTCCACAGTCTTGCGACTGTGGAGTTTTTTTAGTGTGACTGGCGGTATTCCTTGGGAGTAACGCCATATTTTTGTTTAAAGAGACTGTAGAAATGAGTGCGGTTGGTGAACTGGAGTCTGGTTGCGATAGAGCCTATGGATTCATTGGTCTCAGTCAGATACTGGGCGGCTTTCTTCAGGCAGAAGGTCATACCGTAATCGTAGAGACACAGACCGGAGTATTTGTTGACGATACGGTTGAGATAATCACCACTGTAATTAAGATGATGCTCTAATTCTGCCCTGGACATTCTGCCATTGCTTTCCTCAAAGAGATGGCTGATACGGGAGAACAACAGAAAATCACTGTTGGTATCCAGGCTGACTTTGGTGCAGTGATAGTATTCAGGTGAAGATAAATAAGACAGGAATGCGCACAGAAGTCCTCTGATCTGATAAGCTGCCCCAAAATCCGGGTAAAGCAGTGTCTGAATCATAGACTGTGCCAGATCATGAAGATGGAGAGCATTCTTGTGATTCTGATAGGCAGGAATGAAGTCCAGGTATGCCTTTTTACCGGGATATTTTAAATCATCCGTAATAAACTGATAGATTTCTCCATTACAGATTTTCTTTTCGGCAGAAAAAGCCGAATTCTGCGCGGACTTGAATAATTCGGAGACAAACTCCGGTAACATTCCAATAAAAAGTACTTTGGTCTTGGCATGATAGTGCTCCAGATGACAGAGACTGCGGTTAATGAGACAGCAGGAACCGGCTGCATAGAGATAGTCCTTGCCTTCAATCTTCTGCACAATACTTCCTTCCAGAACAATGACAAATTCAAAGAAATCATGATAATGCATGACATCCTTTGTACGGGCAAAGTTCTTGGTGGCTGCGGATTCCTGATACATCAGGGATTTCTCAGCGGAAAGAGTCATGATATTAATGTAATCCTCCAATTCTGAACCGCTGCAGTACTCCAGAGTGAGCTGAAAGGGTACATTCATATGATAGAAACGGTTCAGGTCACTATTGGTATTCTGTACGTTAATGCTGGAATACTGGCTTTGCAGCGCCTGCTGCATCTGCATATATTCATTGTCTATCTTAATATTCATTTCAAACCTCCAATGTCTGATACCATATAATCCCATATCTGATACAAATTTTCTGCGCACATATCGTTTTAAGACATTGTTGCGCAGTGTGCTAATTGTATATAATTATGATTAGAAACAAGATAATTATATACAATATTACAATAAAAGTAAAGGTGAATAGCAAGCTGCACAAAAGATATCAAAAAAGGAGAGTGTAATGCGACAGGATTTTACTTATGGAGTTGACCTTGGATGGGTCAGTCAGCTGGAAAAACAGGGAATTACGTGGACTGACAAATCCGGGAAGCATGTAGATCCACTCCAGGCGCTGAAAAGTATGGGCGCAACAGCGGTGCGCTTGAGAGTGTTTGTAAATCCACCTGAGAATGCGATGTGGTGTAAGCCAAAGAAACAGGCATACGGAAGGGAATTTGGTGGAGAAGAATGTATGCTGGGATTGTGTGATGGCAAGAATGTCCTTGAAATGGCAAAAAGAGTCAAGAAGCTGGATATGGATCTGATGATTGACTTCCATTACAGTGACCATTTCGCAGATCCTATCTATCAGGATATACCACAGGCGTGGGAGACATTGGACCAGGATGGATTGAAACAAAAGGTAAGGGAGCACACAAAAGAAGTACTGACTCTTCTTACAGAACATAATATTTATCCTGACTGGGTACAGGTCGGAAATGAAATCAATTCGGGAATCCTGCTTCCGGCGGGAAGTTCATCCGCAAATCCACAGTTCCTTGTAGAACTGCTGAATGCAGGATATGAGGCAGTCAAGGAGTGTTGCCCGGATTGCCAGGTAGTTACCCATATATCCGGTGGAAATGATTATAACATGTGTACCAGGTTCTTTGATGTCTTTTTCCAGAATGGAGGAAAGACAGATATTATGGGATTCTCCTATTATCCATACTGGGTACAGATGAAACATGACGAAGAGAAGCTTACAAAAGACATGACAGCATTGGCAGACAGATATCGTAAACCCTTGATGCTTGCAGAAATCGGTGGACCTGAGACAGAGGAAGAAGAAACCTACGAGCTTCTTCGCAGCGCAGTCAGATCAATTAAGGCAGTTCCTGATGGTCAGGGAAAAGGTATCTTTTACTGGGAACCTGAAGTAGGGGCAGATCTGTTGCCGGATCAGTATCCATTAGGAGCAGCCAGAGTCAATGGAGATAAGAACATTCAATTCACCTGTGCAATGAATGCTTATAAGGATGCACGGGCAGAAGAAAAATAAGGCAACAAGAAGTTGCGCAAATTGCGCATGACCTTGGACAGAGAGGAAGGGAGATTTTATGAAAGAGGCAGCAGACAAGAAAAAGTATAAAGTGCCTTTCTGGAAAACAGTGAAAAAGCACTGGATGCTGTTAGCAATGCTGGCACCGGCAGTCATTTATGTAGTGATATTTGCTTACATACCTATGACGGGCGTTGTGCTTGCATTCAAGAACTATCAGTATGCAGGTGGTATCTATGGTTCTCCGTGGAATGGACTGGATAACTTCAAAGCCTTGCTGGTAGCAGGTAAGTTAGGTCAGGTAACAAGAAATACGCTTTTGTATAATATCGCATTTTTGTTCCTGGGAGTTGTATTTGAAATGGGCAGTGCAATCCTGCTGAATGAAATATTCGGCAAGGTATTTAAGAAGATTGCGCAGTCCTTTATGTTCCTGCCATACTTCATCAGCTGGGTAGTAGCAGGTGCAATCATGTATAACATCTTCAACTATGAAAAGGGTGTATTTAACCATTTATTAAATATGTTAGGTTCTACACCTTTTGACTTATACAATACACCGGGCGCATGGCCATTTATATTAATCTTTTTAAAGATATGGAAACAGACAGGATATGGCTCCGTTGTATATCTGGCAGCAATCACAGGCCTAGATCAGGAAATGTTCGAAGCAGCATCCATAGATGGTGCAGGTGTATGGCAGAAGATTAAATACATCACGATTCCTTCCCTGATGCCTACCATGATGATTCTGGTATTAATGGGAATCGGTAATATCTTCCGCGGAGACTTCGGCCTGTTCTATCAGACAGTAAAGAGCAGTGCATTGTTACAGCCTGTTACGGATGTAATTGATACTTATGTCTTCCGTTTACTGATCAACAACAGTGATGTCGGTGTATCTGCAGCAGCAGGTTTATATCAGTCAGTACTCTGCTTCTTAACAATTACAATATGTAATAAGCTGGTTAAGAAAGTAGATCCGGACTACGCATTATATTAAGGAGGTGTGTAATATGTCAGCGACTCAGGTTCATCATAGAAAAATGACAAAAGACCAAATGATCGTGAATATTGTCGGCTATATTCTGATCGGCATATTTGCACTTGTATGTGTTATCCCGTTTTATCTGATTATCGTGGCATCTTTTACAGATGAGTCAGAATTGATCAGAAACGGATATCCTATTATTCCGACCGTATTCAGTGTACAAAGCTACCTGCTGTGTTTAAAGAATCCTGTGTCCATAGCCAAGGCATATGGAACAACAATTGGTGTTACAGCAGTCGGAACCGCATTTGCAGTATTTATTGCAACGATGACAGGTTATGTACTTTCCCGTAAGGACTTCCCATGGCGCAACAAGTTTTCATTCTTCTTTTTCTTCACGACACTGTTCAGTGGAGGACTGGTTCCATGGTATATGCTTTGTGTTCGTTATCTGCACTTTAAGAATTCCTACATAGGTATTCTCTTACCGCTGATGTTCTCAGTATGGAACATGATCATTGCAAAATCCTTCATGAATGGTATTCCAAGTGCCATTACAGAATCAGCCAAGATAGATGGTGCAAATGACTTCGTGATTTTCATGAAGCTGATACTTCCGCTTAGTAAGCCGCTTATCGCAACACTCAGCCTTTTCTCGGCACTGGCTTACTGGAATGACTGGTATAACTGTATGCTCTATATCACAAATGAAGACATGTTCACTTTGCAGTATTACTTACAGAGAATACTTGGAAGTGCAGAGGCTATGAGAATCGTAGCAGAGAAATCAGGTATCGCATTACCATCCGTTCCACTGGAAAGTATGAAGATGGCAATGACCGTTATCGCAACAGGACCGATTGTACTTCTGTATCCATTCGTACAGCGCTACTTTGTAAAAGGCCTTACGATTGGTGCAGTTAAGGGATAATAACTATTTATCAAAAAGGAGAGGACAATATGAAGAAGAAAAAATTACTTGCAACTATTTTAAGTATGTGCATGACAGCATCCATGCTTACAGGCTGTGGCGGCTCTGCTGCATCCTCATCAACGACTGACACATCAGCAAAAGATACTGCCAAGACAGAGACAACGCAGGCAGCTGCTGAGACAGATACAGCAGCAACATCAGCATCTCTGGACAGCTTACCATCAGAGGTAGGTCAGGGAACTATCGCAGCAACCCCTGAAATGTATGCTTCCACAGATCTGAGCAAGAGCTACACAGTTAATATGTATCTGATTGGTGATACACCAAATGACTGGGATAGTGTTATTAATAAAGTAAATGATTACTTACAGCCATTTAATACAGAGCTTGCAGTCACATTCATGAGCTGGAGTGATTATCAGACCATGTATTCTCTTGTACTTGCAGGTGGTGAACAGGTTGACTTGATCTTTACTGCCCCATGGTGTTTCATGTACAACGAAGCTGCAAAGGGCTCTTTCTATGAACTGACAGATGACTTTGTAGCAAACTATATGCCTCTTACAAGCAAGTACCAGGCAGCAGACAGCTGGGATGAGACAACAATATCCGGAAAGACAATCGCAGTACCATCCAATAAGGCACAGCCTATGGGTAAGATTGTAGCAGTCCGTCAGGACTTAATGGACAAGTACGGTATAAGCGAGCTGGATAACTGGGATGATTATAAGAAATATATGCTGACTATTGCAGAAAAGGAAACTCCTGAAAGTGGTATTTATGCGTTGGCGGCAGCCGGTGATAACAATGAGTTGTGGGATGTATACCGTCAGCAGACAGATACTTTCCTTGCCCTGGACAGCAGCTACCTGGATTTCATGTATGAATACAAAGGAGATATCCCTGCAAAAGAAGACATTAAGCTTGCTTATGAATTTGATTCCTTCCGTAATTATGCAAAAGATATGAAGGAAATGGCAGACGCAGGCTGCTGGAGCAGATCAGCCCTGACTAATACAGTAACAGATGACGATGCTTTTGGTAACTTACAAGGTGCATCTATCGCATGGAATGGTTCTGTATTCACATATATGAGACAGGCTGAAAAGACAGACGGTGTAAAATGTATGGCATATGACCTGACAAAGGAGCATCTGGTAGGTGCAGAAGCATATTCCAACAACGATATGGCGATTGCAGCAGGTTCCAAGAATCCTGAGAGGGCAGCTATGGTACTTGACCTGATCAAATTTGATACTTATCTGAACAGACTGCTTATTCTTGGTGAAGAAGGTGTACATTACTCTATTGATGACCAGAATCAGTATACTAAGTTAGACAAGAGTGCAGACTATGCGCCATTTGCTATTTCAGCATCCTGGGCAATCAAGAACAGTGACTTGAGTGAAGCCGGTGTGGAAGAGCGTGAGAAGAAGATTACAGATGCATGGGAATCCAGAGTACAGATGAATCCTACAATTACATTCGTATTTGATGATACTAATGTAAAGGCATATGTATCCGCAGTAACAGCAGTTCTTACAGATTATGTACCTATGCTTGAGCTTGGTCTTGTAGATGATGTAGATGCTACATTGGATGAAATGATCCAGAAGTGCTATGATGCAGGATTACAGCAGGTATATGATGAGTTCTACTCACAGTATGATGCATGGCTTGCAACTAGATAATAGTTACGGATCTGATAAAACACGATGCGAAGAAAGCTGGCTGATGAAGTCAGCTTTCTTGCTATCAGGAAGGGGGTGTTGGTATGACAATGGAAGAAATTGCAAGGGATATGGGAGTGTCCAGAAGTACGGTATCCAGAGCACTTTCAGGGAAAGGCAGAATCGGGGAAGATACAAGGGCAAGGATCAGAGAGTATGTGGGCAGGCAGTCAGAGGCAGAGAATCAGTCAACGAATAATTTAGCTGTAGTGCTTCCCAATGATGCCTATACGACCAATGCCCCTTTCTTTCAGGAGTGTCTGCTTGGAATCAGTGAAGTGGCGGCGGCGCTTCAATATCATGTCCTGATAACGGCAGGTGCACTGAATGATACCCGTGATATTAAGATGCTTGTGGAGGAACAGAAGATTGATGGAATTATCCTGCTGAGGGGTGTAGAGAATGACAGTGTCTTAAAATACCTGACAGACCGGCACTTCCCGACAGGGCTTACTGGAAGCTGTAAGTATGAGGAAATCCTGCAGGTAGATGCAGACCATTATCAGGCGGCAGCAAGCCTGATGTCCGTTCTGATCGGACAGGGATATCGTAAATTTGCCTTTGTAGCAGGTGATATGCAGTATCGGGTCAATCAGAACCGCAGCGAAGGATGTTATGCCGCTTTGAAGCAATATGGACTGGATATGGAGCAGCAATGCTATTATACTGATTTTAGAAACTCAGAGCCGATAGAGAACTATATTTGTGATATGATAGAGAAAAAGGTTGAGTGTATTGTATGTGCAGATGATGTCATTTGTACCCGTTTCATGTCCTGTCTACAGGCGCAGGGTTATCGGATTCCTGATGATATTGGAATCGTATCACTGTGTAACAGTGCCAGTCTGGAGTGCTTTACTCCGGCAGTGACGGCAGTGAATGTATCTGCAAGGCAGATGGGGAATGTCATAGGAAGGCAGATGATCAACAGGCTGCGAGGAGAAAGCTACAATGCAAAGACAACCTTGAATCATGAAATCCTGCTTCGCAAATCGGCAGACAGAGGATATCGTATCTAATTGTGTATGGGAAAGGTCAGGGCAAGGGAATTATGTATTTATGTGATGAAAAGGTCAGAGAAAAACAAAATTTTAACCTGGACTGGTATTTTTATCATGGAGATAATCAAATACAGACAGGACAAACTCAGGTAAGTGACTATGAACCGGTAAAGCTGCCGCATGACTGGAGTCTGTACTATCCATGGAAAGAGGATGCACCATCCTGCGGTTCCGGTGGATATGCAGAAACGGGAATTGGCTGGTATCGTAGGATTTTTGACGTGAATCCACAGGCATTTACCAAGGGAAGGGTATTTATCCACTTTGAAGGCGTCTATATGCTTTCTACAGTGTGGATAAATGGGCATAAATTAGGACAGCATGTGTATGGATATACGCCTTTTGAATATGAAATCACACAATATCTGCATGAGGATGGCAGGGAAAATGTGCTGGATGTGAAGGTAGACAATTCTGCGCAGCCCGGCTCCAGATGGTACTCCGGCTCCGGTATTACCAGAAATGTATGGATTGTAAAGACATCAGATACTTATATTGCGCCATTTGGAGTAGGAATCCAGATTCCCAGTATAGAAGAGGATAAAGCACATATATCAGTAGAAATCTCTCTTGCCCATGCAGAAGATAAGAAATTATCTGTTCAGACCACTGTATTCTCACCAGATCATGAGATCTGTCTGGAGCTGTGCACTGACAGAAAGGGAGAAACCAATACACTGCATCAGCAGGGAATAATAGGGACTCCGCTTCTGTGGGAAGTGGACGCTCCTTTCCTGTATGAAGCGGTGACTCTGCTCTATGATCAGAATACCCTGATTGATGAGGTACATACCTTCTTTGGTATCCGTACTGCCGTATTTGATGCAG
Source organism: Roseburia sp. CAG:10041_57 (assembly GCA_001916965.1). Classification (GTDB taxonomy): domain Bacteria; phylum Bacillota; class Clostridia; order Lachnospirales; family Lachnospiraceae; genus COE1. The sequence goes on from MNTL01000065.1 coordinate 32,969, forward strand.
ATAAAGGATTTCTGTTAAATGGCAGACAGGTGAAGTTAAATGGTGTGTGTATTCACCATGATGGCGGCTGTATGGGTGCAGCGGTTCCCCTGCCTGTATGGAAAAGACGATTAGAGAAGCTGAAAGAAATGGGAGTCAATGCCCTTAGAATGGCGCATAATCCACCAGACAGCGCACTGCTGGAGCTGTGTGACAGAATGGGCTTTCTCGTAATGGATGAAGCTTTTGACGAATGGCATTATCTAAAGGGTAAGGAGCTTGGCAGCAATACCCATGAAAGCCACGGCTACTCCCTGTGGTTTGATACCTGTCATGAAGAAGATCTGCGTACCATGCTGCTGCGTGACCGCAATCATCCAAGTATTATTCTGTGGAGTATTGGAAATGAAGTGCCTGACCAGACTGCGCCAGAGGGGTATCTTACAGCCAGACATTTAAAGAGCATCTGTAAATCCATTGACCCGCTGCGTGCAGTCACACAGGCAAATGACCAGATTGCAGCAGAGCCAAGGGCAGCCAGGGAAGAATTCTTAAACGAACTGGATGTAGTCGGATATAACTATGTGGGCAGATGGAGAACAAGGGCAGAGACTTACTATGATGAGGATAAACGTAAACACCCCAACTGGTGCATGATTGGTACAGAGAATAGCGGACTTGGTGGAATGAGAGGACGGTATCTCTTTGGCATGGAGGAAAAAGCAGGCTGGTGGATGCGTCCATATTACAGTGCTCCGATAGAGGTGGGACGCCTGCTTCGTTATACCATGACTCATGATTATGTGGCAGGAGATTTCATGTGGACAGGTATTGATTATCTGGGAGAATCCCACTGGCCTAACCGTTCTGCAAACGCAGGAGTGCTGGATACCTGCGGTTTTGCCAAGGACAGCTTCTATTTCTACCAGAGTATCTGGAGAAGAGATATTCCTGTTGCACATTTGCTTCCCCATTGGAATATGGATGTAGATCAGGGAACAATACTTCAGGTGTTAGGCTATACGAACTGTGACAGTGCAGAGCTGATTTTAAATGGTAAATCCTATGGGAAAAAGGCATATTCCTACCCTGACTATGGAATGACACAAACCTATGGGCATTTTGATAAAGAGCCAATTCCTGCAAATACGGACAATCTGTTCCTTGGCTGGGATGTACCATATGAGCCGGGATATGTGGAATTAGTGGGCTTCAAGGATGGTAAAGAAGTCGTGCGTGACAGAGTGGAGACAGCAGGTGAACCATACGCAATCAGGCTCAATTGTTATCAGGATACTCTGGCAGCAGATGGGTTGGATGTAGGACAGATTGAGATAGCCATAGTAGATGAAAAGGGCAGACTGTGTCCGCAGTCAGAACAGTATGTTCAATTATCTGTAGAAGGTGCCGGCGAATTAATCGGCATTGATAATGGTAACTCAGCCAGTCATGAAAGCATGAAAGGAAGCGGTATTCATGTATCTGCCGGACAGGCATTTGCAGTAATACAGTCAACCGGCAGAGCAGGTAAATGTGTTGTGAGGGTGGAGGCAGAAGGACTGCAAAGTGCCGGAATAGAATTATCCTTTATATAAACATGTATAAACAGTAAAAAGGCGTCTCCTGATGATCAGGAGGCGCTGTGCTGTCTTTTGCGGTAATCAGTTGGCGTACAGTTGTGACTGGACTTAAAGACTCTGTTAAAAGTTGCCAGACTGTTAAAGCCGCTCTGCATGGCAATGTCAGCAATGGAATACTCGGGATTATCCAGAAGCAGTTCTGCATGGAGCAGACGCCTTTTGGTCAGATATTCATAATAGGATACGCCGGCAAATTCTTTAAATAAACGGATAAAGTGGGATTTACTGAATCCGGTCATTTCCGCAAGCTCGTCCATGGACAAATCTTCCGTACAATGTTCATTCATATAAGTACACAAATTAAAGAAAGTATCAATATAAGATTGCTGCTTATGTTTCTTGAGACTGCTGAAGCTGTCAGTTTGTTTCAGACGCAGCCTGCCTGCCTGCACAAAAAAGGCAATTGCCAGACCGTGAATACTGGCTTCAAAAAGCGGTTCTACTGAAGTATATTCCTGATAGATCTGCATGAGGTACTGAACCAGTCTGGAATGTATCTCAGGGCATTCAGATTCCCGGAACAGGGCATAAGGAAAGAACTTGTTATAAATGGAGTCGAAGCCATTGACTTCTCTTAAAATTGCATGATCTACCTGAAAAATAAGCCTGCGTCCCTTGGGTGGTGCTATCAGTTCATGTATCTGTCCGGAGGGGATGATAAAGATATCATTTGGCTCCAGACAGTAGGATTGCTTCTCTATTACAGCAGTGTATATATTCTCAATTGGCATAATAATTTCCAAGTCAGTGTGCCAGTGAGCAGGATAGTTCTCTGCTTCTATATTCATATACAGACGAAACGCCTGTGTAGCCGGATGAAGGACGGTTTCACGCCTTCCATGCAACTCTTCAATCATAATAAATCCTCCTGATCAAAAATACTCATATTCTCAAATAATATCAAAATGTGATGCGGTACAAACCGCAAAATTAACTTAAATTATTGTTTAGATTGTACTTATCATAACAAAAAACAGCCAATAAATCTAGCGCTTTGTCGTTTGTTTTAAAGAAAATATATAGAAATTATGCAAATATGCATATATAAAATTTTGTAAAATGAGAATATTTGATAATTGTGTGACAATATTTAAGAGGAAAGCAATAGGCAAGTTGTATATAATTTGCTTATAAACGAAAATAAATTAGTGAAAATGCTAACTATATATTAAGTCGTCGAAAGAGGAGATGGGAGAATTGGAATTAGTACATGATCAGGACAAGAATCAGGAGTATCGCAAAGCAGCCAGAAAACTTGTTGCGCAGATGGATTTACGTGAGAAATGCAGCCAGACACTGAACTGGGCTTGTGCAGTAGATAGATTGAACATAAAGGCATATAACTGGTGGAACGAGGCACTTCATGGAGTAGCGAGAGCCGGTGTGGCAACTGTATTCCCACAGGCTGTCACATTGGCAGGCAGTTTTGATGAAGATCTGGTAGAAGAAGTAGCAGATGCCATATCCACAGAGGGGCGTGCAAAATACAATAACCAGCAGAAATATAATGATACAGATATTTATAAGGGACTGACCTTCTGGTCTCCTAATGTCAATATTTTCCGTGATCCCAGATGGGGCAGAGGACATGAAACCTTTGGAGAAGATCCTTATCTTACAAGCAGACTGGGCGTAAGATTTGTTGAAGGAATCCAGGGACATGACGAGAAGTATATGAAAGCAGCTGCCTGTGCCAAGCATTTTGCAGTGCACAGCGGACCGGAAGATTTAAGACATCATTTCAATGCAGAAGTATCCAGGAAAGATTTATATGAAACTTATCTGCCGGCATTCAAAGCATGTGTGCAGGAAGCCAAGGTAGAGGCAGTGATGGGAGCCTACAACAGGACAAATGGACAGCCTTGCTGTGGAAGTGAAGAACTTTTGCAGAACATCCTGAGAAAGAAATGGGGATTTCAGGGTCACGTCGTATCAGACTGCTGGGCTATCCGTGATTTCTTCCAGGGACATAAAGTAGTAGATACCGCACAGGAAGCTGTGGCAATGGCTATGAATCATGGATGTGATCTGAACTGTGGTAACTTATTCTCCTGTCTGGAAGATGTCGTAAAAGAAGGTATGGTACCGGAAGAGAGAGTAGATGAAGCAGTAGAGAACCTGCTTACAACCAGAATGAAGCTTGGTACATTAGGAGAAGTTAAGGATAATCCTTATGATAAGATCTCTTTCCTGGAAGCTGATTCTGATAAAATGAAGCAGCTTAATCTGAAAGCAGCAATGAAGAGTGCTGTACTTCTGAAAAATGAAGATAAGCTTCTTCCACTGGATATAAAGAAATACAAGACAATCGGTGTGATCGGACCAAATGCTAACAACCGTAAAGCACTGGTAGGTAATTATGAAGGAACAGCATCTCAGTATATTACCGTAGTAGAAGGCATTCAGGAATATGCAGGGGATGAGGCAAGAGTATTATACTCAGATGGATGTCATCTCTACAAAGATAAAATAGAGAATCTTGCAGTTGCAAATGATAGAATTGCAGAAGTGAAAGGCATCTGTGAGTACAGTGATATCGTGATCTGCTGTATGGGACTGGATGCAGGACTGGAAGGAGAAGAGGGAGATCAGGGTAATCAGTACGCAAGTGGTGATAAACCAAACTTAAATCTTCCGGGAATCCAGGAAGAAGTACTGGAAACGGTGGCTGCATGTGGTAAGCCTGTTGTACTGGTACTGTTATCAGGAAGTGCACTTGCTATCAACTGGCCGGCAGAACATATTCCGGCAATCCTCTATGGTGGATATCCTGGAGCACAGGGTGGCAGGGCAATTGCAAAGCTGCTGTTTGGTGAAGCAAGTCCGGAAGGCAAGTTACCGATTACTTTCTATAAATCTTCTGAAGAACTTCCTGAATTTACAGATTATGCAATGAAGGGCAGAACCTACAGATATATGGAGCAGGAAGCATTGTTCCCATTTGGATATGGATTATCCTATACGGATTTCGAGATCAGCAATGTGAAGCTTTCCGCAGATGTAGTAACAAAAGAGGGTATCAGGGTAGAAGCAGATATCAGTAATGTAGGCGAGTATGACAGCGCACAGACCTTACAGGTTTATGTATCTACAGGATTAAAGGATGCACCTAAGGTACAGCTGAAAGGATTAAAGAAGGCTGCTGTAAAGAAAAATGAAACGAAGCATGTGGAAATCATATTAACCGACAAGGCTTTTGCATTATACAATGAAGATGGTGAGATGGTACTGACCAAAGGCAGCTGTAAAGTATATGTAGGAAGCAGTCAGCCGGATGCAAGAAGCCACAAGCTTACAGGAAACAGCCCTGTAGAATTTGAAGTAAAGATTCCTGAGAATCGTATCATTGTAGAGTAATACATAAAAAGGAGGAGATTTACTTGGCAAAGACAAAGGTAAAAGCAAGTAAAAATGGGCAAATGCCTCTTGGAAAACATATCGCGAAGAACTGGCGTCTGTATATGTTTCTGGTAATTCCCATTATATATTATCTGGTATTCAGATATATACCAATGTTCGGTAATGTCATTGCATTCCGTAAATACCGCGCAGGTGGTGGAATCTTTGGTGTAGAGTGGAGTGGATTCAAATACTTCAGACAGTTCATCAGAGATCAGATGTTCTGGAGAGCATTTGCCAATACATTAAGATTGAATATTATTTACTTACTGTTCCGTTTCCCACTGACTCTGATCTTTGCATTATTACTCAATGAGATCAAGAACATTCACTGGAAGAAATTCGTGCAGACGGTATCTTATCTGCCGCATTTCATCTCCATGGTAATCATTGCAGGTATGATCCGTGAGATGTTATCTACTAACGGTCCTATCAATGGATTCCTAGTAGCACATGGACATGAAGCAATTTCCTTTATGGCATTACCTGAGTGGTTCACAACCATATTCGTAGGTTCCGGTCTGTGGCAGGGACTTGGCTGGGGAACTATCCTCTACCTGGCTGCAATTGCAGGTATCAGTCCTGATCTGTATGAGGCAGCAGAAATTGATGGTGCAAACCATTTCCAAAGAGTATGGAATATCACGATACCATGTATCTTGCCTACGATTACAACTTTACTGATTCTGGATATCGGTGGTCTGGTAGGCTCCGGTGGGGCATTTGAGAAGGTATTCCTGTTGTATAACCCAATGACTTATGAGAAGGCAGATATCATTTCAACCTATGTATATCGAATGGGTATCGGTTCAGGTAACTACAGTTATGCTACCGCAGTTGGATTGTTTGAAGGCCTGATCAATCTGGTATTACTGACACTTGCCAATATTGTATCCAAGAAAACGACAGAAAGCGGATTGTTCTAAGGAGGTGGAAAGAATATGGCAAAAAATATGGATATGGTCTCATCAAGGACCAAAATTAAAGTATCGACAGGATATCGTGTATTTCAGGTATGCAACACAATACTTATGATTCTGGTATGTGTCATTACCCTGTATCCTTTCCTGTATCTGGTTGCGCAGTCTTTCTCATCTGAGTCTGCAATTGTACAGGGTCTGGTAAAGGTATGGCCGGTAGAGTTTAACCTGACTACATATAAGAGTGTAATTTCAAAAGGTGATTTCATCAGATATTATGGAAATACAATTTTCTATGCTGTGATTGGTACAGTTGGTTCTCTGTTATTCTCCGCAATGCTTGCTTATCCATTATCCAAGCCGGAGTTAAGACTCAATAAGATAGCAGCACCACTTATCATTTTCACCATGTATTTTGGCGGCGGCATGATTCCTAATTACGTATTAATGACTTATTTGGGACTGCGTGATACTGTAGCAGCATTCATCCTGCCAGGTCTGATCGGTACATATTATGTATTGTTAATGAAGTCCTTCTTTGCAGGAATCCCAAGAGAACTGGAAGAGGCAGGATCTATTGACGGACTCACTCATATAGGTATCTTCTTCAAAATCGTGCTTCCATTATCCAAGCCAATCATGGCAACTATGGCACTGTTTTATATGACAGGATACTGGAGCAACTGGTTCAATGCATTCCTGTATCTGGATGATAAGAAGAAGTGGCCTGTGGCATATTACTTAAGACAGATCATCAATGGTTCTGCAACGAGTAATGACCCGGGTGCTACTGCTGATGCAGCACAGATAGCATCCAACATCAAGTCCTGCTGTATGGTATTGACAGCAGCACCGCTTATCTGCATTTATCCTTTCATTCAGAAGTATTTCGTACAGGGTATGATGTTAGGTGGCGTAAAAGAATAAAACTATCAGGGGTAGCAAGCCGTAAGGCATGAAACTATATAAACAAGATGTTATTAGGGAGGTTAATTGAATGAAGAAAAAGAAAATTCTCAGTATGTTACTGGCAACAGTAATGGTGGCAGGAAGCCTTGCAGGATGTGGAAGTTCGGGGGATACGCAGAGTACTTCTACAGATACAAGCACAGGCTCTAAGACAGAAAATACAACAGGTACAGAAGCTGCATCCACGGAGGCGGCAGTCGAAGAGAATCTTGACTACCAGTATGGACTGGATACAACATTCCATTCTGATGATCCTGTAACTTATTCCTTCTTCTTCTCAGATGCAAGCTGGTATCCTATGGTAGATACCTGGAAAACAGAAGGTGTATTCAAGAAAATTGAAGAAGTTACCAATGTAACACTGGATATCACAAGTATTGACAGTGGTGATTACAATCAGAAAGTAGCTCTGATGATCAATGCAGGTGAAGCTGCCTATATCATTCCAAAGACTTATGATGAATCTCCATATGTAGATGGCGGTGCAATCGTACCTATTTCCGATTATACACAGTATATGCCTTACTTTACGGATTTCGTAGAGAAGTACAATATGCAGGATGATTTAAAGACCATTACCAAATCAGATGGTAAGTTCTACAGATTACCTGGTATGCTGGAAGCTCCTGTTCAGGACTATACATTCATGATCCGTAAAGATCTCTTCGATGCAGCAGGTGTAGATGTACCTGCAATTGAGAAGGACTGGACATGGGATGATCTGTATGATGCACTTGTTAAAGTAAAAGCATACATGGTATCAGAGGGTATGATTAAAGAATCTGATTATGTATGGAGTGATTTATGGTGTGGAAGTGAAGTTACAGACGGTTCCGGCGGTAACCTGTTAAAGCTTATGGCAAGTGCCTATGATGTACAGGCAGGCTGGGCTATCGGAAACGGTATGTTATATGATTCAACCAAGGATGAATGGTATTTTGGACCTACAAGCGATAACTTCAAGGCATATTTAAGCGAAGTAACCAAATATGTACAGGGTGGAATCCTTGATCCTGAAACATTTACACAGGATAATCAGACAGCATGTAACAAGTTCTATCGTGGTGAGACAGCAATCCTTAGTGTAAACCGTTCCCAGTACACAAGCTGGCTGGCTAACCTGGATGAGAACCTTGGTGCCGGCAACTATGAGACATATCTGTGTCTGCTTCCAAGAGGAGAAAAGACAAATTACCTTCCTGAGAACTCCAGACTTGAGAATGGTGTTATGATCTCTAAGAGAGCACTGGATGAATTAGGAGAGGAAGGCTTCATTAAGATGATCCGTTTCGTAGACTGGTTATTCTACTCACATGAAGCATATAACCTGACCAAGTGGGGCGTTGAAGGTGAGACATATCAGGTAAATGCTGATGGAACCAAGTCCTTACTGGATGGCTATCAGTGTGGTGGTCTTGGTATTGCCGGTGATGAGAGTGATATTGATATCCGTTTACAGTGGGGCTATGCAGGTGGTAACTTCTACTACGGCGGTACAATCGCAGAGATGACAGATAACTTCAATCCTGATATTATGGACTTCGTAAACCGTATTACAGAAGCCAGAGACGTCAAGCCTCTTGATCCTTCTTATGTAGCAGACGAAGAAGAGAACGAGCAGTTGAACCTTTGGAAGACACCTTTGATCGATAATGTTAATACATGGACATTACAGTTCGCAACAGGTGTTAAGAATGTAGATGCTGACTGGGATGCATACGTTGCTTCCTGTGAAGGACTTAACAGCATCACAATGGCAGATTACATCAACGAAATCTATCAGAGAACCAAATAAATCATGTAGAATATAGAGTAAGAGGCTGTTTCGCGCAGCCTCTTATTTTTGGTAGAAAATATCAGGTACGTAGATTGTTGGAGAGAAGCTTTCATGCTAAAATAAGGGCGAAAGGCAGGGGATTAGTATGATTAAAGTAGATTTAATTACAGGCTTCCTGGGTTCAGGAAAGACCACTTTTATAAGAAAATATGCTTCCTATCTAGTAGAAAAGGGTATGAAGGTAGGTATTATAGAAAATGATTTCGGCGCAGTCAATGTAGATATGGTCATGCTCTCAGACCTGGATTCTGAAATGTGTGATGTAGAGCAGATTGTAGGCGGTAATGTAGAGGCAGACTGGAAGAGGCGATTCAAGGCGAAGCTCATTGCCATGGCAATGCAGGGCTTTAAGAGAGTTGTGGTAGAGCCATCCGGAATCTATGATGTAGATGCTTTCTTCGATGTGTTATATGAAGAGCCTGTCAGCAACTGGTATGAGCCGGGTAATATCTTTACCATCGTAGATTCCAGGGTTGAGGATGATCTGTCTAAGCAGGCGAGGTATCTGATGACCTCACAGATTGCAAATGCCGGTGCAATCATATTCAGTAAGGCGCAGGAAGCTGCACCGGAACAGATTCAGGAAAGTATAAAACGGCTCAACGGTATGTTAGAGGAATTTCACAGCAATCGTACACTTACAGATGAGGTCATCACAAAGCCCTGGAATGAACTGACACCGGAAGACTATGAGAGACTGTTAAACTGTGGCTGGCACAGTGCAGACCATGAGAAGCTGTGGTTCGATCATAATGATGCATTTACCTCTCTCTTCTTCATGAATGTGCATATGACAGCAGAGGTGATAAAAGGCACTGTAGAGAAATTGTTTGCAGATGAGAAATGTGGGCAGATCTTACGTGTAAAAGGATTCTTCCAACAGGCAGATGGCAGATGGATAGAGATTAATGCAACAAAGGATAGCTTCTCCATGAAGACGATAGAACAGGCGCAGGAGGTTGTTATCGTAATCGGACAGGGGCTGGTGGAAGAAGAAATCAGGATTTACTTTCAAAAGAAAAGGGATAGTGAAGGTTATGACAAACAATCTGGGAACCATATTAGCAGGGATACGTGAAAAAGAAAAAATTTCTCAAAAAAGCATAGCAGATGGCATTATTTCTTCTAATTTTATGTGCAAGCTTGAAAAGGGAGAAAAAGAACTGGACTATGTTGTGATGGAGACTTTGTTTGAAAGACTAGGTAAATGTGCTGATAAAATAGAAAAGGGCATTACCAATGATGATTACCAGTTGATTCGTCTGAGGGATGAAATAGCTGACTGCATTAGTAAAAATGATTCACAAAGTGCCAAAATGAAATTAGAAGAATATACTGCATGGACAGATATGAAAAACAATGTGCATAAGCAGTATTATAGAAAAATAGAGGCATTGATCGAATATCTTGATAATAGAGATGCCCGGACTTGTAAGACACAATTACTGGAAGCTTTGCAGATTACTCATGCAAAGTGGGATCAAAACGGAAGTATGTATCTGTGTAATCAGGAAATAAGAATTGTTTTACTGATTACATATATGAAAATAATGTTAGGAGAATTGCAGGAGGCGGAAGAAAAACTGAATGCATACTGTATTTTTCTATTACACCATTATACAGATAAGGAAGAACTGGTAAAAATTTATCCTCATGCAATGTGGCTGCTGGCAAAAGTATATTTCAGACAAGATAAGGTAGAGGAAGCGCTTATAACAATACAAAAAGCTAAAGAATGTCTTTACCAAAATGGATCTTTAATGCCAATGTATGCACTCCTGGAGTTGGAGGGAAAATGCCTTGAATTGTCAAGTAAACAGTACTTGCTACAGGAAAATATGCAGTGCAGGGAAGCGTTTGATTTCCTTTACAATATTGTAGAAGAGCAAATGCCAATAGAAGAAGTAGGACAATTACTGCTTTGTTCACAACAAAGAGAATATATTATACCTTAATCCGTGAAACTTGATAACCTTATTTCGGGCGTATACCCTATAAATGCTGGGTGTAACACGGTTTCATTTCAAGTTTTTGTTTTCACCCAAT
>MNTL01000025.1 GCA_001916965.1 Roseburia sp. CAG:10041_57
CTCTGGAAGTTCGGAAATCGAACCTCAAGAAGTCGGAGAATCGAACCCTAATTATACTAACTATAATCAGACTTATATGAATCAGACTAATTATAACCATACTGAGGAGAGTTATAACAATCCTATCAATCAATCTGCAACAGAAAAGCCACAAGATGATGTGATTGATTCGATGGATGATGCACAGGCATACATAGAATTGATTAAAGAAAATATCAATTATGATCATCACATGAAGTATGATGGTTATGGTGAAAAAGAACTTTATGACGAATTATTTGGGATAATCTGCGAAGTAGTGTGCGTAAAGAGAAAATCAATCCGAGTTGCAGGTGAGGATTATCCGTATGAGCTTGTAAAATCCAGATTCTTGAAACTGAACAGCAGTCATCTGGAATATGTGATTGGTTGCATGAAAGAGACAACGACAAAGATTACAAATATCAAAGCGTATATGATAACAGCACTTTATAATGCACCAACTACGATAAATCATTTCTATCAGCAGGAAGTGCAGCATGATATGTATGGAGGTGGATGGCATGAAAAGGGTATTATTTAAGGTGATTTTGCCGCTGGCATTTGTTGCAGTATGGCTGAATATGTGTTACTGGATATGTATGGGAGAGAACGGAGTAAACTGGTTTCAATTCTGGATTATGAGTGGATTTCCATTCGGCATACAAAAGATGCTCGTACTGCTGATACCTCGCAATTTTGGAATTGCAGGGAGCATTGGAGTGTTGGCACTTGACGCAGTCATAGGCGGCATGATCGGAGTGATTGTCCTTGCAATAAAAATTATTGCAATCATTAGGGAAGTAATCAATATCATAATGGAACTTGCAGGAAAGAGAATTTCTTGCTGAACAGGAGCAGGTATGAAATGAAAGTTTTTATACCTGCTTATTTTATAACTTCTGGTCACAGCGTCCAGAAGTGGAAAGGAACTGATATGGAATCAATGAGAGACACCAAGCGTATCATGGAGCGTGAAATCAAAAAAGGAAGCACACCATTATCTTTTGAACAAATGGAGATTGATACAAATAATTATCAAGAGATTACTTCTGTGGAGAAGCTGACACAGGTATTGCAGTACCTTCACAGGGTAGGCAATTACAAGTCTTTAGCGGGAAAAACGGTGATCAATAATGTTTACACTTTTATGCGTGGAAGGACACCTGATTTTACCAGAGCAAGAAGTATATTTGACCGGGAAAAGATATATCATCAGATGCTCCGGCAGGAAAGGAAGATAAAGCCTACTTATGAGGGAGACTGCTATATCGAAACAGCAAAGTGCTATTTTTCATTGCCGGAGGAATGGGAAAAGCATAAAATGATATATCTGAATAATGATGCGTATGGTTTTATCCTGTCGAATAAGTATATCTTGGGATTGTATAAGTATTGCAGGGAAGCAAGGCGGGATATTGCAATGGAAGCTCATGAAATACCGGAGAATACAAATACTGTTGTTCAACGGCTGATAAACATGGAAAATCTGGAAGTGTTATCACATTGTCTGCTGCTCGATGATGTATGGATAGAAGATAATCTGATCGGTGCAAAGATGTACACGATTTTCAAGTTAGGAATTTCTTCTCAAAGCACAGCTTTTCTGCTATAATGGGCATTAGCTTATTATGTCTGGAGGAAATGAATATGTGCGATGAAAATATGAATTTAGAAGAACAGGTTACTGAGCCTGTTGAGCCAAAGGTGGAAACAGAACCATTATTTGAGGAAATGGTGGATTTTGATACATTCAGCAAGTCAGATTTCCGTGTTGTAAAAGTAAAAGAATGTAGTGCTGTGAAGAAAAGCAAAAAGCTGTTACATTTTGTTTTAGATGATGGCACAGGAACAGACAGAATTATTCTCTCTGGAATCCATGCATATTATGAACCGGAGGAACTGGTCGGAAAGACATTACTTGCAATTACAAATTTACCACCTAGAAGTATGATGGGAATTGATTCCTGTGGTATGCTTTTATCCGCTGTTCATACAGTAAATGGAGAGGAAAAGCTGAATTTAGTTATGCTGGATGATGCAATTCCGGCAGGTGCAAAGCTCTACTAATCAAAAAGAATATAGAAAAATATACAGCGTTAAGGCAGATATGAGATCGAAAGATTTTGTATCTGTTTTTTTATTGCAACAACTTCTGGTCACGGCGTCCAGAAGTGGAAAGGAAAAGGAAATGAACAGAAAAGATGTGAAGAAATTATTGCTTGCTGTTATTGCTGTGGTAATTGTGGCAAAAATAGCAAGAGACATTATGAAAGCGAGAAAGCAGAAAGAAAATATTCCTGCTGATATATTCGAGGATTTTTATGAGGAAGAAATGAACTGGTGGGATAAAGACCTTGAGGAAGGGGAGGAGCAGTAAGTATGGCAATGAAAACACAGCTTCACAGGCTGTTGGTTCCACCCTAAATCAAGTTGGTGCAGATAAGGAAGGAGGTACACCGTGCAGGAGGAAACAACACAGAAAACCATTGCTCTTGCAATCAAGACTTCCAAACTGACCGCAAGCGTGTTACAGAAGGCGATGAAGATGTATCTGGAACACCAGAAGCATAAGGAGCCTTCCCATGGGAAAATCCCGGTAAAAAAGCTGGTCGGTCAGGGAGAGGGTGCAAAGTCCATTGAGGTTACGGATAGCAATATTAAATCCTTTGAGCGTGTTGCAAGGAAATACAATGTCGATTTCGCAGTAAAAAAGGATAAGACCATGGAACCACCCAAGTATCTTGTATTTTTCAAGGGCAAGGATGCCGATGTGATTGCACAGGCATTCAAGGAATTTGTCAAAGTTAATGAGAAAAAACAGCAGCGTCCGTCACTCAGACAGAAACTGAAAGGACTTCAGAAGATGATCGCACAGAATAAAAATAAGGAGCGCAGCAGAGAGAAAAATAAGGACAAGGGACAGAGCTTATAAGCAAGGTCATTGACAGGATTGTGAAAGATTTGCAGTCAATTCCGAAAACTCTCAAAGAAAAAACAAAAGGGGTAAATAAAAAGCAGCTTGCCCTGAAATGTGCTCCCTATGTGATCTTCGGGTATGTTCTGAATAAGGTTTCATGGCTGTATGGACAGCAGGCAGGTGACAACACATTACAGAAAGTGTTGGACACGATCAATGGGATTGGAGGTGCGTTCCATAATCCCCTTCCGAGTTTCCTGCCAAGAGATTTATTGGTAGGTGTGGGATGCGGGATAGGATTTCGTATGGTAGTTTATTATAAAGCGAAAAATGCAAAGAAATTCCGGCAGGGAGTTGAGTACGGTTCGGCAAGGTGGGGAACTGCCAAGGACATAGAGCCTTATGTCGATCCAGTATTTGAAAACAACGTGCTTTTAACGGCAACGGAGCGTCTTATGATGTCCGGCAGACCAAAGCAGCCGAAGTATGCAAGGAATAAAAACATTCTTGTGATCGG